>NZ_SRYB01000015.1:0-110254 GCF_004793975.1 Lepagella muris
AGCAACGTTACATATTCATACAGCTTCCGTTATTCGGTAAGGATAAACCGGAGGAATGTAGTGAGAAGATAGATCAGTGGTTTTACATATTTAACAACATGAGTACTATGGAGACAATGCCATTCACACAAAAGGATAGACTTTTCCGCCGACTGTCGTCGGTGGCATCATACGCGAATCTGAGTGATGAAGATAAGATGGATTATGATGCTGATCTGAAGGCCTACCGAGATATTGTAGGTCAACTTTCATACGCCGAAGCCAAAGGAATAGAGAAAGGAATAGAGAAAGGGATAAAGACAGGTCGAGAGGAAGAGAAAACTGAGATGATTGTCAATATGATGAAAGTCGGTTTGCCGATTGATCAAATTGCAGTGATTGCCAATATGACAGTTGATAAGGTCAGGGAAATGTTTGGAAATCAAAAAATATGGTGATGTGGGGCGCAAAGCCATTCCATGAAGCGGGGATTGGAAATTCTCGGCATAGGCATTTGGAGTTATATTTCGTAGAATATGACTTTCCCTTTTACGGTCAAACCATATCGTTGATTGCGTGATGTTGGATTGTTGTGATCTTCCAGCGTAACTATTCCGGCTTCTAATGAAGGGGCTATATAATTTTTCAAGAATGTAGTTCTTGATTTGAAACCAAAACTATCAAGTAGTTCATTCATGGAGAACCAGTTTTCACCAATAACTTTGATTAACTTTATGATATTTGGGCTGATATTATAAGCAGAACCTGTCTTCTTCTTGTCTTCTTCTTGTCTCCTTCTTGTCTCCTTCTTGTCTTCTACTTGTCTTCTACTTGTGTCCTTCTTGTGTCCTTCTTGTGTCCTTCTTGTCTTTTACTATAAGATATGCAAAGTTACGAAATTTTATTCAAAATTATCCTGATTGGAATCCGATTAGATTAGGCTGATACGGCAGAATATTTGTAAGATACCGATAACCTATCCCTGTTTTTGGCATAGGTGGGGCATTATTTTTGAAATTTACAACCGGAATTATTAAAACAATACATAAAATGGCTGATATATTGGAAGAAAGATGGCGACATGAAGATGTGATTGTATGTATGAATCGTGCGGAGCACGAGCACACCATATAAAACCTCATATCTAAGTAAATACATTAACATATAGATTCAAAAGATTTTAAAGATTATATTATCAAAAAATCTTTTGAATCTTTAAAATCTATATGTTATATGTCGATACAAATAATTTGAGGGTAGGGGATTCCAATTGAACTTGCCTTGAAACATCTTTTGATTATTTATGTTGCATGTTTAAGATAAAGGATATATATTTGCAGATAATTTATTGAAACAATGAGTATAGGGATATCTGTTAATAGGGAAAAGAATGGAATATTGCTGGCTTATATAGCCGGTAGGATTCCTAATGTTCATCTTCGTAAACTATTGAAAATAGTATATCTAATAGATGAGCATTTTATGAAGGGTAGAGGTTTTCCATTAACGTGGTTTGATTACTATGCATGGGCGAAAGGTCCGGTGGCTCCGGAAGTCTATGATATAAAGAATGGAGCTTTTGGCGAATTTGTTGCGTCTCATCGTTCTTTAGACGATAAGTGTGTTGTCAATTCTGTTTGTGATGCAAATAAAGTTGCATCAGGTATAATGAGCAGTTTCAGTGAATATGAGATTACTGAAATAGATAAATTAATTTCTGACTATGGAGCTCTTACTACTGATGAATTGTCGGATTTGACTCATCAGAATGATTCTGTATGGACGAAGGTGGTTTCAGATAACGGGCTTATTTTTGATAAGGAGAATACAAGATCAAACTTAAAGATAAATTTCAAGATGCTGTTTGCTGCCGACGACAGTCGTATTGATACATACGAAGATGCCCTTTGGAACATGGAATTACAAGCTCGATTGTTGTCAAATAGAAATCCTCAAAATAAGATTCAGTTGCAGGTGATTTCTCCGAGTGAGAGAGAAAAATATGTCATATCCGGTTATTCTCCAGTCATTCCGTGATTGAGCAATACGAACATTATCCGGCATCATTTGTAATGCGAAGTAAAGATTTATCCACACTTCGTATTACTGATATATGGAGGTTTAAATCAACAAAGAGCAATAAGATCTATTATATTGAGATGGAGCATTTCAGTGATAATCTAATTGCTGTAAAGTTCTATTATAGAGGTGTTAGATTAAGTGAAAACAGATACTCTATAATGACTAATGATAATGAACCAAGGAGGATTGTCTATTCTTGTTTTGAACTTATGAGACGATATTATCTGAAAGATAATACCATTTCATTTGGCTTTGTCGCAGCTTCGGATATAGATCCAATTAAAAAAGAAAAACCGGGTAATAGGCGTTTTCGGTTTTATCGTACATTGGTAAATAATTATTTTGGTACCAAGGCGTTTGCTCATTTGCATGATGGAAATGAACGTTTATATCTATTGCTTAATAGACAGCAGATACAGAATGGGAAACTTACGGTAGAACATATTTCTGAAATTATAAATAAACTTTATGAGTGTGACTTTAATTTCTCATGGGATTGATCAGAGATGAGAATATAAACTCCATTTTTGAGGGTCACTTCAACCCTCCGGTACTCATCATTTGCAGACCATTGTATTGCATCGAAAAATAATTAATGACAAATAGAAATAACATGGAAAGATATTTACGAGCACTATTAAAATTGATTAAATATAGCGCATTTCTCGGCATAGTGGCAGCTATTACTTCATTTATAGGTCCGAACCATTCCATTCTGATAAAGTCAGGGATTGGAATCATAATCGGATGCTTGATTCTTGGCAAACGTTTGCCAAGAGCCCTCAAAGAATTGTTTGACTCAACCACCGGATTATTTGAGAGTGAAGACGACTGAATCTAATAGTTTACACTCCTCTGATTGATGATAGATGTTTCACTTTGTTTCACCTGTTTCAGTCGTTTCAGTCGAAACGGCGAAACAGGTGATATTTGAACTGGATTTCAATTGATATTTTAAGTACCATCCTTTTTGTGAATTTCATCAGTCTTTTCAATTATGATGGAACCCCATCACACATTCAAAGACTTCAAAATTCCCTAAAATTTCTGAAATTTTCCCATCTTTGAAATAAGTTTAGACAACTTCATTGTGAGACGTTTTAAATGATAATACAACATTTCTCGTTTTTAACCGTTGTATAATTAAACAACTTTTCGTAATTTTACAGTCATGATAAGAGAAATAATAGCATATAAGGATTATTATTGCGACTTCATGTCTAAATTAAATGATAAGGAGCAGATGAAAATTCGCCGAGCCTTGTTGCTATTTTCTGATACGGAAAGGATTCCTTCTCATTTTATTAAGTACATTGAAGATGATATATACGAATTTCGTGTTACGTATGGTAATAATGAGTTTCGTATTTTCTTCATTTATGATGGAGAGAAATTGGTAATATTATTTAATGCATTCAGAAAGAAGACCCAGAAGACTCCTCGGAGTGAGATAAATAAAGCAAAAAGATTAAAGAAAGAATATTATGATGAGAAAAATGCAGACATATAATGTAAGTGAGGAACTTAATCGCACATTCGGAGCTCCCGGGACGGAGAGCCGAAAAGAAGCGGAGAATCAGGCTTGGGAAGAATATAATGCCCAAATTCTTCTGGATGCTCGCAAGAGTGCAGGTCTTACTCAATCGGAACTTGCCGAGAAAATAGGAGCTGATAAAAGTTATGTGTCAAGAGTTGAGCGAGGATTAACCATACCCTCAATATCTACATTCTACCGTATGGTCTCGGCTATGGGCTTAACCGTTGAGCTTAGATGAGATTGGGATTCGGTAGCGAGTAAGCTATTGAGGGCATAGAATAATGGTATCGCGCAATCCGGAGGCTTGCATTCCCGGCGAAATGCTGATAAATTGATGGGTTGTTGGACGGTCATTTCAGAATACCGGATGAAGCTGATCCGGTTACTGACGGTTCATCGTCATTTTTGATTTTTTTGCCGAAGCCGAATGTGTAGGTCGCCGACAATTGGATAAAGGCACGGTTATTGCCATTCAGCCGGATCTCATCAGTGTCGTAATATTTACTATGCATGATGAGATGACTGTTACGCCAGTTCCATCGGGTAAAATTGAATAAGTCGCCACGTATATTCCAATGAGAGTCTGACCATCCTACCGTAATATACCAATCACTTTTACCGTATGCCCATAATCCATTCATGCATCCGTCGGCACTCCCATTATCAGAGGAATACGTGAGAGTGAAATTCCAATTCCCAATGTAATATCTTGCTCGTGCATACCAGTTGATATGAGAATGATTTACGTTGTAAGGCATACCGTTATGATTGAATAAATGTCCGATTCTGCCTGACAATACGAGTGAGCGATCAAGAAACCTTGCCGACCCATTTATGCCATACGTGCCTTGTATGAAACTCCCCATAGGTTGTTTTATGGTTCGTAGTATGCCGGTGGATGTCGCTTCATAATCATACACATACCTGTCACCGACAAACCATGCCCATGCGAATGCACTCAAATTGAAATTATTGTCGGGTACCCATGTGTAGGTAAAATCAAAATCGTAACTTTTTGCCGGTATCAGATTCGGATTGCCTGTGTAGCGCATGAGATAAGATGCCTCAATGATCTTGTCGCTTTTGAAACTCGGTGATGGCAACCATGATTCATAACTCGCAGAAAGACTGAACGAATTATGCCTATTTGGAGCATACCGTAAGGATATATTTGCTTTCGGGGTTGACGGCTTGTCGATGAAATCATTGAATTGCAATCTATCCCAGTCCCACCCGAATGATGTTGCACCATAGAAATTGCCGACAGTGATATTGTAGGCTGCCTCTAACTCTATACGTGATGATTTCGCCCGGTCGAGGGCAGTTGCAGATCCGGAGTATCTGGTACGGTTATATTCGTATGAACCCTTTGCATTCAGTAGCAGATTGCCGCCTCTTCCAAAATCGTGGGAATATTTTAATGTAGCGGCTACTTTGCTGGTATTATCCTTTGCCCCATTTAATATACGGGAATATCCGGTCTCTTCATATTCCGTGTTTTCCTGTGTATGTGAATAGCTATATGAAGGGGTAAAAGTCAGAGAATTTCGTCGGGGCAAGATGAAGAAATAATATCCTTCATACGCAAGGTATTGTGAATTAGAGCTGAATAATGATGAGTATGATGAATTGGGATAATCCTGAGGAGTGTATATTACGCATCCATCCCTTTTCAAGGTAGGTTGCCGGTCGATTCTTCCCTTAACCTGTGATGATGCCTGGATATTGTCAGAATTATAAGTCGCCCTCAGTGTGGCAAAATACCAGTCATGCTTATCCTTTGAGGATGAAGTGGTGGAATATCGTGTAAATTCCTTAACATCTCCATTATCTTGCGGCAGACGGTAAGTCTCTGTTAGTTCTGATCCGATATGACCACGATTGTAATGATAGGTAGATCCCATTATGTCGTAAGTCATCCTTTTCCGCTGCAGACGGAGGTTTGCGAGCAATTCACCCATCGGATTACTTATGAAGTTAGCATGTCCGAATGTTTTCAGATAGCCGCCGTATTCGTATTCCTGTACGATATAGTTGACAACATACTGATTTCCTTGAAGTCGAGGATCAGAGGGATTTTCATAGAATTCCACTTTCTTCACATCACTTATTCTCATGGCTTGCAGATCGCTTCCGGAGGCAGGAAGATAGTTGATGAATACAGCCACCGGTTTCCCTGCGTTAGTGGTGATATTGCCATCAGAAATCAACCCGAGTTGAGGAATTGCCATGTGGTCAAGCAGATCGGATCCGGACTGCGAGGCATTTTTCTGTCGTTGTGTCGGGATATATGTCGAACGATCTGCATAAAGACGAGCATTGTCGCCGGCTACCTTTATTTCGCCTAATGCCACCGCATGTTCGGGGAGTATAATCGTCCCTATATTAAACGTATTGCATCTGTGATAAATGGTCGTGTGTCCGAGACAGGAGAATTTGGCGACTACCTTTTGTAGGTCGCACGGGATTGAAAACCGACCGTATTCATCAGTTATGCCATACGTGACGACAGTGGAGTCCTTTGGGGCGAGAAGCATCACAGTAGCGGCAACCACGGGTTCATTGTCAGTGCCGATGGCTTTTCCCGTGTAGGTATACTTACCGTGTTGGCGGGCTTCGACATAATAGGTGTTTTTCGATTTTATGACACTTACCGGGTTCAATCCGATTGTCTGTCGGAGTGCGCTATAAGCGTTGTCGGCATTCACAGTCGCGCTTGTGGTGTAGTTCTCAAGCTCGTCATAGATGAAATTTATATCAAGCTCAGGATTATTCTCCATGATGCGTTGTATTGCGATTGGTAGGGGCGTGGACTTGAATCGGTAGGAGAATGTCTTGGCATTAGCCATGATGATTACAGTCAAGGCTAAGATGGATATGATTGTTCGAGCCATTTCGTCAGTCGATATTGATAGTTTTATCATTTATTGAAAGGTGGATTTGGTTGAAGTTGTTAAGACTTTCCACTACTTCTTCAGGCGATAAAGCCTGATTCCAGCGGAAATATAGACGCAGCGACTTTGTCGCATTTTCTGAAAATAAGATCTTATATCCGTAATAATCTGCAATCCTGTTGAGGATTATTTCAAGTGGCTCATTATTGAAGACAATTATTTCAGGATTTGACGCAGTTGGTATTTCGATGTAGGTAGAGTCGGCGTATACGGTGGCTTCATTTGCTGGATCGGTATTTTCATTTTCTGTCACCATATTGTGGTTCGGGGTATGATTTATGCTTATGCTGATCACGGCGGCAACGGCAGCAAGTGACATGATGCCTACTGCTAAGCCAACAGCAATATTGCGTGAGAATAAGTTGGAAATGCGGAATCGTTTGGTATGATGACGACGTCTGAAGGTCTCCCATTCAGCGTCCACATCGGGAGATGATTGGGATTGTAGACTCGTTTTGGTTTTATCAAGAATGCGATAAACTTCCCTCGTTTCCGGATCTTGCAATAAGGTTTCTATTTCCGAGTCGGAATAATTCTCAGGATGCTCAATTGCATCAAGCAGATGGTCTATTTTATCCATTTTGAGAAAATTTTTTGCGTAAGATATCTATTGCATGACGTAAATTCTTATAGACAGCGACTTCACTTATACCAAGAGTGTCGGCAATTTCCTTATAGCTTTTCCCGTATGTGAATCTAAGTTTTACAACTCTCCTGCAAGATTCAGACATGTCGGAATCCACCGTCGATCTGATGACGGCTATAACTTCATCATCCGGCCAATCCTCATCTGCGATTTCAGATTCAGAAAGAGCATAAAGTTCTCTTATCCTTTCTCTGGTTGAGAGGGTGCGCACATGATTAATGCATCGGTTTCTTACGGCTTTCAGCAGATATGCAATTGTGGCGGATTTCATGTCGCTATTAAGGAGAGATTCGAAGACATCGTGCACTATGTCTCTTGCCGTCTCCTTATCGCGAATAATCATCATTGCCAACCGATACATATCCGGATAATGCCTTTTGAAAAGCTGTTCTATGTCATTTTTTGTTGTCATACACAGATAAGACACTTGATTTCAGAAAAACCTAACCATGAATCTGAAATATTTTTGAATAAGAGTTGAGATTGCAATTGAAATCTGCAAATATAATCATAAATAATGGGTTGATAATAATGTTGTTATGATAAAATTGGCTTCTGAATTCAAAAGATGGATAATTTTGATGATTTTTTTGCCGGGTATGCATGTCGTAGCAAGGAATTATACGAGAGTTAAATCGGTTTTGTGCAATATGTTTGCACATTTTGTTTTTATTTTTTTCGGTTCTTTATTCAGATGTGAAAAACTTTTTCGTATATTTGCAGTTAAAAATATTTTGATATATGAAAACGGCATTTGAAGAATACAATCGGATTGTAGCCTCTATTCCTCCTGAGATTCATAAGGAAGTGGAGATGCAGATGGCGGTTTCTAATCGCATATATGACCTTATGACGAAACGAGGATTGTCAAAGGTTGAGTTTGCCAAGGCTATTGGTAAACGCCCTTGTGAAGTTACAAAATGGCTTAGTGGTCAACATAATTTCACATTGAAAACACTTGCGTTGCTTTCCTCATTTTTCGGAGTGTCATTCATTGAAACCTAACTTACACCTTTGGGTGTGGGTAATAGATAATTAATCTAAATATTATGAGACAGCTATTTACATTCCTTGCGACGGCTACGGTCACTCTCTACGGAATATGTGCCGAACCTGCGGAGCCTGTCAAATCGGAGACGAATCCGCTTGAATTGGCGCAACGTTTCTCCGGCGGGAAACTTTGGAACATGCTTTTTTCAACTACCGTTGACCCGCATTGGTTCCAGTCAGGTGAGAAGTTCTGGTATTCCTACAAGACTTCGGACGGTACAAAATGGTATATCGTGGATCCTGTGCGGCGTTCGAAGACATTGCTTTTCGATAATGACAAGATGGCTTCCGAACTGACGACTATCGTGAAAGACCCGATGAATGCGGCTGCGTTGCCTATCGCGAATCTTGAGGTGCAGCCCGACGGATACACCTTCACTTTCGACGTTAAGTCATCTCAAGACGCAAAGCCCAAGAAGGATGCCGACGGGAAAGAGAAGAAACCGGAGAACGGGGAGAAGGAGACATTCTATTTCTCATACGATTCACGCAACGGGAAGCTTACTCATCTTGAGGGGAAGGAGAAGGAGACAAAGGAACTTCATTGGGCTTCTGTATCTCCCGACGGCAAGACGGTGGTCTATGCCAAGGACTTCAATCTCTATCGGATGAGCCGTGAGGATTATGAGAAACTGAAGAAGAACGAGAATGACAGCACCATAACAGAAATACAGATAACGACAGATGGTGAGAAAGATTTCGGCTATGGTCAGGGCTACAGCTATCTCAACACTGACACACTTGCCAACGGGAAACGTAAGGGCACATACGTGCTTTTCTCTCCTGACTCACGTTATTTCGTGGCAAACGTGACTGACGAACGCCCCGTGAAGGAGCTATGGGTCATAAATTCCTTAGCATCCCCGCGTCCCACGCTGGAGACATACAAATATCAGATGCCGGGTGAGAGCGAGGCTCCAGAGGAACACCTGTATCTCTTTGACCTTTCCGATAACTCACGTAAAGAGATAAAGACTAACCGTTTCAAGAATCAGACGCTGTCTGTGGGTTATCGTCCCCGCCAGCATAAGCAGCGTTCGATGCATGACGTGCCCAATATCTGGCTCGGCGACGACAAGACGTTCTACGTGACGCGCAGCAGTCGTGACCTTCACCGCATAGATATATGCAGCTATACGATTGGTCAGGATTCCATCGTGCCAGTGATCGAGGAGCGTATGAATACGTATCAGGAGGTGCGTCCTCTCGCACTTGTAGGGGATAAGCCTGACGAAGTGATACAATGGAGCGAACGCGACGGCTGGGCGCATCTCTATCTCTACGACGGCAAGGGGAATATGAAACGCCGGCTTACAGAGGGTCCGTGGCACGTGCACAATATCCTTAACGTGGATCCCGTGTCGCGTAAGGTGTATTTCACCGCGATGGGACGCGACAAGGATGAGAATCCATATTATCAGCATCTCTATTCCGTAGGTCTTGACGGTGGCGGAGTGAGGCTTCTCGACAAAGGGGATTATTTCCATGCTCCGGTGGTGGATGATGCCGGAAAATATTTTGTGGATAATTTCTCACGTGTTGACACCGTGCCGGAGACGTGGCTCTACGACACGTCGGGCAACAAGATACTTTCATTGGAGCGTTCCGACTTCTCCCAGTTGTTTGCCAACGGATATAAGTTCCCTGAGACATTCAAGGTTAAGGCATCAGACGGCGTTACTGATCTCTATGGTGTCATGTATAAGCCGTTTGATTTTGATCCGGAGAAGAGCTATCCTATAATAGACTATGTATATCCCGGACCTCAGGTGGAGGCAACCAATTATCCGTTCACCCGCATGAGCGTGCGTACCGACCGTCTTGCTCAGGCAGGATTCGTGGTGATAACTGTGGGCAACCGTGGCGGTCATCCCAACCGTTCGAAATGGTATCACAACTATGGCTACGGCAATCTGCGTGATTACGGACTTGCCGACCAGAAGACAGCCATCGAGCAGCTTGCCGCACGTCATAAATATATCGACGTCAACAAGGTGGGTATCCACGGACATTCCGGTGGCGGCTTCATGTCGACAGCTGCGATACTCCAGTATCCTGATTTCTTCAAGGCAGCCGTGTCGGCAGCCGGCAACCACGATAACCGTATCTACAACCGCTGGTGGAGTGAGACCCACCACGGCGTGAAGGAGAAAGTGACTGAGAAGGGCGACACGACATTCGTTTATCAGATTGCCACCAATCCGGATCTTGCATCACGTCTGAAGGGGCATCTGATGCTCGTCACCGGCGACATCGACAACAATGTGCATCCGGGCAATACCATCCGTGTGGCAAATGCGTTGATCAATGCCAACAAGCGTTTCGAACTGCTTGTTCTCCCCACTCAGCGTCATTCATTCGGACACATGGATGAATATTTCTACTGGCGACTGGTGGATCATTTCCGTGATTATCTGATTGAGGGAAGGAAGCAGGAGGTAGATATCCCGCAGAGATAATTAACTGAAGTTTCGCAAGCTGCACTTCAGTGGTTTAAAGTTTAAAGTTTATAGTTTAAGGTTTAAGATTCACGAAAATCCACGAATCTTTTCATTATACAAAATTTAATGATCATAAACCATAAACCTTAAACCTTAAATAATTAATGAATGCAAACTATCCGTAATTAATCATAAAGGATAGCCAAACGGCATGAAAATTGCGTTAACATGAGGAAGACGTATTCAACACGTCAACTCATGTTTACGCAATTTTTAATTTTAAAAAAAGATAAATGAATAAGGTATTTCTTACTCTTGTCGCGCTTTTGATGACCGTAATGTCGGCAAATGCTTTTATTGATTCCTACACCATCAGTCGTGACAAACTTCCTGAAGAGGCCCGCGAGATGCTCGACGAGCATTTCCCAAAGGCAAAGGTGAGCATGATCAAGGTAGACCGTCATCTGCTGAAGAAGACGGATTATGACGTGCGTCTCACTAATGGGACTAAAATAGAGTTTACCAATAAGGGGAAATGGACTTCTGTAGACTGTGGGAAGAGGAGCCTGCCTGCTGATCTCGTGCCGAAGGCTATCAGCCGCTATGTAAGCAAGAACTATTCTGATGCGAAGATCGTGCGTATATGCAAGCGTAATGCCGGCTATGACGTGGGCATCTCCGGGAATCTTACCTTGCGTTTCAATCTGTTGGGGCAATTCAAGAAGATCCTAAATGCAGAGGAGATAGAGGAAGAGGAGGAGGCTGAGGCAGCCTCTCAGGATATGGAGACAGCCTCCGTAGAATCGATCTTATAATAGAGGCGGGCATTAAGGTCGTTAAGGTCATTAATGACAATAATGACAATAATGACAATAATGACAAATTGACAATATCGAGCTTCAATAGACGATCTTGTCGAGGATGCCGGTGAGGTAGGCGATTGTGATGCCGTAGTTGGTCATGGCTATTTTCTGGCGGCGGCAGCTCTCCACCCGGTTCAGCACGAGCCGCCTGTTGAACATGCAGCCTCCGCAGTGGATCACCAGCCGGTATGCGCTCAGGTCTTCCGGGAAATCTTTCCCGGCGACGAAATCAAGCGTCACGTTGCCATATCTCTTCTTCAGCAATGCCGGAATCTTTACGCGTCCGATATCTTCAGAGAGTGGTGCATGGGTGCAAGCCTCGGCTATCAGCACCTTGTCGCCCGCTTTCAGGCTGCCTATTGTGGCGGCACTCTCGATAAAATAGTCGATGTCACCCTTGAATGCTGCCATAAGCACCGAGAAGGATGTGAGTCGGCAGTCGTCGGGAGTCATATCTTTCACCTTGCCGAACACCTGCGAATCGGTTATTATAAGGTCGGGTGAGGATTTTAGTCGGTCGAGAGCGTCCGGCATCTCATCGGGGGTGGTGCACAAGGCATTGCATCCCTTGTCAAGAAGAGCACGAATAGTCTGCACCTGAGGGAGAATCAGTCTACCCTTAGGTGCTTCTTTGTCTTGTGGCATCACGAGGAGCACGATGTCGCCTCGCTTCACCAGTCCACGCAGCAGATCCGGTTCTCCGAAATCTGTAGGGAGAGCACGAGAGAGTGCATCAAGAAGTTCTGTCTTTCCGATAGAGTCAATGGCAGACACCCCGATATGTCCGTCAGGCACACGGCGATCGGTGTCAATCTTGTTGACTGCCTTCACTACCGGAATATTACGGGATTTAAGCCTTTCCAGCCAATCTGCCTCATAGTCGCTGTTCTCGCCTGTCAGAAGCAGGGCTATGTCGGCATCATCGAGAGTTTTTTCGGTCAGTCGGACTCTCTCTTCTCCAAGAGGGCTGTTGTCGTCAAATCCGGCAGTGTCGATGAATACCACCGGACCTATCCCCGGAATCTCCATAGCCTTGCGCACGGGGTCGGTTGTGGTGCCCGCATGGTCGGATACGAGCGACACATTCTGTGCCGCCAGCATGTTGATTACTGACGACTTGCCGCTGTTGCATGCGCCGAGCACGATTATGTGTATCCTGTTGGCAGAGGGTGTAGTGTTCATGTCATTTCTGAATTAAAGTACTACTGTTCAAATTATCCGGATGAACCGGAATCAGAACCGGAAATCACGTTTCCCTTCGGAGATATAGCGCAGGTTCTCGCTCACCACCTCTTTCACGCGGGGATTCGGTATCTTCGTGATCTCTTGGCGTATCATCCTTTCCCCCTTCTCCCTGACAGCCGGAGAGGCATAATCCTCCATATACTCTTTCAGAGTCATAAGCGCGTTAGGGGCACAGCAGTTGGCGATATTTCCGGATTTCACGAGCGACATGAAGCGGTCGCCGGTGCGTCCCTCCCGATAGCAGGCAGTGCAGAAGCTGGGGATGTGTCCGGTGTCGAGAAGCCATTCCACCACCTCATCAAGCGTGCGGCGGTCGGAGATGTCGAATTGAGCCGACTCTTCCGATTCGGCGGAATCATCGGCATATCCGCCTACGGAAGTCTTTGACCCGCCACTTAGCTGCGAGATACCGAGGTCAATCACCTTCGCTCTTACATCGGGAGATTCACGGGTGGAGACAATCAGTCCGGTGTAGGGCACTGCGAGTCGCAATACAGCCACGATACGGCAGAAAAGGTCGTCGGAAATGGCATCCGGGAAATCCTCTTTCGATATATCGTCGGCAGGGCATATCCTTGGCACGCTGATAGTGTGCGGACCTACGCCGAAGCGTGCCTCCAGATGCTCTGCGTGCATCAGCAGACCTATGAAATCATATCTGTAGGTGTTCAGACCGTAAAGCACTCCAAGCCCGACATCATCAATACCGCCGAGCATTGCGCGGTCCATTGCCTCAGTGTGCCAAGCGTAGTCGCTTTTCGGACCCGTAGGATGTAGCCGTTCATAATTCTCCTTGTGATAAGTCTCCTGAAAGAGTATGTAGGTGCCGATTTTTGCATCATGCAGCCGTCGGTAGTTCTCTACAGTCGTGGCGGCGATATTCACGTTGACGCGGCGAATCTCACCGTTGCGGTGCTTGGTGGAATATATAGTCTTGATAGATTCAAGGATGTATTCAAGCGGATTGTTGCGCGGATCCTCACCGGCTTCGAGGGCAATACGCTTGTGCCCCATGTCCTGAAGAGCCACCACCTCGTCATGAATCTCCTTTTGCGTCAGCTTGCGTCGGGGGATAGTCTTGTTTTTCAGATGATAGGGGCAATATACGCATCCGTTGACGCAATAGTTGGAGAGATATAGCGGAGCAAACATCACTATGCGGTTGCCATAGAAACGCTGCTTGATTTCGCGAGCTGTGTCGAAAATGCGTTGCGTCAGCTCCGGGTCGTCACATTCCAGAAGCGTGGCAGCCTCACGATGGGATAGACCCTTGCAGTCCTTGCTCCTTTCGATCAGCGATTCCACATACTCCCTGTCGGCGGCTTTCTCACGCGCCTCAGCGATTGACTCTAAAATTTCGTTATGGTCAATAAAGTCAGTGGCAATATTTGATTTTATGTCATACATAAGAAAAATCTCCTTTTTCAGTTGTTATTTCCAGCCCGATTCTCTTTATCTCATCGGCGAGGATCGCAAGACCCTCTGCGGATTCGGCACCGGAAAATGCTTTGTTGTCGTATATGGCGTATTCTTTTCTGCAAGAGAGAGGGGATAGGTTTGGCATCACCACGTTGGCACCTGCCATAAGACCCTTGTTGCGCCCGTCAGGGTCGATTGATGCAAGGGCGGTGGTGGCGGGGATATTTGCGTGAGGGAACATTATCCGCAATATTGAGATGAGCCGTAATGTCATCTCCACGCTGCCATGAGCAAAACTGGCAAACGGGGTGTCTTTATGAGGTATGAACGGACCGATTCCGATCATTTCCGGCTGAAGGGAGTGCATGAAAGCGAGGTCGTCGGCAATGTTTCCAAGCGATTGGAAAGGTGACCCCACCATTATGCCTGTGCCGGTCTGATAGCCCAACCGTTTGAGTGTTCGGAGACAGCGGATACGGTTATCGCGACTCATCTCCGTAGGGTGAAGACGTGAGTAATGAAGAGGGTCATACGTCTCATGCCGCAACAGGTATCTTGATGCACCCGCCTCCTTGAAATCGCGCAGAGCATCGTCATCCCATTCTCCGAGAGAGAGGGTGATTGCCGCATCGGGAAATTCCGAATGTATGGCAGCGACAAGCGTGGCCATGCGGGTTCGGGTGAAAGCCGGATTCTCGCCACCTTGAAGCACGAATGTGCGGAATCCGACATCATGACCCTCCCGGCAGGTAGCCAGAATAGTCTCGTCGGAAAGTGAGTATCTACGTATATCGGTATTCCCTTTTCTCAGTCCGCAATAAAGGCAATTGTTGCGGCATACGTTGGTGATTTCGATTAGACCTCTCACCCTTACCTCCCTTCCGAATATATTATCCGTGATTTTGCGGGCGACGCTACGCAGGTTTTCCGCCGCGTCATCGGATAGGGAATGTGAGAGAAGCACGGCATATTCCGCGTGGGATAGATGCCGTGCCTCTTCAAGACTTGTTATGATGCGGGATTCTTCCGTGGTCATCATCTGGTCAGTAATGCAGGTCTTCCTTCGCCAGACCTTTGGTGAATCTCACTTTCCCTTCACGGTTTGTGGTGGATGAACCCGGACCAGTGATACATCCGTTCTCGCATGCCATCACCTCTATGAATTTTCCGGGAGCCTTACCCGTCTTTGCGTAAGCGGCGAGGAGCGCGAGATTCTTCTTATTGATGTTTGTGACCTTTATCGGGTTGATCTCATTCAAGCGATCGGTATCAAGTTTCAGATAAGAGACGACAGCTCCCGCCACGCCTCCGGCTTCGGCAAACCCATGAGCCTCCTTTACGGCAGTGAATTCCATTTCGTATGGTTTCACCTGAGCGAAGTCAATCTCATACCCTTCGAATATTGATGCAATCTCTTCAAAGGTCATTACGTAGTCGACGTGGTCATCCCGTCGAGCCTCACTGCGTTTTGCGACGCAGGGACCGACAAATACGATTTTAGCATCCGGATGCTTCTCCTTTGCGATTCGTGCGGCATAATACATCGGAGATCCTGTAGAGGATACGTAAGGCTTCATGGCAGGGATATGCTTGTTGACCAACTCGATGTATGACGGACAGCATGATGTGGTCATGAACGCCTGTCCTTCGTCGAGCTTCTCCAGAAGTTCGTGACCCTCGGTTGACACGGTGGTCATTGCTCCCTGTGCCACTTCGATTACGTCATTGAATCCGATCTGGAGGAATGCTCCATACACCTGCTCTTTTGTGGCGTCAAACTGACTGAGCACCGCGGGGGCTACTATAGCCACCACTTTCTCATTATTCCTTATGGCTTTCAGCACATCGAAAGCCTGTGAGATCTCGAATATCGCACCGAAGGGGCAAGCGTTGAGGCATTTTCCGCAGAATATACATTTCGACTCGTCGATATGCTCGATGCCGTATTCATCTTTGGATATGGCTTTAACGGGACATGCCTCTTCGCAAGGCACGGGGATATAGACGATTGCATGATAAGGGCAGCTGTCGTGGCATATACCGCAGCTGATGCATTTGTCGTGGTCAATTGTAGCCTTGCCGGTCTCCGCGTCAGTGCGTATTGCGTTTTTGGGGCAATTGTGCATGCAGCTTCGTGCCACGCAACCACGGCAAAGGCTTGTCACTTCATAATTGGTCTGTACGCAGGAAGAGCACGCCTCATCAATCACGCACATTATGTTGTCTTTCGGTTTCGACTGATCGTTGCGTCCGAGAGCCATCTTGACATAAGATGACAGAGGCGTGAGTTCATCAGTCTCATCGCTCATGTCGAGACCGAGAAGCGGAAGGGTCTTGTAACGCCACACGGCGCGTTCCTTATGGATGCAGCATCTTCCCGGATGTTTCGACCTTTTAGGAGTCAACTTGATAGGTAGTCTGTCGATGTTTTCTATTAATGAATTGTCGCGCCAAAGCTGAACCAGCTCCTTAAGGAGACGTTGGCGCACAATCATAATATTGTTCTTGATTGCCATATTCAGTTGAAATGATTATGTTAGATTAGCGACTGCAAAGTTACATAAAAATAATGAATGTTAAAAAACGTTTTTGCACGACCGTGATATTTTGTCAATATTGAAGTTTAGACAACTTCAATTGAAAAGACTGATGGAATTCACAAAAAGTATGGTATTTTAACCTTTAGGAATAAGTTTAGACAACTTCATTATATTGCATGTAAGTGAATATAATCAATCGGAAGAAACATTTATTTTGGTTACAATTGGAAATGTTACGAATTGAAAAGAGTATGATACGTGGTGATAAGTGATGGATTAGGTGTATTTGCGCTAAAATGGTTAACTTTGTGGATGGTTACTTATGGGGAATGGCTCATATTTGAATCAATCCTATAAATAAGGTAGAATCGAGATTTTCTGATAACGTAATCTTCATAGAATTTTATCTTCATGGAATTTAATCTTTATAGAATTTAACCTACATAGAAATTGACCCACATGAAAAAAACTTTGATTTCATTGTTGTTGGCTGGTATGCCGCTTGGCTTTGTGTCGGCGCAGTCACGTCTTTATGACAACGAATTTGACCTTGGGGATGTGCAACTCCTCGACAGTCCTTTCAAGCGTGCGTTGGATCTGAATACTGAAGTGCTCCTTCAATATGACGTCGACCGTCTGCTTGCTCCATATCTGAAGGCTGCAGGTCTGGAGCCGAAAGGGGAGAGTTTCCCCAACTGGGATGGTCTCGACGGTCATGTCGGCGGACATTACCTTTCGGCTCTGGCGATACATTATGCCGCTACCGGTAACGAGGAGATAAAGAACCGTATGGATTATATGCTCGGCGAACTGGCGAAGTGTGCTGTGGCACGCGGCGACGGTTATGTCGGTGGGGTTCCCGGCGGAGAAGTGCTCTGGGAGGAGATCCGTAAGGGCAACGTCGGCAAGATATGGGAATGGTGGGTGCCTTGGTATAACGTCCATAAGATGTATGCCGGACTTCGCGACGCCTGGGTCTACACCGGCTCAAAGGTGGGACGGAATCTCTTCCTCTCGATGTGCGACTGGGGGCTCGACATTATCGCTGCGTTGCCTCCCAATAAGATGGAGGAGATGCTTAATAATGAGTTCGGAGGCATGAACGAGGTGTTTGCCGATGCATACGCCATGACAGGCGACAAGAAGTATCTCGATGCGGCGCGTAAGTTCACTCATCATCAGCTTTACGATGGTATGCTTGCCGGAGTGGATAATCTCGACAACCGTCATGCCAATACGCAGGTGCCGAAAGTCGTTGGATTCCAGCGTGTGGCTGAACTGGCAGATGACGGGGATTATGAGAAGGCATCGGAATTTTTCTGGGACCGAGTGGTCAACCATCGTTCATTGTCGATAGGTGGTAACAGCCGTCGCGAACATTTCGCATCGGCATCTGACGCGAAAAGCTATGTCGATGACCGTGAGGGACCGGAAAGCTGCAATACCAATAATATGCTCAAACTGACAGAGGGGTTATTCCGTATGTCGCCTGAGGCAAAGTATGCCGATTTCTACGAGCGTGCATTGTTCAACCATATCCTCTCGACTGTTCATCCTGAGCATGGCGGCTACGTCTACTTCACCTCGGCACGTCCCGGACATTACCGTGTCTATTCGAAGCCTAACGCTGCAATGTGGTGCTGCGTCGGCACCGGTATGGAGAATCCCGGAAAGTATGGGCAGTTCATATATACCCATAATAACGACTCACTTTGGGTGAATCTTTTCATGCCTTCGGAACTCAACTGGAGGGAGAAAGGTGTGAAGCTGACGCAGTCCACCGATTTCCCGGTGTCGGGCAATTCTACTTTTACGGTTAGCACGGATAGTACGCAACGCTTCTCGCTGCAGCTCCGTCATCCGGGATGGTGCGAGAAGATGACGGTAAAGGTCAACGGTAAGCCGATCAAAACTAAATCCATGCCATCATCCTATATAAGTATAGATAGGGAGTGGGCTGACAACGACCGCATAGATATAGAGATGCCGATGAAGGTCACAATTGAGGAATTGAATCATCTTCCCAGCTATGTGAGCATCCTTCGTGGTCCTATCGTGATGGGTGCGCGTCTTGATACAGATGCACCGCTTACGGGACTCATAGCAGATGATCATCGTTGGGCGCATATCGCGCATGGTCCGCTTGTGTCGGTGTTCGACACTCCGTTGCTGATAGGGAAGCGTTCTGAGATTCTGAAGAAGCTCAACGGCATGAAACCGGTAAGCGGCGAGAATCTGAAATTTTCGGTGCCCGGGCTGTTTGACGGGAAATATTCGAATCTCACGCTCGAGCCATTCTATAATATCCATGATTCACGCTACATGATGTATTGGCTTTCGATGACCGATAAGGAGTATGCCAATTATAAGGATAAGGCACGCCGCGATGAGGAGAACCGTCTTGCGCTCGACCGTATAACGGTAGATGCAGTCAACACCGGCGAACAGCAGCCTGAGGCGGATCATTTCATGGAGAACAAATCATCTACATCCGGTAATTTCAACGGGGAGCCTTGGCGCGATGCCTCCAACGGCGGATCCTTCTCATATAAGATGAAGACGGATGGACTTTCCGACCTTATGCTGCGCCTGAGATATTGGGGTAACGAGACGGGCAACCGTAAATTCGGCATCTATGTCGACGATACACTCATTGCATCAGAGAATACGTCCGGCAAATGGCAGAAGGATGAATTTGTGGAGGAGGAATATTCGATTCCGGCAGGACTGCTGAATGGGAAAGAGAGCGTGCGGGTGAAATTTGTCAGCGATGCCGGGGCGACAGCCGGCGGCATCTTCCACGTCAGACTGATAAAGAAACGCTGAGACAACGCTGAGACGCGATCAGAGTCATTGATGTCATTATTGTCAATATTGTCAATTTGTCAATAATGTCAATAATGACATCAATGACGATAAAGACGATGATGACGATAATGAATCAGGGGCTATAATGCCTGAAAAGAGGGGCGGGAGTCTTTCAAATTTGTAACATTTGCTTTCGTATTTGTAATATTGGCGGTTTATATGAGGTATTTCTTGCTAACAAAAAGAGAATAATTATTAAATTTGCAGAGATAAAAAACCGAACCATGAAATTAATTCAAATTTTATTTCTGATAATTTCTACATTTATTTTTGCCGCCGATGCGATAAGTTCGGATTCCGTTCCGGAGCGCCGCACAGGATGGCTTTATTCCTCTCCCGGTTCTGTAGCAAGCGACTACACCTCATTCAGTAGAGATAAGGATGGATTTCTCTGGATAGGCACAGACAGTGGGTTGTTGCGTTTTGACGGCAACAACTACGACATATATACCCCTGATCCAACATCGGAAAATTCAATCAGCGATAACCGTATCCTTGATCTCTTGAGTGATTCATCGGGAAGATTATGGGTGGCGACTGCCAACGGACTTAATCTCTATGATCATTACACCGACTCATTCCGGCTTATCAAACTTCCATCGTTAGATTTCAATGGCTACATCATCTCAATGGCAGAACAGGCTGACGGCACTGTGTCATTCATAGTCTCCGGAGTGGGCATATTCGTGATTGGAGATGAGGATGGGGAGCCGAAAGCGATCAGATACATGCATAATATGCCGGAGGAGAAAAACTACAATTATCTGTGCGCCTCTCCCGACGGACGCATGTATGCCGGGTCGCATAAGGGAGTGCTGTCGGTGATTTCAAAGAACGGATCAGTAAAAACGGTTCAGATCTCGTCAGGCTATATTAATTCCATGGCTGTGGAGAGGGATGGGAATATCCTCGTGAGCGATGTTTGCCAAGTTTATAGATATAATGTGAACTCCAATGAGGTGTCATGTCTGGATTCAGACTCGAGGATCAACATCAAGAGCCTGTCGCCTGGTAGCGATGGTGTGGTGTATGCTGCTACTTGGGGACGGGGTATATGGCGTGTATCTCCCGGCAGTTCCCGCGTTGAACAATGTGACGACATCTATTCCCCTTTCCTTAATATAGGGGATTTGTCGGTCGGGGCAGTCTATTCCTCCAAAGAGGGTAATCTATGGCTTGGCTGCAATTATTTCGGCATAGTCATGGTTCCTGCCCGTAAGCAGCCCTTCTTTTACAGGCGTATTTCAGATAGCTTCCCCAACTACAAGGGTGGTATCAACGCCATGTCGGTATGGAATGGGAATGTGGTGGTCAGCATCGATAAAGGTCGAATTGTCATGTTCTCCCCAGGGGGCAAGGTGTTGATGCAGACAAAGATGCCCGATATGCACACCGCCAGTTTCCTGCTTCCCGATGGCGATGGCAAGATGCTTGTGGGTGTTGCCGATGATGGTATATGGGAGTTGTCTCTGCCGTCGGGCAATCTGCGGAAATTGATAGATATTCCGGGAAATTATCCCAAGATAGTCATAGAGCACGGACGTGCCGGGGAGTTGTTTATTGCAGCCCATGGTATAGGCGTGATGCGTTACGACAGAAATACAGGCCACACCACCTGGCTTGAGTGCGATTCGCAGGGGGAGAAGCTTCTTAACTATTATATCAACACCTTCCACCGTACCCCCGACAACAAGATATGGATTGGGTTATACAGCGGATTGTCATGCTACGATCTTGAGGCAGATTCCCTGATAAAGGTAGATCAGTTGCCTTTCATGTCGGGAGTGTCGTCAGCTATCACCACCGGGGAGAATGGGTCTGTGTATGTAGCCACGAGTCAAGGACTCATTCATTATCATCCGACAAAAGGATTCCTTCGGAAATATTCTCATCATGATGGATTGATAGAGAATGAGATACGCAGCATGTCGGAGGATGCCAACGGGGTGAAATGGTTTGGGTCGATGCGTGGTATATCCTACAAGAAGGCGGATACCGACACAATCATCTCTTTCCGTGGAGGGAGGGGTATGATGGAGACCACTTTCGGACACATGGTGTATTCCCCTGATAACAACATCATGTATCTCGGCAGCAATCTCGGCATCACCACCTTCACACCCGGAGGCGAGCTTTATGATTTCGACATACCGGGGATAAGGGTATCGGCTATCTATCTTAATGGAAATAAGCTTACCGGTGCTTCCAAGATAGGGGATAAGAATGTGATAGAGGGCAATCCGGTGATGCCGGAGGTATTGAGCCTTCCATATAGCAACAATTCCATGATGTTTCAGCTTTCTACCAAGGACTTCCGCGACGGTTCAAACATCTCGTATCGCTGGCGTCTGCTCGGTCAGTCGAAGGAATGGAGCAGCACGCGACCCGGAGAGAGTGTCATCTATTTGCCTTATCTTGATCCCGGAGAATACACGCTTGAGATGCAGGGGGTGGAGAACGACACCATGTCGGAACCTATATCCATAAAGGTCAGAATCTCCTCCCCGTGGTATCTGTCGACCACCGCTAAGATCCTGTATCTCATGATCGCAGTGGTATTTGTGGTGCTGATACTGATGATATTGAAGCATAAGCGTGAGGAGCAGGAGAATGATGCCAAGATACGTTTCTTCATGGACGTGTCGCACGACATACGCTCACCGATTACGCTGATACTCAGTCCACTTGAATCTCTGATGACTAAGCCTTTTGATGATGATGTCAAAGGTAAGCTCCATACTATGCACCGTAATGCCAACCGCATATTGAGTCTTGTCAACCAGTTGCTTGACATCCGGAAACTGGAGAAAGGGAAGATGCATCTCTCTTGCCGTCTTACCGATGTGGACAACTTCGTCAAGGAGCTTGTCGAGATGTTTAAACCGCAGGCGGCGGAGAAGAATATAGACATGACATATATGGAGCATGGCGACGTACCACAGATGTGGATTGACCGCGACAAACTTGACAAGGTGCTTGTTAATCTTATCTCCAATGCCATAAAATATACGCCCTCGGGGGGATCCATCTCTGTGGATGTCAATATGGTGGTGGATGAGGTGATAGGGGAGTCAATTGAGATCAGTGTCACTGACACCGGCATCGGACTCGACACTAAGACAGCAGCCCGCATATTTGAGCGTTTCTATCAGGGTAGAGAGGAGGGTAAGTCCTCTCATGGGGGATTCGGGATCGGTCTTGACCTGTGCCGACGTCTTGTAGAGCTGCATCATGGAGTCATATCCGGAAAGAACCGCGAGGATGGCTGCAAGGGGAGCGTCTTCTCCGTGCGTCTGCCTATTGACGAGACGTGCTACGGTGATGACGATTTCATAATAGAGGATGACGAGGAATCTGCTGATATCAAGGATAAGGACTGGTCGTTTATCTCGCGCCATATCCTCCCGATGTCAGATAAGGTGCCAGACAACCAGCAGAAACCTAAGAATATATCCATCATGCGCAATATAATGGTGGTGGATGATGATCAGGAACTTCGCGATTATCTTTGCAGGTATCTCGGCGACAGGTATCTCGTGACCGGTGTGGCGGATGGAGAGTTGGCATTACAGGAGATTATAGATAATCCTCCGGAATTGATCATCAGTGATGTGGCTATGCCCGGCATGGATGGGTTGACGTTATTGCGTAGATTGAAAAGCAATTCCGAGACTCATCATATCCCCGTGATACTCCTTAGCACCAAGAACGACGTAGCTGACCGTATGGCAGGTTGGGATCGGGGTGCCGACGGCTATCTCGGCAAACCTTTCAATCTGGAGGAGTTGGAGATGATGATTGACAATCTGATTGACAATCGTCTGAGAATGAAAGGCAAGTTCTCCGGCATTCAGGATAAGGTAGGTAATGACGACATTCCGGAGATGAAGAATGGTGATGACCAGATTCTGGAGAGAATAATGAAGGTTGTCAACACCTATATCGATAATCCGAAGCTTAACGTTGAACTTCTTTCTCAGGAGGTTGGGATCAGTCGCGCTCATCTCCACCGCAAGATGAAAGACCTCATAGGGATGACCCCGAGCGATTTTATCCGCACGTTGCGTCTGAGGCGTGCCTGTGAGGTACTTCAGAAGGGAGAGGCAGGTGTTACGCAGCTTGCCTACACCTTGGGCTTCACCTCTCCCTCTCATTTCTCCACGGCATTCAAGAATTATACGGGCTATACGCCAACAGAGTATAAGATGAAGTCGGCAAAGGGAGAGATACCGCAGCCGGAGGATATGGGAAGTATGCCCATAGGGAAATTGGGAGGAGCCAACTGAGGCGGAGAATCGCGCACAGAGAATAAATAGTTAACCCTTCCCGGCTTCCTTGGTTGAGCCGGGATAAATTAATATACAATATGAGATTTAAGATTGGAATCGCGGGTGCTGCATTGGTGGCACTCGCCTGGGGTGATGTATATGCCGACGTGCGTATGCCGTCGGTACTGTCAGACGGAGTAGTGTTGCAACGCGGCGTGCCGTTGAAGATATGGGGCAAGGCAGATCCCGGGGAGAGGGTGAAGGTGTCGTTGTCAGGTAAGAAACAGGAGACAGTGGCGGCTCCCGACAGCACTTGGAGTGTGACATTGCCGCCTATGAAGGCGGGCGGACCGTATGTCATGACTGTCAACGACAAGAGTATCAACGACGTATTGATAGGCGACGTCTATCTGTGTTCCGGACAGAGCAACATGGAGCTTCCCGTCAACAGGGTTCTCGATTTTTTCCGCGAGGAGGTCGCCGCTTACAAAAATCCAAACGTCAGGGAGTTTAAGACCCCCAAGGAATATAGCTTTGATACTGAAAAAGAGGATGTTTCGGCTGCTATATGGAAGAAAGCAATCCCCGGAGAGAGCGAGAAGTTTGGAGCTTTGGTCTATTTCATGGGTAAGGAGCTTTATGAGAAGAATGGTCACGTGCCTGTGGGTATTGTCAATTCCAGTTGGGGTGGTTCGCGTATAGAGGCATGGTTGAGCGATGATGCTCTCGAGGATTATCCCGAGAGGAAGCACCGTCTTCAGATTTCAGCCGATAATAAATACCGTGAGCAGCTTGGAGCAGGGGAGCGTCGCGCACAAAATCTTTGGTATGCCATAATGAATGCCGATGATCCCGGTTATAAGGGGGAGAAATGGAATTCAACTCAACTTGATGATACCGAATGGAATACGGTGGAATTGTTGGGAAAGGAGTGGGGCACGAAAGATGGTAAGGCTGTCAACGGCTCACATTGGTTGCGAAAGAAAGTGACTGTCCCGGCAGAAAAATCGGGAGAACGTGCAGAATTGCGTCTCGGATGTATAGTTGATGCAGATTCCGTATGGGTCAACGGCAAGTTTGTGGGCTTCACTGCCTATCAATATCCGCCACGCATATATCAGATCCCGGAAGGTGTGCTGACGTCAGGGGATAATCTTGTGTGCGTGCGGGTGGTGAGTAACGGCGGCACGCCACATTTCGTTACAGATAAACCGCATAAGATCATATTCAATGATGGTTCGGAAGTATCGTTGGAAGGGGAATGGAAGCATCGTCGCGGCACAGAGATGCCGCCTACACCCTCTGTGACCGACTTTTTCCAGACCCCCTCCGTGCTGTATAATGGTCTTATACATCCTTTCCTGAACATTCCGTTCCGTGGAGTGGTATGGTATCAGGGTGAATCAGACGTGGATATTCGAGGTGAATACAAATCGCTTATGAAAAGCTTGATAAAGGATTGGCGTAACGCATATTCCGATGCGGAGATGCCATTCTATATCGTGGAACTTGCCGATTTCCTACATCCCGACGACAAATACGGTAGGAAGAGCTGGCAGGAGATGCGTGACGCACAGCGTGCGGCGGCAGATGAGACAGATAGGACATGGTGGATCAAAAACGGCGATATAGGGGAGTGGAACGACATTCATCCAAGGGATAAGAAGACGCCCGGCACGCGGGTGGCGGAGAAGATTCTCAGCACCAATTCCCTAAAATAAACAATTATGCAAGATTCTGATTCAAATATTAAAATCAATATTACGTATTCAAATATTATTGATACAAATAGTAAAATCCGTTTGCAGGAATATTTATAATTTTGCAATATCGGAAGATTATATCTCCTGTACGTCACCGGATGGTGGATCAGAGGCGTGAAGCTTCCGGATATAGGATTTTGAAGAGTACATGATAGGTTTTATTGATGAATAAATATTAAGTAGTATATAGGTTGTTTGGGTAAATTATTTTCATTACATGAGTTTAATCTAATGAGATTCTAAGGTAAAAATTGGTTGGATGTTTTAGGTATGAGTTCCGTAGAGACTATCTGCGGAACTCTTTTTTTTACACGTTTTCCATCGCGTTTCTCCACCTTCACTGTTTGTTTCTTCCATTGCCAATCTTGTATAGACTCGGATAATACCGATATGGGAGTATTGCCGGAGTTGTTTTTCGCAAGAAACGTATATTTTGTTATAAAATCATATAAAATATTATAAGTTAATGAATTATGTATTTATTTAAACTGTGAGGTAAATTGAGAAATTATGAAATTATACAAATAATAAAGCATTTGATACAAATTTGAAAGTGCATGTTACGAATTGTAAAGAAATAAATAGATGTGAAAAAGTGTTAATCGTGCGGATGTGGTAATTTTGCAATCGAATTTAAAACTAATCACATGAAACAGAAACTGACTCTAATAGCCATGACTGCTTTGCTGCTCCCGACGTTCGGTAGCTGCACATCGTCAACAGGTGGGATTGAGCCACAAAGCTCGGTAGCGATTTTTGATTCCTTCTCTTATAAGGGGGATGATGATATTTACAAAGCTACCCCGTTGCCGGATGAGAGCTCTTTCTATAATCCTGTACTTGCCGGCTGGTATTCCGACCCATCGATATGCACCAACGGGGAGGGTGACTATTTCCTGGCAACGTCCTCGTTCACCTACTATCCGGGGGTGCCCCTGTTCCATAGCAGGGATCTTGTCAACTGGGAGCAGGTGGGTCATATACTTAGCCGTCCGTCGCAGCTCCGCAATATGGAGAAGCAGCATGTGAGCGGCGGCATCTTTGCTCCGGCTATCTCCTACAATCCGTCGAACAAGACATATTATATGATAACGACGAACGTAGGTGATGGCAATTTCTTCGTCAAGACGCAGGATCCGTTTGGCGAATGGAGCGATCCGATCATGCTTCCCGAAGTGCAGGGCATAGATCCGGCATTCTTCTTCGACGAGGATGGCAAGGGATATATCGTCAATAATGATGATGCTCCCGATGGAAAAGCGGAATATCCCGGACACCGCACTGTGAGAGTGGTGGAGTTTGATCCTGCCACTGACAAATGCGTCGGTGAACGTAAGATTGTAGTCAATAAGGGTTGTCGTCCGGAGGAGAAACCGATCTGGTGTGAGGGACCCCATATATATAAGGTGAACGGAGAATATTATCTCATGACTGCCGAGGGTGGCACAGGCGATTGGCACAGTGAGGTGATATATAGAGGTAAGACACCGTTTGGTCCATACGTGGCATACAGCGGTAACCCTATCCTCACTCAGCGCACTCTTGACAAGGGACGCAAGAACCCGGTCACTTGCGCTGGTCACGCTGACCTTATCCAGACTAAAGATGGTGACTGGTGGGGAGTGTTCCTTGCTTGCCGCCCCACCGAGAACGGCAAGGAGAATCTCGGACGCGAGACATTCCTTCTCCCGGTGGAATGGACAGAGGATGGCTGGCCTGTCTTCCTGGAGAATGGTAAGGAGGTTCCGCTGGTGGTCAACAAACCTGGAGCAAAGAGAGGAGAGAAGGTGACATTCGGTAATTACGAACGTCATGATGAGTTTGAAGATTCTGTTCTTAACCACGAATGGATGACACTCCGCGGTCCGGCAGAGGATTATTACTCATTGAAGAGCAATCCGGGTTACCTGACCATAAAATGCGGTGATGTCAAATCAAGCGAGAAGGCAGTTCTTCCTTACGTATGCCGCCGTCTGAACCACCACAAGTTTACGGCAGACACGAAGATGACTTTCGTTCCGGAGAAGGATAGCCAGTGTGCCGGACTCCTTATCCTGAAAGATGAGACTCATCAGTATCTCCTCGCGAGAACAAAGAAGGATGATGGTCATAAACTTGAGGTCAGGAAGATTTCCGACACCGGAGTATCCACTATAGCAGAGACTGCCATTGATGCGGAATTGCCTACTGTGAATCTTAAGGTGGAGGGGGATGGAGCAAACTATGCGTTCCATTATTCCACCGATGGTGGCGCCACCTGGAACCTCCTTGCTGACAAAGTAGACGCCGGCTACACTTCCACGGCAGATGCCGGTGGCTTCACGGGCACCGTTGTCGGGATGTATGCTTCTGACGTGGATTGAGGATTGGAAAGGATAGGGGCAATATGGCCTTAAAACTATGCCTATATCTATACTATATTGCGAGTCATAGACCTTAAATAATAATTTAATTTACCTACAGCATGAAAAAGATCAAAGATCTGCTCCGGACCCTGACACTGGTCCTGGCAATGGTCGGATTGTGTTCTGCATCCGCACTTGCCTTCACAGTGACCGGCACGGTGACCGACGACACGGGGGAACCCCTGATCGGCGTTACCGTTAGGGTGGAAGGTGTAGCCGGAGGAACCGTCACAGACATTGACGGTGTGTACAAGATTGAGGTGCCTAACCCGAAGAAAGACGTGTTGACATTCACGTATGTCGGCATGAACCAGACTTCGGAGAAGGTCAATTCAAGAGAAGTGGTCAATATCGTTATGAAGAGTAGCGATGAGGCACTTGAAGAGCTTGTGGTGGTAGGCTACGGACAGCAGAAGAAAGCCTCTGTTGTCGGTGCAATCGCCCAGACTTCGGGAGCCACCCTTGCCCGTGCCGGCGGTGTGTCGAGCGTCGGTGCAGCGTTGACCGGTAATCTGCCGGGCGTCACCACAATGTCGTCTACCGGTATGCCGGGCGCGGAGGATCCAAAGATTGTGATCCGCGGACAGACCTCATGGAACGGTTCTGATCCGCTTGTCCTCGTGGATGGTGTTGAGCGTCCGATGACTTCGGTCGACATCAGCTCCGTTGAGACAGTGTCGGTGCTCAAAGACGCATCAGCTACAGCGGTCTACGGTGTGAAGGGTGCGAACGGCGTAATCCTTATCACCACGAAACGTGGTCAGGAGGGTCGTGCACAAATCGGCGTCTCTGTGAATGCCGCAATGAAGGTGGTTTCAAAACTTCCCGGCGTGGCAGGTTCGCCTGAAGCTCTCTATATGAGAAATAAGATCATTGAGCGTGAGCTTGGTCTCAGCCCGGATTCTTGGGAGAAGATGACGCCGCAGTCAATCATCAACAAGTATGCCAACCCCGCTAATCTTGAGGAGGCAGAGCGTTATCCCAACGTTGACTGGCAGAGCGAGATGTTTAAGAAAACGGCAATGGCGTACAACCCCAACATCAACGTTCGTGGTGGTACAAAATTCGTTAAGTATTATGCAGCCATCGACTTCCTTCATGAGGGCGACCTTTACAAGACAGTAGACGTAGGTCGTGGCTATAACGGCGGCTTCGGCTTCAACCGAATCAATATCCGTTCGAACCTTGACTTCCAGATCACCCGCTCAACCACGTTCAAGGTCAACCTTTCCGGATCACACGGAGAAAGAAAGGGACCGTGGGGTAAGGGCGACAGCGATTGGGCAACTACCCAGCTCTGGCAATCCGCCTATAGTGCTCCACCGGATGCATATCTTCCTATCTATTCCGACGGCACGTGGGGTTATTATCCCTCCAACTCACAGGGAGCACCCAACGGCTTGCAGGGTATCGCGACAGGTGGTATCGAGTACGTTACAACTACCCGCATCAATACCGACTTTACACTTGACCAGGATCTTGCATTCATCACCCCGGGTCTTCGCGCAAGCGCGACCATTTCATGGGACAACGTGATGGTGGAGGCAGAGCGAGGCATCAACGAGAACTGGTATACTGCACAGACCAAATGGATTGATCCGGAGACCGGCGAAGTGACATGGGCACAGACCACCGGCACAAACGGTCTTGACTTCAACGAGGATATGAAATGGAGCTCCAAATCAGGCGCGGTTCGCGACTGGGAGACCCAGCGAAATCTCTTCTATCAGGCACAGCTCTTCTGGGGACGCGAGTTCGGTGAGCATGACGTGACCGCTATGGGCGTATTCAACCGTAATGAACGTGCCACAGGTTCGGAGTTCCCCCACTATCGTGAGGACTGGGCATTCCGTGCCACCTATAATTATGCTGACCGCTATTTCTTCGAATATAACGGCGCATACAACGGTTCAGAGAAATTCGACCGTAAGCACCGTTTCGATTTCTTCAACTCTGCAGCTGTCGGCTGGCGTCTCAGCGAGGAGAAATTCATGGAGTGGAGCCGCCCGTGGCTTGACAACTTCAAGATCCGTTACTCAATCGGTGAGGTCGGCGATGACAACGTGTGGGAACGTTGGATATATGCAACCCAGTGGGCTATCGTAGACAATCAGCAGCAATTCTCTACCGTCAATGGTCAGAAATCACCCTACACATGGTATAAGGAGGCATCTATAGGCAACCCTGATATCCATTGGGAGAAGGCGTTGAAGCAGAATCTCGGTATCGACTTCACTGTTTACCACGGCATGTTCAACGGTACTCTTGAATTCTTCAAGGAGCGTCGCCGCGACATCCTCGTTGCAGGTTCAAGCCGAGCAATCCCCTCATACTTCGGTGGTAGTGCGCCGACTGCCAACCTTGGTAAGGTGCAGAGCAGCGGTTTTGAGTTGGAACTCCGTTTCAATCATACCTTCGCCAATGATATGCATCTCTGGGCAAACTTGAATATGACCCACTCTCAGAACAAGATTCTTGAGTATGATGACCCGGAATTGAAAGAGGCTTATCGTAAGAGCACAGGTTTCCAGATCGGTCAGGACCACATCATCTATGATGCCGGCTATGCACAGACATGGGATGACGTCATCGCAATGACTAAGCATAACACCAACGACAATCAGAAACTTCCCGGTCAGCCCATCATGGTGGACTACAACGGCGACGGCGTGATTGACAGCTCTGACTCCACACCTTATGGCTACAGCGGCACTCCGCAAAACACCTACAACGCCACAATCGGTCTTGATTGGAAAGGATGGAGCTTCTACGTGCAGTTCTATGGTGTGACCAACGTGCAGCGCACCGTGACATTCGATTCATTCCGTGGCAATCTCAACACACTGTATTCAGGAGTTGATTTCTGGAGTGTCGGCGATAACGACCCGAACCGTCCTCTCCCGGTATGGAACTCCACTCCTAACTACTATAATGGTTGGGACAACCGTTTCAACCACTACGACGGTTCCTACGTGCGTCTGAAGAACATGGAGATCGCCTATACATGGACAGATGGTTGGATCAAGCGTCTCGGACTGAGCAATCTGAAGGTGTTCCTCAACGGCAACAACCTCTGGCAGTGGTCGAGAATGCCTGATGACCGTGAGTCAAACTTCGCCGGCACAGGCAATGCATCTCAGGGTGCTTATCCTACAGTGCGTCGTTTCAACCTTGGTATCAGATTTGACATCTAATCTACACGATCAAGAAAAATTAAGCATGAAAAAATTAAAAAAATATATATTTCCTCTTCTTGTCGCCGGTATCGCATGTGTGCCGCTGACCGGATGCACCGACTATCTCGACAAGGCACCCGAGAGTGAGCTTTCGGCTGAGGAGGCATTCAAGAACTTCAAGAATTTCCAGGGATTCGTGGAGGAACTGTATTTCTGCGTGCCAAACTTCACGACCTGCTACTGGAACAACTCCTTCAACTGGGGTGATGACGAGATTATCGGCATCAACGAGACCTATATGATGGGAGCGAAGGTAGACAACGGTGATTTCTGGGGCTGGCAGGCACAGCATGACGGCTGGGCGTGCGGCTTCATGGATATCAACAATTTTGACACCGGCAGATATGCCGACGTGTCGTGGCATCCCACCCTTTGGAAAGGTAGCTGGTATGGCATCCGCAAGGCAAACCTCGGACTTGCTAACCTCGACCTTCTGACAGAGGCTACCAAAGAGCAGAAGGATATGATTAAGGGTCAGCTTCTCTTCTTCCGTGGATTCTTCCATTTCCAGCTGATGCAGTATTTCGGTGGTCTCCCTTATATCGATGAGGTGCTCGGCAGCGGCAAGCTCACACTTCCGCGACTGAAATATCAGGAATGTGCTGATAAGGTAGCGGAAGACCTGAGGGCAGCCGCCGACCTTCTCCCGATCAACTGGGACACAACCTCCACAGGAGCTCCGACACGCGGTAACAACGACCTTCGCATCAATAAGATAATGGCTCTCGGCTATCTCGGTAAGAATCTTCTTTGGGCAGGAAGTCCACTGATGAACTATGCTTCCGACAATGGCAGAAGCTACAATGCCGATTTCTGTAAACGCGCAGCCGAGGCATTCGGCGAGTTGCTCTCTCTCGTTGAATCGGGACAGACACAGTACGCTCTTGTAGACTTCAAGGATTATAAGGAACTGTTCCTCACCCACGCCAAGGGTGGTTTGATGCCCGGCTCTACAGAGGCTATCTACCGTAACCCGTCGCCCGACTGGAACCGTTCGAACTGGGGACAGACCAACGACTATGGCAGCAAGAAGATCACCACCGCCGGCACATGCTACCAGCCGACCGCCAACTACGTCAACTACTACGGCATGGCAAACGGTCTGCCTCTTGACGATCCCTATTCCGGTTTCGACAAGCAGCACCCCTGGAAGGGACGTGACCCGCGTTTCTACCACGACATCCGTTTCGACGGCTGTAAACTTGAACTCGGAGGCAACAAGCAGGCAGATCCCGTGCGTTACGCGCCTCTCTACACCGGAGGAGCACTCCGCAGCCCGAGTGAGGGAAGCCGCACAGGATATCTCAACTATAAGTTTGTCCGCGACGACTTCAACCAGTGGGACAATCAGGGAGCCGGCAACTGGGGTGCCAACAACCACATGCTTATCCCTTACATGCGTCTCGCCGATATCTATCTGATGTATGCCGAGGCAGCTTGCAACGCCACCGGTGCGCCGGCAGGCAAATCGTCCAACTGCTCTCTTTCCGCCCTTGATGCTGTCAACGTGATTCGCGACCGTGCGGGAGTTGAGCATGTCAATGCCAAGTTCACAGGAAATCTTGACTCATTCATGAGTGAGTTGCGCCGTGAGCGTGCCGTGGAGCTTGCATTTGAGGCTCATCGCTTCAACGACTTGCGCCGTTGGCTCCTGATCGACAAATATCCCTACACCATCAAGACTTCACAGGAGTTCACACGTGTAGGCGACCTGACAGGTATTGAGGCAGACTCTTCTAAGGGTGTCAATATCAAGGATCCGAGTGAGAACGAGGTGATCGGTTTCCATGAGGAGGTTATCCTGACCCGTAATTTCACGGAGAAACACTATTGGCTTCCCCTGAAGATAGACGACACTTCCATGTATGTGGAATTCGGACAGAATCCCGGATGGTGATCATAACCTTAAAAGAAATCAATAATGAAGAAATCAAATAAAATCATATATCCTGTGGCAGCCGCCGCTGCCTTCTGTCTGGCGCCTGATGCTCTGGCACTTGAAGCGGAGACAGCACAGGAGAACGACTCTTTGAAAAGGAAGGTGCAGCTCGTGTTCCGCACGGCTGACGAATCCGATGTGCTTGGCGGAGTCTCTACGGTGAATGTGGCAGATCTGGAGAAGAAGAGCTACACCACCTATAGCCTTGAGAATATGCAGGCACTCGTGACCGGCTATGACGGCGAACTTTGGAACCAGGGCGGTGCTCTCGTGCTTATCGATGGTGTTCCCCGTGATGCCAACAACGTGATTCCTCAGGAGATAGAGTCAATCTCGTTCCTGAAGGGCGCGCAGGCAGTGGTGCTCTATGGTAGCCAGGCTTCAAAAGGCGTGATCCTTATCACGACCAAGCGCGGCAACGTGAATGGTCTCAAGGTCAACGTGCGTGGCAACATCTCCATGAGCGTGCCCAAGCGTTATCAGAAATATCTCAGCGCGGCTGAATACATGACCCTCTACAACGAGGCACGTGCCAACGACGGTAGGGAACTTGCCTTCACCGACGAGGATATCTATAACTATGCTTCCGGACGCAATCCATTCCGTTATCCCGACATCAACTTCTATTCGGATGATTATCTGAAGAAGCAGTCGATGAAATATGAGGGACAGGCAGAGTTTGTCGGCGGTGGTGAGTTTGCCAAGTTCTATGCCCTTGTCGGTATCTATCATGCCGACGACCTTCTGAAAGTGGGTGAGGGTAAGAATAACGGCACGACACGTCTTAACGTGCGTGGTAACATCGACCTCTTCCTCAACGATTGGGTTTCCGGTTGGGTCAATACGAGCGCGACATTCTACGACAACCGTTATGACCATTCCGGCTTCTGGGGGAGTGCATCCACGATGCGTCCGACAGTGCCTGGTGCCAACCCCCTCGTTCCGTTGATCCCTATCGACGCAATAGAGGAGAGCGATGAGAACAGCTGGATTCTTGCCAATAACTCCCGCTATCTGATTGACGGCAAATATCTGATCGGCGGCACACAGGAGCAGCAGACCAACCCGTTTGCAGCACTCTATGCCGGAGGCTACACAAAGGCAACCACCCGTCAGCTCCAGTTTGATGCCGGCATCAAGATCGACATGAGCAAGATCACAGAGGGTCTTTCCTTCACAGGACGTGGCGCAGTGGACTACAATACTTACTATGCCACCTCAATCGATCCGAAATATGCGGTATATCAGGCATATTGGACAAGCTACAACGGCAAGGACGTGATTGACCATCTCGTGAAATATGGCGATGATCTCAATTCCGGCACACAGAATGTCAGCGGATCGTCAGAACGTCAGACCCTTATGTTCTCCGGTCAGTTTGACTACAAGCGTACATTTGAAGACGTTCACAACGTGGAGGGTATGCTCGTGGCTCATGGCTACAAGCGCAGCTACACGGGACGCTATCACCGCGACACCAATGCGAGTCTTGCCCTGAGAGCAGCCTATAACTATGCCGGCAAATATTATGCTGAGTTCAACGGCGCGATCAACCATTCATCAAAGTTTGCACCGGGACACCGCAACGGTTTCTCACCGGTCGGCAGCATCGGCTGGCGTCTGAGCAATGAGGAGTTCCTCAAGGATAACGAGGTGATCAGCGACCTTCGCATCAATGCCACCTACGGTCAGATTCTTCAGGACATCGACATCCTCAGTACTACCGGAGAAAATGATAATCAGAAAGCTGACAACAGCTACTACCTCTGGGATAACAAGTACACCGCAGAGGGCGACTGGTGGGGTTGGAACGACGGTCATAACACAATCCAGTCATTCCAGTCGCGTCAGGGTGCCAATCCCAATCTCACCTTCGTTAAGCGCAAGGAGTTCAATCTCGGGTTGAACGCCGGATTCCTTAATGATATGGTGAAATTGAACGGCAACTTCTTCAATATCGATATTGACGGACTCCCCATCCAGGCTACGAATCTCTATCCTAACTATATGGCTACCTATTGGCCCAACAGTTCATTCATTCCATGGATCAACTACAATAAGCGCCGTGTCACAGGTTTTGATCTCGGTCTGCAGTTCAAGAAGGATTTCGGTCCTGTAGAGTTCAGCCTTGGAGCCAACGTGATGTATGCCACTACGAAGAACCTCCGCATCAGTGAGACCGTGGAATACGATTGGCTGAAACAGGAGGGCGCGAATGCCAATTCTATGAGAGGCTACCGTTGTCTCGGTTTCTTCGAGAGCGAGGAGGAGATTGCAAGCAGCGCGGTGATCAACAACAATACCAAGCCCGGCGATCTCAAGTATCAGGATATCAACGAGGATGGCATCATCGACTATAAGGATCAGGTGGAGATCGGCAAATGGCGTGCTCCGTGGACCTACGGTCTGAATTTCACCGTCAAATACAAAGGGTTCACTCTCTTTGTTGCAGGTTCGGGCAATGCCGGCGGCACCGGTCTTATCAATAATGATGCAGCATGGGTGTATGGCGACCGTAAGTATACTCCGATCGTTCGCGGACGTTGGACTCCGGAGACAGCTAAGACAGCCACGTATCCACGTCTTACTTCAGAGAACAATGATGAGCTTAACTTCGTGACTTCCGATTTCTGGACATACGATACAGACTGCTTCTCACTTGATCAGGTGCAGCTGACGTATGATTTCCCGGCAAAATGGTTCGACCAGAAGTTTGTGAAGGGTCTTCAGCTTTATGTCAACGGCAATTCACTCCTTCTCATCGGCAAGAATCGTGCTTACAGAGAGACTTCAGTAGGCGGATCACCACAGTGCCGTTCGTATAATCTCGGTGTTAACGTCAATTTCTAATGAAAGCAAACAACATGAAAAATATAATCAAAACAGCTCTTGCAGCAGTGCTCGTCGCCGGGTCGCTCGCATCATGCGACGACGTGTTTGAGCCTGCTCCGGAGAATAACCTGCCGCTCGATTATCTGGAACTCAACTCATCGTATGCTGAGAACCTTATCGGAGGCATCTATATCTACCTGCCGACCGGCATACCATATAATGATCCGGCAACAGACGACGCTGTCAGCAACGATGCAAGCAATTCCTGGCGCCGTATAGCAGCGGGCAACTGGACATCTTCCAACAATCCGGTCAACCGTTGGGAAAGCTGCCGCATCGCTATCCAATATTGCAATATCTTCCTTGCCAACATCGAGAGAGTGACATGGGCGGCAGATGAGGAGGTCAACAAGCTTTTTCATGACCGCTTCCTCGGGGAGGCACATGCTCTTCGTGGCATGCTGATGTATTATCTCCTTCAGGCACACTCCGGAGTGGATAATGCCGGTGCTCTCCTCGGAATACCCATCGTGGAGGTTGCGGAGGATGCCTCAAGCGAGTTCAACGTGCCACGCAACACGTTTGCAGAGTGTATCGACGCCATGAAGAAGGATTTCGAGATTGCCATGAAGTATCTTCCCACGGAATATGGTGAGGAATATTATTCAGAGGTGGCACAGAAATATCCGGGCGTGAGCCAGGGCAGCATCATGCGTGTGTTTGGAGCGGGCTTCATGGGCCGTGTCAGCGGACGTATCATAGAGGCATATCTTTCAAAGGCTACCCTTATGGCAGCCAGCCCGGCGTTCAGCGCATCGGGCGTGACATGGGAAGAGGCAGCTAATGCCGCCGCCAAGGTGATATCCTACAATGGCAACCTTCGTGAATTGGCCCCGACAGGTGGCAACTGGTATTGCGATCCCGCGATGGATGATCTCGTCGACGGTGCATGTCCGGATGAAGTGCTCTGGCGTACCACGAAGGGTAACAGCCACGACCTGGAGACCACCAACTTCCCTCCGACACTCTACGGCAGCGGCAGAATGAATCCTACCCAGAATCTTGTGGATGCCTTCCCGATGGAAAACGGCTATCCTATCACGGATGCAGCCAACTCCGGATATGACCCCCAGAATCCATACGCCGGACGTGACCCGCGTCTTGGGATGTATGTGCTTTACAACGGTGCTAAGGCTGGTATCGACAATAAGGAAATCAATACTCTCGGCAAGGAGACAAACGACGGTCTTGACATGACATCGACTTCCACCCGCACGGGCTACTATATGAAGAAGCATCTCCGCATGGACGTGAACTGCAATCCGAGCAACATCGTAGACAAGAACCATTATACGGCTCGCCTGCGCTATACGGAGTTCTTCCTCAACTATGCCGAGGCAGCCAATGAGGTATGGGGTCCGACAGGCACCGGCTCCAACAGCTTCTCTGCCTACGACATCATCAAGAAGATCCGCCAGCGTGCCGGCATCGGACTGGAGAACGGCGATCCCTATCTTGAGAGCTGCAAGGGGAACAAGGAGGCGATGCGCGAGCTTATCCGCAACGAACGCCGCATAGAGCTATGCTTCGAGGGCTTCCGCTTCTACGACCTGCGCAGATGGAAGGCTGATCTCAACACCACGGCAAAGGGCATCCGCCTTGTCAACGGCGAGTATGACACGTTTGACGTCGAGACCCGCAACTATAAGGATTATATGATCTATGGTCCGGTGCCTTATTCCGAGACCTTGAAATTCAGCAATCTCCAGCAGAATGCCGGATGGTAATTAAATAATAATACGACATGAAAAAATCGATTTTCTATATAATGGCATTGGGCGTTGCGCTCACAGGATGTAAGAACGGCGATGTGGATTTCCCTGACTACGACTATCAGACAATCTATTTCGCTCGCCAAAGCCCGGTGCGTACAATCACTCTCGGCGATGAGAGATATGCCGACAATACACTTGACAATGAACACGCATTCGAGATCAAGGCTGTTCTCGGCGGCGTGAATGAGAACAGGGCTGATCATGCGGTGAATTTCAAGATTGACAATTCGCTTTGCGACAACCTTTATTTCTCCGACGGACGTAAGGTGGAGGCTATGCCGGAGTCATACTACACGGTTGCCACCGACCGTATGGTGATCAAGAAGGGGAACGTGCTTGGCGGAGCAAGATTTGATCTTACTGATGCCTTCTTCGCAGATCCGAAGTCGATCGACGTCACTTATGTAATCCCTGTGGTCTTGACAAATTCTGCCGATTCCATTCTCTGCGGTAAGGTGAAGGATGGCGTTGTCGATCCCAACCGTCTGCGAAGCGACGACTGGTCGGTGATTCCCCAGGATTACGTGCTTTATGCAGTGAAATATAAGAATCAGTATGACGGCAGCTGGCTGAGCAAGGGCACAGACAAGACCACTCATAAAGGCTCTACCACCACGTCTGACCGTAATGCTGAATATTGGGAGAAAGCATCTGTGCGCTATCTCAAGACAAGGAGTCTCACCCAGTCGGTCTACACCCACACTTTCTCAGTGCCGACAATCGATGCCGAAGGCAACGGCTCGGAGAAGAACATCAGCTGCGACCTTATCCTCACTATCGATGAGAGTGGCAACTGCTCTGTGGCAACAGATACTCCGGACTGCACCGCATCCGGCTCAGGCAAGTGGGAGCGTCTCGGCGAGAAGAAAGCGTTTGCCGATGAGGATCGCGACCGCCTGGAACTCAACTACACGTACACCATCAACTACGTGGTGAATGAGCAGACCGGAGAGACCGCAAGCTACACTGTAGAGACCAACGAGGTGATGTGTCTGCGTGCGCGTGAGAACACTCTTGAGGAATTCTCATTTGTATTGAAATAATGACCTGAGTCTCCGGCGCAGCCGGAAGTTGCGCCGGAGACCATTAACCAACCATGAATTAAGAAATGAGACAATATTATAAAATAGCGGCAGCGGGATTCTGCGGACTTATGCTGACAGCATGTGCCGACACCACTCTTGACTACATTCAGGTGGAGAAGCCACAGTCGATCGCAGAGTATGAGTATCTTAATGCCTACTCACCGCTGAAGGAATATATCGATCGCGCGGCACACCCCGGCTTTCTGCTGGGCGGTGCAATCGCAGCGAGCGATTATATCAACAAGGGAGTCGTATATCGTCTTGCCAACTCCAATTATGATCAGATCACGGCAGGCAATGCCATGAAATATGCATCGGTGGTGAATGACAACGGTGATATGGATTTCAGCACAGTCGAGGCATTTGTGGAGGCAGCCAAAGGAGCCGGTATGCAGATCTACGGACACACTCTCTGCTGGCACGCACAACAGAACGTGAAATGGCTCAACAGCCTGATCGCCGACAGGGAGCTTGATGTGGATCCGAATGAAAAGATTCTTATAGAGGATGCAAAGAAGGATTTCAGCAATGATGCCAAATTCCCGTTCTATGTTATGGGCTATGAGCCTCAGATTGTAGGCGGTATCCTGACAGTGCCGGAATATCCCGGAGAATGGTATCAGTTCTTCGTGATGGATCAAATTCCGACCGTTCCCGGACGTAGCTATACCATCACTGCAAAGATACGCGGCAGTAAACCGGGTGATCTTAATGTTCAGTTTGGTAACTGGGGAGCCACAATGGAGAAGAAGATGTCGTTCACCGATGAATGGGATGAATGTTCCGTAGATATCGATGGGGTGACTACAGAGAGCAGTTTTGTGGTTTTCCAGCCCGGCACTTATGACGGTAAGCTTGAGATCGAATGGATAAAACTGAGCCATTCCGAGGCACCCGCCATGGAGGTTGAGACAGAAGTAAACAAGCAGACCTATACAGATGGACCCTTCCCATTCCATGCCATGGGTTGCGAACCTCCGGTAATCGACGGATGCATTCACTTCGTTCCTACCGGCGATTGGTCGCAGTTCTTCATATTCCCCGGTGGCGACAACCCGTTGACTGAGGGAGACTATGTGGTATATCTTGATATGACGGCATCCGAGGATGCTTCGGGCGTGCAGCTGACCATGCAGAATGGCTGGGGCGGCGATGCTCAGAATGTTACGGCGACTGTGCCTGTAGTAGCCGGACAAAACACCTACAAACTTAAATTCTCAGGAATAACCGGTGGTAATTATGATATGATTCTCAAGCCACAGACGGCAATGGCGACTCTCGACGTTCGTTCAGTGACGGTATGCAGAGTTGAAAAAATGAATAAGCTGCCGTTGAGTCCGGAGGAGAAGGCAGAGGTGCTTGATGCAGAACTCAGCCGATGGATCAAGGGTATGATGGATGCCACCGGTGGTTATGTCACGGCTTGGGATGTGGTCAACGAAGCTCTTCAGGACACTTGGGGCGATATTCCATTGAAGAACGGTGTCGACAATGCCGATCCAAACAGTTTCTACTGGCAAGATTATCTCGGTGAGAATTATGTGCGCAATGTAGTGAAATATGCTCGCGAGCACTATGCCGCACAGGAGGGCGCAAATCCGTCTGATCTGAAACTCTTCATCAATGACTACAATCTCGAGGCAGCCAATAACAACAATGACAAATGCAAGAGCCTTGTGAATTGGATCGCCAAGTGGGAGGCAGACGGCATCACTAAGATTGACGGTATCGGTTCTCAGATGCACGTAACTTACAGTCTCAACCCCGAGACACAGAAGAGAAACGAGGAGGCAGTGGTCAACATGCTCAATATCCTCAAGGATTCAGGTAAACTTATCCGTATCACGGAGCTTGACATGGGTATTTCCGATGCTGATAACCAGACCATCAAGACGGAGGATGTGACATTCGAGCAGCATAAACTTATGGCTGACTATTATAAGTTTATAATTCAGAAGTATTTCGAGATTATTCCTCTCAGCCAGCAGTATGGCATCTGCAACTGGGCAATTACTGACAGTCCGGCAGAATCAGGCTGGCGTGGCGGTGAGCCAATCGGACTATGGAATCTGAACTATCAGCGCAAACCCGAATATGGCGGTTTCGCAGATGGACTCTCCGGTAAGTAAATGGTAATTACAGGGGCGGAGGAGTCGGATCCTCCGCCCTTTCACTTAAAATCCAATAAATTTTTATTTTATGAAAAAAACTTTACTTTCTTTCCTGACAATTGCAGCGGTAGCGTTGCAGGCAAACGCCGCAGATCTTCCGACAACGGGAAATGTGATCGCTGAGTATTACACCGGCAACGGACAGACCTTCGGTGGCTGGGGCGGAAGCTCCAAATTCGAGAATGTGGACGAGGACGGAAAACCGTGCCTTAAATTCACTAATGAGGAGGCTACCGAGTATGATTGGAATGTGCAGATGGCAATTGACTATGATTTTGAGCCGGGCACTACCTACTATATCGGATTTGATATCAAAGGGACTCCGGCAGAGGGTATAACTTCTGCATTTCAGGCAAAGGAGAATTATGCAGGTTGCGGAAATTTGACAAACTTTGATATCACCGCAGATTGGAAGCATGTCATTATCTACGGAGAGCCGTTTGACGCAGGAGAGAATGGCGTTTCCAATCCTCCGATGCGTTGGCTTGCCAATCTCGGCAAATATGTAGGCACTTTCTATCTGACAAATCTTACTATCTACACAGAGAAGAGCTCCGGCGTTGAGGCTGTCGCTCCCGTTGAGAACGGACGCACTGTAGTATTCAATCTCCAGGGCATCAAGGTGCTTGATACAGACAACAAGGCAGAGGTGTATGACCTTCCTGCCGGAATCTATATCGTAAACGGCAAGAAGATTGCAGTGAAATAATCCCAAATCAAATAATCAGGGGAGAAGGGACGGGATGACATCCGTCGTTTCTCCTCTCTAAACTCTCTCCAAATTACCTCAATATTCCCTTATATTATCTTACCTACCTTTAAACTTTACTTATAATTCATGTATTTTTATTTTTCTCATCATGAAAAAGACTCTTTTCACATGTCTCTTCTCTCTCTCAGTATTGGCTTCCTACGCAATTAATCCTGCAGAGGGTACACCTGCATCCACCAACATACCGGAGGCTGTTTATCCATGTGTGGATGCAAACTCCCGCGCCACGTTCAAACTTCATGCACCGGAGGCAAAGGATGTAAAGGTAGATATATGTGGGAAAAAATATGACATGTCGAAGGATGCCGAAGGCAACTGGATGGCAACAACTGATCCGCTTGTCAAAGGATTCCACTATTATTTCCTGCTTGTAGACGGAGTACAGGTAAATGATCCGGCATCAGAGACATTTTTCGGTTGCGGACGTCAGGCATCGGGTATAGAGATACCGGAGGATGCGCAGACCGCAGCTTATTACACATTCAATAAGGATGTGGCGCACGGACAGGTGCGCGAATGTAAATATTATTCCGCCACTGAAGGTGGGGAGCGCAGATGCTTCGTCTACACTCCGGCGGAATATGAAAAGAATCCCGATGCGAAATATCCGGTGCTCTATCTCCAGCATGGCATGGGTGAGGATGAGCGCGGATGGCACACACAGGGTATGATGGCAAACATTCTTGACAATCAGATTGCCGAGGGTAAATGCGTGCCGATGGTTGTGGTCATGGACTACGGCAACTGCGGCTATATCTTCGGAAGCCGTCCCGGCGAGACGCGTGACCAATTCGGGGCTACATTCACTCAGGTCATGCTCAACGACCTGATCCCATATATCGAGAACACGTTCAGAGTCAAGACCGACAGGGATAACCGTGCTATGGCAGGCTTGTCGTGGGGCGGACATGAGACTCTGGAGATCACGATGCATAATCTCGACAAGTTCGCACATATCGGCTCGTTCAGTGGCGCGCTGTTTTTCCTTGCGGACGGTCTGGAGAATGCCTACAACGGAGTGTTTAATGATGCTCCCGGTTTCAATTCGAAGGTGAAGACTCTCTTCTTCGGTATGGGTTCGGAAGAGGGCTTCGGTAGCGACAAGATCAGCGATGCGCTGACGAAAGCCGGCATAAACCATAAATATTATGAATCGGAAGGCACCCATCATGAATGGCTGACATGGCGCCGTTGCCTCAACCAATTCCTTCCGCTTATCTTTAAATGAATCAAATAAATAGGTTGGGAGCCGGAGTTATGAGTGAAGATAATGCTTCATAACTCATAATTCTGATTCCCGACCTAAAAAACAATAATTTGGAATGAGAAAATCGATTATAATTTCAGTCGGGATGCTGTCGTGCATCCTAAGTGCTTCGGCAGATAACCCGTTTGTACAGACGTGTTTTACAACCGATCCGGCACCTATGGTGCACGACGGCACTCTTTATGTCTATACCGGACATGACGAGGATGGTGCAGATTTCTTTTGGATGCAGGAGTGGAGAGTGTATTCCACAAAGGATATGGTCAACTGGACAGATCATGGTTCACCGCTTGCGATAGAGGATTTCAGCTGGGGCGATGACCGTGCGTGGGCACCGCAGTGTGTGGAGCGTAACGGGAAGTTTTATTTCTATGTGCCGCTCCATTCGAAGCTGACCGGCGCGATGGCAATCGGCGTGGCTGTGGGAGATTCCCCGACGGGTCCGTTCAAGGATGCTATCGGCAAGCCTCTTGTGGATGGCGATTGGGCATATATCGATCCGACTGTTTATATCGATGACGACGGACAGGCTTATCTCTATTGGGGTAATCCTGAGATATTCTATGTGAAGCTGAATGACGACATGGTGTCGTATTCGGGTGATGTCAACGTAGTGGAGCAGACCGTGGAGGGTTTCGGTGCCCCCTCTCCAAAGTTGAGGGAGAAGGATAAGAAATATAAGGATAACTATACGGAGGGACCGTGGTTCTACAAGAGAAACGGCAAGTATTATCTTCTGTATGCCGCCGGTGGGGTGCCCGAGCATATCGCTTATTCCATGAGCGACAGCCCGACAGGTCCTTGGAAATATATGGGAGAGATCATGCCGCTTTGCGACACCGGTTCTTTCACCAACCATTGCGGCGTGGCAGAGTTCAAGGGTCAGCCATATTTTTTCTACCATACGGGAAAACTCCCGAAAGGGGGAGGGTTTGCCCGCAGTATAGCCGTTGAGCCGTTTGAATATAACGCCGACGGCACATTCCCCACCATAATGCCGACTGAGGAGGGCGCGAAGGCTGTGGATACGCTCAATCCATACGATAGAGTGGAGGGTGAGACAATGGCTTGGTCTAATGGGTTGAAGACCAAACAGAATGCGCAGACAGGGGTCTACGTGACCGACATTCATGACGGCGACTTTATAAAGGTGGCAAACGTGAATTTCATGAGCGGCGGACCCAAGACGTTTGAGGCGAGAGCTGCAAGCGGATTGAGGGGTGGCTCAATAGAGGTGAGGATGGATAGTATCGGCGGTCCGGTAGTGGCTGAATTGCCCGTTACTGGCACAGGGGGCTGGGAAACTTGGCAGACGTTTAAGACCTCATGCAAGTCGGAGGTGCCCGGTGTGCACGACCTCTATCTCCTCTTCAAAGGGAGAAAAGGCCCGGAACTGTTCAATCTTGATTGGTGGCGTTTTGAATAAAAAATCTTTACCATTATGACTCGGATCAAATACATATTTATTCTCGCAATGTTTCTGGCCTCCTTCCCGATGTTTGCATGGGAGGGTATGGATATGCCGGAACTTCACGTGGAGGGGCGTTACCTCGTGGATGAGGCAGGCAATAAGGTGAATCTCCACGGATTCGGACAGACGTATAGCCCCTGGTTTAACGAACAGGGTTCAAAGTGGAGCAACTATAACGTAGAGGCGTGCCTGAAATACAACAAGGAGAAGATCGACAAGATAATGAAGGCTGGTTGGAAGGTGAATTATCTCCGCCTTCACATGGATCCTTATTGGTCGAATACGCCCGGAGTGGCAACTACTGGTGAGAATGATATCTCTGCGTTTGATTTCAACCGGTTTAAGACTTATCTGGATAAGGTGTTTATTCCGATGGCTGAGTATGCCATCTCGAAGGGTCTTTACGTGGTGATGCGTCCGCCGGGTGTCTGCCCTGAGCAAATCGAGGTGGGGGGCGACTATCATAAATACCTGAAGAGGGTGTGGGGCTACGTGTCAATATTGAATAAGCTTACATCCAACCCTCACATCATGTTTGAGCTTGCCAACGAGCCTGTGCAGATAAAAGGGACCGATGGCAATTATGGAGCCGGCACTGATGCCTGCAACGAAAGCCTGACGCAATTCTTTCAGGAGATTGTGGATCTGATGCGCAACAACGGATGTAATAATATCCTTTGGGTTCCGGGCACGGGTTATCAGTCGCAGTATGCGGGTTTTGCGAAATATCCTATAAAGGGTGAAAATATCGGATATGCCGTCCATGTCTATCCGGGCTGGTATGGCAGCGATGCCATAGAGCCGAGTCATGAGCTTGGCGGAAGCTACGGCGGCGGGTTCACCACGTTTGCCGAGGGCTGGGCGAAGCAGATAGAGCCGGCTGCGGCAATCGCTCCGATCATGGTGACAGAGATGGACTGGGCACCTTCCGTATATAATGCTTCATGGGGCAAGAGTATAACCGGACGTATGCTCGGTGAAGGATTTGGTGCTAATTTCAAGCTGCTTGCCGATAATACAGGCAACGTCAGCTGGATGATATTCACCGGACCTGAACTGCTGGCAGAATTTAAGGATGAACCGGGCACCGAGGGAGCCTATACCTTCCTTACTGATCCGGACGCGTGCCCGTGGCCCGTCTATCATTGGTTTAAGGAGTATGCCGGTGATGAGTTGCCGGAGGTGAAGGATATAGATCTCTACATGTCGCCACGCAAGGATAGCGCGGTAGGGGATAGCATGATTATGTTGCCCGGACGCCGGTGTGCAGCTGTCATGATCGGCAATAATGGCGCAGGATACGAACTGAACATAAGCGGCAATGTGGAGGTGAGCATAGATGATGAAGCGGTGGTGGAATGGCGCGACGGATATTTCCACGCCAATGGTATCGGAGAGACCGATTGCACCCTAAGCTATGCCTACGGTAAGGATAGCGGCACACGCAACATCCATTTCGTATGCACCCCCTTCCCGTTGGTATCGGGCTATTTTAATCCGTCGATATGGGAGAAGGGCAATTTCAATGAGTCAACGTCAGAAGTCACCACCGGCACTTACGGATTTGCCGGGTGGCAATATCCCTCGGGCATAGATCTTTCCGGATATGACTATATCGTTGCTGAACTTGCAGCCCCGAGTTCAAGAGGGGTATCGTTCCGTGTGTTTGACAAGGACAGTTATTGGACTGATCCTGCCATGGCTGATTTCGGAGGCGATACGAAGGTTGTCGTCAATCTGAAGGAGATGGTGTCGAATGAGGGGAGACGTCTTGACGCGTCTCACGTGTATATAGTAGGTTTCTGGTCGTTGGGCAACGAACCCTTCCGGCTGAAACGCGTCTATGTCACGAATGATCCTGACGGCGACAGTGGAGTTGACATCCTGTCGGAGGAGAGATCTTCGGCGGTAGACGTCTATGACCTGCATGGGCGAAAGCTGAAGAGCCGTGTCGGTGTTGAGGATGCCACAGACGGACTACTCCCCGGCATTTACATTGTGGGTGGCAAGAAGATTAAGATTTGATAGAAATTATTAAACCCGGAATTTATGAATCTGATAAAGAAAGTGATGACGTCTATCCTGCTTGCCGGCAGCTGCCTCGGCATGTCGGCAAACGATCCGAATTTCCATATATATATTTGTCTTGGTCAGTCAAATATGGAGGGTAATGCCTCGATTGAGCCGATTGACAGAAAGGACGTGCCGGAACGTTTCCGGATGATGGCGGCGGTAGATTTCACCGACAGCGGACGTAAGCAGGGGGAATGGTATACGGCGACCCCCCCGTTGGTACGCCAGAATACAGGACTGACCCCGATGGACTATTTCGGCAGGACAATGGTAGACAATCTGCCTGAGGAAGTGAGAGTTGGAGTGGTGTGTGTGGCAATCGGAGGATGCAAGATAGAGCATCTTGACAAAGATTTCGATGCCTCCACGCTTGCCAACGAGGCGGATTGGTTTAAATCCTTCATGCTGAATTATGACAATGCTCCCTATCAGCGTCTTCTTCAGTGTGCTCGAAAGGCACAGGAGGCAGGCGTGATAAAGGGTGTGCTCCTGCATCAGGGAGAATCAAACACGGGCGACCAGCAGTGGTGTGTCAAGGTAAAGAAGATATATGACGACCTGTTGTCAGATTTAGGCATGGAGTCGGGTTCCGTTCCGCTTCTTGCCGGAGAGGTGGTCACGACGGAACAGGGTGGCGTGTGCGGCGGTATGAACACCATAATCAACCGTCTCCCCAAGACGTTGCCGACAGCTCATGTGGTCTCAGCCGGCAATCTTCCGCAGAAGGGTGACGGTCTGCATTTCACGGCGCATGGCTATCGTGTGCTCGGATGCCGTTATGCCGTGGAGATGCTTGCGACGATGGGTATCATGAATCCCGACGTGGCATATTCTGAGGAGATACCCTACGTGCCTAAGCCTGAACCTTCGGAGGGCGACTTCGTGTTTGCTTTAGACTCATTTAATCCAAATATTTGGGAGAAGGGCACGTTTAATATAGAGACCGGTGAATTTAAATGTGGTCAGTATGGATTCGGCGGTTGGGAATATACTCTTCCGATTGATCTTTCAGGCTACAAATATATCGTGGCTGAACTTGGAGAGCAGGATCGCGACGGTGTTGAGTTCAAGGTGTTTGATACGGCCAGCTATTGGGAGATACCGTATGCCTATAAATTCAACGGTGGGACGCTCCTCGTAGGAGAACTTGCCGGCATGATGAAGAATCTTTCAAGCGGCATAGTCCCGCTCAATACGTCGGAGATCTACCGCGTGGGATTCTGGGGGTATGGCAACAATCCGATTCACGTGAAACAGGTGTATGCCACCAACGAGAATCCGTATGATTCGGGCATCGATGCCATTGCATCGGATGTGCTCATGGATGAGGCGGTATATGATCTTTCCGGGAGAAAGGTGGCGGAGAGTATAGAATCCGACACAATTCTGTCGCCGGGTATATATATATCCGGAGGGAAGAAAATGCTTGTTAAACCTGAGATTTGAGTTTGGAATCAAAATTAAACACTTGACATGAAAACGATTTTTAGTAGCGTAATATGTATGTCGCTTCTCTCCTTCGCAGGGGTGGCGAATGCTTCAGAGTATTTGTTGGCAAGCCCTGACGGACGCACACAGGTGTGTATCGCCGATGCGGGGGGAGCCTTGAAATATTCAGTAAAACTTGACGGAAAGGATTTCATCATGCCCTCACCATTGGGGATGCTCACCAATATAGGCGACTATCGTTCAGGTCTCTCAATATTGGGGACCACGGTGAAGGAATCAGTGGATGAGTCGTATTCATTGCCCAATATCAAGAGAAGCAAGGTCGACTATAAGGCGAATGCCCAGTCTTTCAAGGTAGGGAAGGATGGTCAGCCGGTGTTTGACGTTGAGTTTGAGGTGAGCGACAACAATGTGGCTTTCCGCTACAGATTGTTGCCGCAGAAAGAGACACTCTGCTGCGTGGTGGAGGAGGAGTCCACCGGTTTTGATATGCCGGAGGGCACGACCACGTTCCTGTGTCCGCAGAGTGGTCCGATGGGTGGATTCGCACGTACAGCACCAAGTTATGAGACCAATTATACCCTTGACGACACGATGGGCAAGAATGGCTGGGGCAACGGGTATTCCTTCCCATGTCTTTTCCGCAATGGCGACAATGGATGGACCCTCATATCCGAGACCGGTATAGCGGGTGATTATGTAGCGTCGCATCTCACGGGTAAAGATGGCGGGGAATATCAGATAGCCTACGCACAGCCCGGTGAACAGAACGGTTTCGGCTCAACGGGTGCTGCGATAGCACTTCCGGGTTATACCCCATGGCGCACGGTGACTGTAGGCGAGACGTTGGCTCCGATAGTGGAGACCACGGTGCCCTTCGATGTTGTGGAGCCGCTTTATGAGGCATCCCGTCCGTATAAGTATGGCAAGGGGGTGTGGAGCTGGATCATCAAGATGGATCCGAGCTGCAATTTCGATGAGCAGAAACGTTACGTTGATTTTGCAGCCGACATGGGGTATGAGACAGTGCTTGTGGATGCCCTTTGGGATACCCAGATAGGATATGAGGGTATAGAGAGGCTTGCGCAGTATGCCAAATCAAAGGGCGTTGCGCTCTACCTGTGGTATAACTCCAACGGTTCGTGGAATGATGCTCCCCAGGGACCGCGCGGAATCATGAGCGATATCGTGAAGCGACGCAAGGCTATGAAATGGATGCAGGAGAATGGCGTCAGGGGTATAAAGGTGGATTTCTTCGGCGGCGACAAGCAGGAGACGATGCGCCTCTATCATGACATACTTTCCGATGCCAACGACTATGGCATACTCGTCATCTTCCATGGCTGCACCCTGCCGAGAGGATGGGAGCGCATGTATCCCAATTTTGCGGCGTCGGAGGCGGTTTTGGCAAGTGAGAATCTTCATTTCTCTCAGGGGATGTGCGATGCAGAGGCTCAGAATGCCAGCATCCACCCCTACGTCAGGAATACGGTGGGGAGCATGGACTTCGGAGGGAGTGCGCTCAACAAGTATTATTCAAGCAATAATGAGGCTAAAGGGTCAAAGCGTATGACGTCTGATGTGTTTGCCCTTGCCACAGCTGTTCTCTTCCAGAGTCCGGTGCAGCATTTCGCTCTCGCACCCAATAATCTTACTGATGCACCGTCATGGGCGATAGATTTCATGAAGAACGTGCCGACAACGTGGGATGATGTGCGTTTCATAGATGGTTATCCCGGCAAGTATGTGGTGCTGGCACGCCGTCATGGCAATGATTGGTATTATGCCGGCGTGAGTGCCGACAAGACACCGGTGAAACTGACCGTGGAACTTCCGGAGGAGATGAGAGGCGCGTCACTCTCCCTTTATTCCGACAATAAGGATCTTGTAGGATCAAAGACGGACTGCAAGCCTGATAAGAAAGGAAAAGTGAAAATAACTATTCCCGCCAACGGTGGATTCGTAATAGCTCCGAAACAATAATTAACCCTAATAGCAATGAACTCGACTCAAAATGCCGGAACGGCAAGGGAAGCCAATGGCTTCTATAAACTTTCGATGCTGCAATGCATAGGTTTCGGTTCGGGCGATCTTGCCCAGAATCTGATCTATCAGACCATCAGCATGTATCTTCTCTTCTTCTATACCAACGTCTATGGGCTTGATCCGGCAGTGGCTGCCGTGATGTTTCTCGTGGTCAGGATCATCGACGTGATCTGGGATCCCTTGGTAGGCACTTTCGTCGACAAGCATGACCCCAAGCTGGGCAAATACCGCTCGTATCTTATCTTGGGTGGCATACCATTGACAATCTTTGCTATCCTTTGCTTCTGGAACGGCTTCTCCGGCTCGCTTCTTTACGCTTATGTGACGTATGTGGGTCTGTCGATGTGCTACACGCTTGTCAACGTACCCTACGGTGCGCTCAACGCATCGCTCACACGCGACACGAATGAGATAACAAAACTGACCTCCGTCAGAATGTTTATGGCAAACGTAGGCGGTCTTGCAGTAGGTATGGGTATCCCCATCGTGCTCAAGATTTTTGACCCGTCGGAGAGCAGCGACCTTTCAATGAACGACACATCCTGGCTCTACACGATGGGCATCTATGGCATCGTGGGTCTTCTGCTTCTCTTCTTCTGCTTCTCGCAGAGCCGCGAGCGGGTCGTGATGGATAAGAAGGAGACGGAGAATGTGAAGGTATCTGACCTCTGGATGGAGTTTGTACACAACCGCCCCTTGCGCATACTTGCTTTCTTCTTCATCACGGCATTCGCGATGATGGCAGTGGCAAATGCCGCCGGAGCTTACTATATCAACTACAACCTTCATGGCTCGGCAGGCGAACTCTCCATCTTCATGGGACTCGGTTCCATACCGGCATTCATCTTCATGCCGATGATTCCGGCAATAAAGCGCATGGTAGGGAAGAGGGGCATGTTCTATATCTTCCTTATTGTGGCACTCGTCGGAATGGCAATGCTCTACGTCATCTCGATGGTGGATAGCCTTAAGGATCAGATGTGGCTTGTATACGTTGCGCAGTTTATCAAATCTACGGGCGTGATAGTGGCGACCGGATATATGTGGGCACTCGTGCCGGAGGTAATCTCCTTCGGGGAATATACCCACGGACGCCGCATCTCCGGTATCGTCAACGCATTGACTGGCATCTTCTATAAGGCAGGCATGGCACTTGGCGGCGTTGTCCCGGGATTGGTGCTGGCGTTTGTAGGTTTCGATAATCAGGCATCAGAGCAGACGGCACTCGCACAGCAGGGTATACTTTGGCTCGTGGCTGTCATACCTGCAATATTGCTTGCTTTGGCGATATTCATAATTTCAAGATATGAATTGACGGATGATGTGATAGATAAGATCAATATGGAAATCGAGGCCCGTCATCATGATAAATAATTTTATGATTATGCGAACTACTTATTTAATCCCGGCAGTTATAGCCTTAGCACTTTCATCATGCCAGGCAAAAAAAGAGACCCCAGTGGCGACGATGAAAGATTATTTCAAGAATGATTTCACGATAGGTGCGGCAATTCCGGTATCGCATGTGAATGGTGCTGATCCGAAGGCTGATTCCATCGTGACGCTGCATTATAATTCCATTGTAGCGGAAAATTGCATGAAGTGTGAGAAGATTCATCCGGAGGAGAACGTTTATTTCTGGGATGATGCCGATGCTTTTGTGAAATATGGCACCGACCGAGGAATGGAGATAATCGGACATACTCTCCTCTGGCATTCCCAGCTTGCCCCCTGGTTTGCGAAAGACAGTCTGGGTAATAATGTGAGTGCCGACGTGCTTAAACAGCGCATGAAAGACCATATCACCACGGTCATGACCCGCTATAAGGGTAAGATTCATGGTTGGGACGTGGTCAATGAGGCTATACTTGACGATGGTTCATATCGTAAGTCGCCGTTCTATGAGATAATAGGAGAGGAGTTTATCCCGCTGGCATTCCAATATGCTCATGAGGCGGATCCTGATGCCGAACTTTATCTGAATGATTTTTCTATGTCGGTTCCGGGAAAACGTGATGCCTACGTTAAACTGATAAAGGATTTGAAGGCTCGCGGATTGCGTATCGATGGCATAGGTATGCAGAGCCATATCGGTATGGATTATCCCAATATGGAGGATTATGAGAAGTCGATCGTGGAGTTTGCCAATACAGGTGTAAATGTCATGATGACGGAATTGGATATGTCGGCACTCCCTACGGTGCAGATGGGCGCGAATATTTCAGATAGCGTTGCGTTTAACGCGATGCGGAATCCTTATCCCGACGGACTTCCGGCGGAGGTGTCGGCACATTGGAATGCACGTATGGACAGCGTGATGAATCTCTACAGGAAGCATTCCGATGTTATAACCCGCATCACGTTCTGGGGCACGCAGGATGGTATGTCGTGGAAGAATGATTTCCCGATGCACGGACGCACGGATTATCCTCTTCCGTTTGACCGCGAGTATAATCTGAAACCGTTCATGCAGAACATGATAAATGGTGAATCTTCATCAATCTGATAATTTTAACAACTGTTGATATGAAACTACAGAATCCAGAAAAAAGATATCTCTTCCCGGAGGATTATATGGCAGATCCGAGTGTGCACGTATTTGACGGTAAGATCTATATATATCCGTCGCACGATTGGGAGTGTGCGAACGTGGAGAATGACAACGGCGACCAGTACGTGATGAAGGATATGCACGTGCTCTCAATTGATGGTGACCCGATGACAGGGAAAGTGACAGATCATGGCAAGGCTCTTGATATAGCCGATATACCGTGGGCAGGCCGCCAGCTATGGGATTGCGATTGCGTTGAGAAGGATGGTAAGTACTATCTCTATTTCCCGCTGAAGGATAAGAACGACATATTCCGTATAGGTGTGGCTGTGGCTGACCGTCCGGAGGGTCCGTTTGTGGCGCAGCCGGATCCAATCAGAGGAAGCTACTCTATTGATATATGCGTGCTTAAGGATGGGGAGGATTATTATCTCTATTTCGGTGGTCTTTGGGGCGGACAGCTTCAGAGATATAAGGATAACAAGGCACTCGAGTTTCCGGAGCTTCCGGAGGGGGATGCGCCTTCGTTGCCGAGCCGTTGCGTGCGTCTGAGCAAGGATATGCTTCAGTATGCGGAGGAGCCGCGTCCGATACAGGTGGTAGATGAGGAGGGCAATCCGTTGAAGGCTAATGATCCCCACAGATTCTTTGAGGCATCATGGGTGCATAAATATAATGGGAAGTATTATTTCTCATACTCTACGGGCGACAGCCATCTTCTCTGCTATGCCGTAGGCGACAATCCTTACGGACCATTCGTATATCAGGGAGAGATACTCACTCCGGTAGTAGGCTGGACCACTCACCACAGCATCATCGAATACGAGGGTAAATGGTACCTGTTCCACCATGACAGTGTGCCGTCAGGAGGTAAGTCATGGCTTCGCAGTCTGAAGGTATGTGAGCTCCACTATGATGCCGACGGCAAGATCCTTCCGATAGACGGCGGCGGCAATTGCTGATAATCCAATTCAACAGAATCATAAATATCCCTATACATTAGAGACGGTTTCCGTGAAAGCGGCGACTGTCTCTTTTTTAGCGCAAATTTATGTGCAAAAAATCCCCGGCACCAAAAATTATATTTATGTTAGGATTGGAAGATATATCTGCCGATTCTTACATTTATTCTGCAACCGTATAAAGGGGTTGCCACGCGCCACACTTGCCCGTCCTGCCACCGCAAACGATGCTTCTCTTGGTATATCGACATCGAGGGTGAGATAACATTTCCCGATAATGTCGGCAGATGCGACCGGGAGCAGAGTTGCGGTTACCACCGCACCCCGAAGGACTATTTCAGCAGTAACCCTGAGAACAAGCCGATACACTCCGATTGGACTGTTCCGTCAGCTTGCAGAGCCACGCGGACTGAACAGCCAAAGCTGACATCATTCTCAGGACGATTGCAAGGCAATATGGATTGGGCATAAATACTTTTTCAATCACCTCATGGCTCATCTTGACTGAAGTATGTGTCGGCCACAATGCCAATTCACTTACCCGATTGTCCGAAGCATATTTATAGAGAGCCGAAGCATCTTTTACTCGCCAATGTCGCAGCACAAGTCTTTCAGTCTCAATCATAGCAATGATTTCAGACTATCGTCACAGAACATTGTCGGCGTAAACTCCACGACCTGATAATCGGCAATTCCGTTGATGTGGAATGGATCTTGAGCAATCAAAACATCGACATCTTCACGATTGGCGGCTTTCATCACAATCACGCCACCGACGCGCGGCGTCTGAGGTCCGGACGCAATGAAACGTCCTGCGGCATAATTCTCTGCCAGATACTCTCGGTGTGCCTGAAGGTGTTTGTCAACCTCGCTAAGAGGTTTCTTGTAAGTAAGAATTGCTATAAACATAATACTGATTATTTTTTTGTTTTGCTCTTTGGGAACGGCAGATTATCCCACAAAATAGATATGACTTTCAATGCGAGCGATTGGTTGGATATATCAAGTATGTACGCTTCCTTTGCTCCCGGATAAGGCATGCCAGTCTCGGCATCTTTCATCAATGCTTCGACACATGGCAGTTTCTTGACAAAAGCCATATTATCGCAAGCTGTAATCACACACTTTTCATTTACATAGATTACATAATCGCCCATCATCTTGCGACTCCTGACCTCACCAAGTGGGGAAAGAAGGCGACAAATGTAATCAATATACTCGGTTGAGCAGGCCATTATTATACTTGATTACTGTCTCCAACGCTTCAGATGCGGGAAGAACTGCCGCATCATCTCTTTAGCCTGTTCTATGGTCAGATTCTGCCCCGACTGCTTGTTAATTTCATCCGTGAATTGGGCACAGTGGTCAATCATCTGTTCCATAGTGATATCCTGCAAGAACTTCCCGTCCTTGTAGCAATACATGCAGTAATCCTCGCTCAGAGAGCCATCGACATTTGTGCCTTTGTTGTCGTCAGTCAGCGGCATACCGCAACTCTGACAGAATTTTATTTCCATATTCCTTCTTATTTTCCAAAATATTGTGGATAGACTTTCGCCTATCCGCTTGCAAAGTTAATATTTATTTTTGAGATGAGTGTCAGGCAGATGCCAAAATATCAGCCAATTGCAAAACGTTGTATCGCTTCTAAGATTGAGAGTTCAACTACATTTTGGTTCTACAAAATGCAGAAATGCAGGTGTTTACGATGAAACAGAGCAGCTTGTTTGATTGTTCTGTTCAATTGATTATGGCTACCTTGTAGAATTTCTAATTCCGAAAGTGAATCTAATTTCATTCTAAATCATCCTCATAGTTTCCATTTGTCGGGAACGGAATAACTTTTCCCATCCTTTGACACAATGTCAGGCATTATCGCAGATTGGAAACGCCGCATATTTTTCAACATCAGTACAGGCTTACTACGATGGTGAATCACATTGTCCTTGAGATCATTGCTGAAATTGGACGGTGGGAAATAAACCTTTATGCTTATTTGTGGGAATCTTCGTTATATCAGTTCAAGAGGCGGAACAAGGTCACTGTCTGCGCTGACGAGGGAAACAATGTCAGTCGCTCCCAAAACACAATCCTCAATCATTCGGATTGAAATGTTGACATCCGTTTTCTTTTCTTCGGGGCGTTAAATATCTCCTTTGCAGTATGGGCAGATAATATGCTTTTCAAGATACTTGTCCCGGACAACTTCAAACCTGTTTCCGTTTATCAGTTTATTGGCATTAAGAAAAGCACTTTGACGGCTATTTTTCTGAGGACTGAGAGGGGATGCCGTGAAATAAATGACTTTTTCAAGCACCTGCCCGGTGCCAAGAAAACTCTCGCACAGCTTCACCATATCAATCCAATAGAACCGCTTCCATGCCGGATCAATACGTTTAGTGCGCTTGAGACCGAAATAGAAATTGAAGCCATCTATGTAGAATGTCACTCGTTTGGTCTGTTCCATGTTGTTAAATAAAAAAAGCCGCTCGTAAGCGGCCTGTTCCCTACAAGAAAGTAGGGCGTTGCTTTTTCTGATGCAAAGATACAGAAATTTCCGTACTCTACAAAATATCAACGTGATTTTACATGAAAAAGTTTATTTCTCTGTTACGTTGACCTCGTTTTCCACCACATTCAGCTCCTTGTCAACCCTACGTCTATCAAGATTTTTGTAGATGTGAGGATACTTGTCAACATACTTGTCAACATACTTGTCAACATACTTGTATTCGTTCATGATGAATTCCTTGAAGCCAAGAATATCCTCCGGCTTGAAATCCTCCGGCTTATATTTGGTCTTTTTGAATATTGTCAGGAAGGCGTTCATAGTATTCAATATTTACATTCTTGAATGGATTGGAAGATATGGATGCCGAAAATCCGTAATTTTCATAAAACTCGGAAAATCTGCGGTGCAATACAAGCAGTATCTTCTTTTTGAATCCGCAGTTGCGCAGCCTTTGCAGTATCTCGTCACGCTGTTGCTTCAGTCGGTTATTTGAAATCGCGGAACTTTTTGTTGTTTAGAGCGTTTTCTGCGGCACGGTTATAATGGGATACAGCTCGTTTGAAGTAGTCGTATGCCTTTCGTAAATCAACTTCAACGCCAAGCCCATTGAGATACATATTGCCGAGTTCGTACAAGGCTGTTCCGATTCCGACTGCCTGATGTTTCCATCGGTTGCCGGTGCGTTCGGCAAGATGCAGATATTCAATCATGGCTTTGTCATAATCTTGCTTGCCGCCGATGCCATTCTTGTAGCAATCAGCCAATCCAAGCATTGCCGTTATTTCACCCAGCTCCGCCCCTTTCCGATACCATTTGCGGGCTTGCACATCGTCTTGTTCCACGCCGTTGCCATAAAGATAAGCATCGCCGACTTTGGCATACGCTTCGTGATAATTCAGTTTCACGGCTTTTTTGAAACAGGCGAGAGCCTTTTTCTCTTCGCCTAAATCATGATATGCACGCCCCATCTTGTAACAAGCTTCTGCTTTGAGAGCTTCGTTATTCGCCCCGTCTGCAATCTCCTTGTAAAGCTGTATGGCTTTTAATAAACCATGCTCGTCGTCCTCATTTGTAAAGCAATCCAAAAGTTCCTCAGGCACATCGTCGCCATACAGCAGAATATCCGCCAAAAGCATCTTGTCTGCAACATCGCCTTTACTGGCTTTTGCGCTCAAAAGTTCAATCCAACGGTCATACCACTTGCGGGCTGTTTTGACACCCTCTTGGGGATTTATATCCTCCAAACAGTCTTCAACATACAGATTCATCAATGCTTTTGCCGCATTTGCCGAACCGTTATCTGCTTTTGCTGCAAAAATGTCAAACCAACGCTTGTGCCATTTCAGTATCAATGTCTTTCGCTCATCGGTATCCGTTTCATCGGGACAATCGTTGCGATAGATATTCATTATTTGTTCAGCCGCTTCGGGATTGCCGTCATTCGCGGCTTTCTCATACCAATAAATCGCTTTCCGGTTGTCGCAGTCGCTATGATAGCCCCATGAAAAATATCGTCCGAGAAGAAATTGAGCCGTTCCATCGCCTTGCTCTGCCGCCGGTGTTATCGTTTCTGCCGCTTGACGTGCCTGGACATGGTCGCCCTCGCCAGCATGGCACTTTATAAACTTCTTTATTATGTTGAACTGTTCGGTCAAGCTCCTTGTCATATTTTCCTCCTATTTCTGATATATCCTCAAACCATTGAAGTTGTCTAAGACCCTATTTCAAAGTAGAGGTTGTATTTACTTTTTGTAGATGAAGCGGGCGAGACCTACGATGTAGCGTCGGAATCCGGGTCGGTAGTGGAGCAGGCGGTCAAACCATTGAATGTGGGGATTGATAAGTTTGATTTCCCAGCCGACAAAGAACATGGCGAAGAGCGTGCCGGGTCCTATGATGTTCCATTCCCATTTGCTGAAGAATAGGAAGCTGCTTGCCACGGCGAGAATCACAAGGGATGTGTCGACCACAATCTTCATCTTTGGGAAAGGTATTCCGGTGATTCTGCTGAGTGCGACGGGGAATCCTTCTCCCGGCATAGTGACAGAGCCGCATTTCACCTCAAATGCAATGCCTGCACCCATAACTGCGCATCCTGCGAATTGGGTAATGGCTTTTTCAAGCAGTGTGTCGCATTGTATGCCGGAGGTAAGCATCATATTCATGTCGATGAGCCAGCCGAATACAAAGCCGATTACAAGTTGGAATAGCTGAAGCGGATTGAAGCGGCGTCGGAGCACGAGAATCTGTAGAAACACAAGGATAAAATTCATGATGATGGTATAGCCTCCTACAGTCAGAGCCGGAGCCATACCTTGTTGTCCTGCCATCGAGCAGGATAAGGGCAACGAGGAGATTACGCTGCTTCCGAGATCAGATTTGATACACAATGCGACTCCAAGAGTCATGAAATTAAGAGAGATAAGCAATAAGAGATGTTGCCAGATGAAAGAGATTACACGCTCTTTCGTCGGCAAAGATAGGGTTGTTGATGACATATACATATTTTTTATCCGACTGCAAAGTTACAAAAAATATAATATACAATAAAATGGGCTCCGGCACAAGAATACCGAAGCCCGCGACATTGTAAGTATAGTGGATGAGTTATTGGTTAGAAATGTCGATCTCTTGCGTTATTTCTGTCCAATCGTTTACTTGAAGGGAGGCATTGATAGTGTAAGAGTCGGATAATCCGGGCACCACCATATCGGAAATCGGTGAGTCTTCCTTGGCGACACCACGTCCGAATCCGGCAATCGACTTTAGAGTCAGTGTATAAGAATGGTTACGCACGAGTCCGTAAAGCGGATTCTCACCGTTGATGTGCTCAATCGGTATTATGAACACGCATTTGCCGGCGTTATATTCTTCAATAACATTGAATTGGGCGAAGAGAGCCTTGTTGATATCGGCGGCATTCTCATACGACTTGCCTGACGCATCACAATAGTTGGAGAAGGATTCAGTATTTATCTGAGGTGAAAGATATTGTGCAGGAAATTCCGTGCCATCTGTGGATGTTATGTCAGCAGATGGATGCGAGAGTGTCAGCATGGATGTCAGCGATCCCGGATTGGCGAGCGTAGGATTCTCGGAGCCTTCTTCCTTAGTATAGATGCAACGTTGCGCTTTCTCCACTTCTGCGATGAAGTCAGCGGCATCAGTATAGATACGGTCCTTACCGCCGCTTCGGTAGCGGAAGAAAGTATTAGCCGGAGTATTGTCGGATTTGTAATATTGAGCGGAAATCACAATTGATGGTCGTGCGTTCACCTTTGCCGTCTCCTCTCCCGAACGGGTAGTCTCATGTGTATATATTGGATCTACCCCTAATCCTGTCGTTATATCCTTGACTGCCAAAGAGGATATATTCTCAGAATTGAATGAAGTGCCGTGATTCACGGAATTTGCCCAATGGAAAGTATGTTTCTCCGTATCATTCCACTTGTCGGGGGTTTTCCATAGGGAAAGTAGCTTGGCATAGTCTTCATACGATTTATTCTCCACTTTTTTAAGGAGATATGTTGATTTGTCAGTGGCGAGTATTCCCCACTTCATATCGTCGGCATTAATGGAAAGGGTGATGTTGTTGTTATCTTTGTCAATGGCTTTAACATCGGTCAGTCCGATTTCGGAAGCCTTTTTGACCTGCACTTTTGCAGCCAGGCGATCAAGATATATATTTACAGGGTCTTTGCCGGAAATGTTGTCTGGCGTGAGTTTGGAGAAGTAGGCAATTTCGTTAGATTCCGTATTGGTGAAGTATGTTGCAGACGACATGATAGGATAGCCGTCGTCAAGAATGACTTTGTCGGTAGTGGTAGTGAAGAGACCCGTTTCAATAAGAGTAAGATCATCAATATTTGCATACGCCACCACCATATCCGGCATATCGATGGGGGAGAACTCTGCCTTGACGGTGTAATTGCCGGGTTCACCCGAAAGAGTCGCTTTCTTTACGGTAATAAGGGAGGGAGTCGTCGCTCCGGATTTATAGAAGGCGAGATGCAGAGTCTTTATATCGGAATCGTGATTGTCGGCTCGTGTGAAGTCGTTGGTGTTAAGATGAAACCGGATTTCAGAAGATTGGGTTTCATTAGGTTCATTGGGAATGTCGGATAATTTCTCATTAGAACAAGCTGCCAATCCTATGATCGACATGACCGACAAGAATGAGATTTTACATGGACTTGTCATAATTTTGATATTAGGGTTAATACTATACGGATCGGTCAGATAGTTCTGCCGGATCATCTCAAGCGCAAAAAAACAGGTGTGTAAACTAAAGGGATGGCAACGGAAGATGCCGATATCAATAATTATGAACCTATTTTAGTGATGATTGCAAATTTATTGAAATGTTTTGTAATTTGCAAGCAAAAGAATAAAAAAATTAATAAAATATAAAAAATAGCTGATTTATTTTTTGTGGCTTTCGTAATCTGCGCAAAAATTTTGCCGGAATTGCGATTTTATGTAATTTTGCGCTCGTTTTCAAGATAATTTAGTAATACTGTCCGGAAATGGTCCGGGCAAAGAAGCGGTTTTTAGATATGATGAATTTGAAAAAGCAGTTGCGCAGGTTGGTTATACCTATCTTTGTGGAACTTGCGTTGGTGATGATGCTCGGAGCCACCGACACTATCATGCTTAGCCGTCATTCCGATAATGCGGTTGCGGCTGTGGGATTCGACAATCAGATCATCTCCCTTGTGTTTCTTGTCTACCAGTTTATGTCGATGGGGGCAGGTATACTATGCTCGCAATATTTCGGAGCGGGTTTGCGTAAACGGCTCGTGCAGGTAGTTGGTATCGCATTGATGCTGAATTTCGTGATGGGTGCGGCAGTCAGCTCGTTGCTCTATTTCTATGCTCCGTCGATACTTACGGCGATGGATCTCAACGAGGATCTTATGGCAGATGCATTGATATATCTTCAGATCACGGGTTCGCTGTCATTCGTGCAGGCATTGGCATTCACCTTCTCCGCCTCTCTAAGAAGCGTCGATAAGGTGATGTATCCGATGATAGTCACGGCTTTGGTCAACGTGCTTAACATCTTTGGCAACTACGTGCTGATTTTCGGACGGTTCGGATGTCCGGCACTTGGTGTGGAGGGTGCAGCCATAAGCACTGCGATATGCCGCACAGTCGGTTTGCTTGCCCTCACATATTTCCATTTCAACAAGCATATCCCACGTTTCCCATTGGAATATTTCCGTCCGTTTCCTTGGCGGGAGCTTAAGAATCTTGTGCATATAGGCATCCCTGCCATGAGTGAGGAATTGTCTTACTGTATGTCGCAGATTGTGATCACGCTGTTCATAAACCAGCTCGGCACCGAAGCCCTTGCCACGCGCACATATTGCTGGAACATCCTCATGTTTGCGATACTGTTCTGCTGCTCCGTGACGCAGGGTGGCGACATACTTGTGGGGCATCTTGTCGGAGCCGGGAAACATAGGGTGGCGTATGCCTTAGGCAATTATTTCTACAAGTGGTCGATGCGTATAACCCTCTCACTTGCCGTGGTGTTGGCATCTTGCAGCACCCTGATATTAGGTGCGCTTACCGACAATCAGGAGATAGTGCGTGCCGGCATGTGGATATTCATAATCGACTGTTTCCTTGAGTTCGGGAGGGTCACTAATATCTTTGCGTGCGGCACGTTGCGTGCGGCGGGAGATGCCGTGTTCCCCGTCATAGTCGGAGTGATCGTACAGTGGTCGGTAGCCGTAGGTATGGCGTATGTCCTTGGTATTCATTTAGGCTTCGGCATCATAGGAATATGGCTTGCCTTCTGTATGGACGAGAATCTTCGTGGCGTCATCCTGATACGCCGTTGGCACCGCCGCAAATGGCAGACCAAGAGTTTTGTCGGCAGAGGAGAGACACTGGAGGAGCCGGCACCCGTCGTGGCAGTCTGACGAATGTGCCATCGGGATTAAGCCGAAGGTAATAATCGCAAAAAGAACCGACCTCGCGGCAATGCTGTAAAGGCATTGTAGCGAGGTCGGTTTCTTATAGGGGGTGTGATGGAGTCTTAGAAATCAGCACCGATGGTCAGCATGAATACTCCAAAATTCTTCTTTTCTATAGTCTTGGGTTCTTGTCCGTTGGAGTAAGTCTCTATAATCTTGGCTCGCATGGAAGTGTTGTAGGCAATGCCCAGGTTGAAACCTGCTGCACGTCCGAATCTGACGCCTATCGACGGCACGAAGTAGACACCGTTGATATGTGCTTTCTCATAATTTTTCGTGCCTTCCCACAATAATTCAGAATCTTCAAAATCTATGCCCGCCTGATATCCTATCTTGATGTCGGCATACGGGGTTATGGTAGCCTCCGGTTTTAGGGTCCATCTCACGTCAGCATAGAATGGGAAATAGATGGAATTTATATTATGCTCAGTATATGCATATTGATAATCCGGACCGTTATAACCATCTTTGTGATAAATGACGGGTGCGTAGGCTCCGAATCCTATGCCGGCGAATAAGTTTGGAAGCACCTGATAACCTTCGGTGATGTTCATGCCGAAACTGAACGTCGGTTTTATATTCTTGGCATAATAACCAGAATCATCAGAATACTCGCCTGAAAAACTGCCCGATGGAAATCCGGCGTACAGGTCGATAAAAGTATGGAATCCGTCCATGAAATCCTGGGCTTTCAGAGAGAATGAGGATACCGCCAGCAGTATTGTAATTAATATCTTGTTCATTGTCATATTTGCATAAAATTAAGTTGGCAATTTTAATATGAATAAATTCCGGACGATTGATTTTATTTTGTCCAGTCGGAGAAATACCACTTGCCGTCGTTATTGTTCAACCATAACTCCGTGTCAATATCTAAGAGGATATATCCAGTGGCATTAAATTGGATACCATCTTTAATATAGTTGCTCTCAGCCTTAACCATGAGCATGTCGGTGGCTTCCATATCAATATTGCTGATAAGTTCTTTATTGATATTGATGGTGAAAGAGAGATCATTGCTTGTTGGGGTGAATCTTTCACCGGTGGGGAGTATGAACACGACGTTATCTTTCTCCTCGTCGCAAGCCGGATGATATGTCACTTTGATGCTGTTATCACCGCCTGTCCACAAGGCAAATTGGTATCTGAGATCTATATCCTTGCGATAGGGAGAATTATCACCTGTAGATGGCATCAGATAATACGTTATAGGTATTGTCACCATGGGATCCCTATATATTATCTCATTGAGGTTTGCAGACGAGGCATTATCAATATCGCCTACGGATGTATTCACCACTTCGAAATTGACTGTTGGCTGTAGCTGCATGGGCATACCGGAAGTCCAGCTATGCAGATACCATTTATCAAGGGATGGATAATAAATAAAATCAGATAGCACATCAATGAATATATAACCGATATTCTCGAAAAGCTCCCCATTCTTTGTGTATGAACTTTTTGCAGTTACTAATAATTCATCGTTGCTTTGATGTCCATTATCAATGAGATTCTGCATCACATTCAAATTAAGTGTCCATTCGAAAGAAGGATTCTGTCGAGTGGCGGTGTATATCTTGCCGTCAGGCATTATGAATTCCGCACTCTCTTCCTCTGGAGAATTAGGATAGAACGTGAAAGTGAGGGTATTATTTCCTCCAGCCAATATGGCGTTGGTGTAATATTGGGGTTGGCTGAAAGTTTCAATAGATTCGTAAGATGAATCATAATCAGGGTGATAATATTCAAATTCAACAGTCTTAGAGTTGTTATTAAATACCTTTTCATATACAAGATTGGTAAAGACAGATATTGCCTCGCCATTCTCGATATTTTTATTGGAGACCGTGAAATTTACGTTATCGGTTCTGTGGCCCGGAAATATGAATGTCTTATCTTCAGAGCATCCTGACAGAATAAAGATTGAGAGGAATAATATGTTGATATAAGATAATTTCATAATTATAGAATTTCAATAATTAATAATCAAATGAGATATTAAACATCAGCACGCCGGAATAAGACTTACCGAAATCCATGCGTTCATCATTGTTAATTATGGATCCGTCCTGACCTAACTGATTGTAATGATATATCCCATATAATTTTTTTGGTTGTCTTATATTGTATGATAAGCCGAAGTTAATACCGGCTTTTTTCCCTAATGATGTACGGAATCCTATTGATGGCTGGAAGAGAAACGCACCTACATCGTCTGTGTATAGTTCCAATTCGTTATTTGAATCGTATACTGACATGAAGTAATCTTCTCCCTCACAACCTCCAAATAGAAATTGATATCCTATTTTCAGACCGATGTATGGAGTGGTCTTGGCTGCAATGTCAAGGTCATATCTTAAATCAAGAAAGAGGGGGAGCGATTCGTATAGGTAATCAGAATATGTTTGTACATAGTTTGAGTAATTGCTATTGGAAGAGGGATTATAGACTCTTTCCTTGTATTTTGCCATCTGAGCCATAAATCCTAAACCGAGACCGGTATAAAAATTCCGGTTTATCTGGTATCCGAACGAGAATAAAATACCAGCATTAAGGAAGGTGCGTAGATCTTCTACACTCATATTTCCGGCATGTATGTTGACGTTGCCGCCGAATCCGAAACCACCGTTCAGTTCGAAGAAGCCTCTGAATCCGCTTGGATTTCCTGCCCATCCGTTTCCAAGTTTCACGATCATACCGGGCTTGTATTTCCGCTCAATAGGCTTATATCCTACATATATCACCCTGATTTTCTTTATCTTCTCGGGCACTTCAATACGGAATGTGCCGTCGATATCGGAGTAGGCTGTCTCGGAACGCCCTACTATCTCAATACGGGCACCAGGCAATGGCTCGTTCTTATTGTCGACGATGGTGCCGCTGACAATCTCCTGGGCAGCTATGTCTGCCAGTGAGAGTATGCACAAGCATAGAGTCAAAAATAAATGTCTCATAAGGTCAGTGTTTTAGATAAATGTTCTGAATTAATTAAGATATAAATCAATAATTTAATTTTCGCAAGTTTTCCAACTTGCTTCACTTAAATGGTTTAATGTTTATGGTTTATGATCATTAAATTTTGTATAATGAAAAGATTCGTGGATTTTCGTGAATCTTAAACCTTAAACTATAAACTATAAACCACTGAAGTGCAGCTTGCGAAACTTCAGTCAATAAAAATTCGATTAAGTTTAAATGGCTTAGTGAAAATTTATTGGTCAGTGTTAAAATATGTGCAAATATAATAAAATATAGATTAATGCGCAAATCCGGGGAATTAAGATCTTCCTCTTAGGGTGATAGTGGCTTATCCGGCGATGGGTCGATTCCGGGGACTATCCTGTAAATTATTTTTACCTGTGTGTGTATGATTTTTTGACATAGTATGCGAGGTGAGGTTTGTAATCTATTGATATGGTTATGTTTATGTTTTTGGCACGCGGTTTGGATATTGTTAGGTGTAGAATGATTAAAAATTATGAAAAAATTTGTAATAGCATTATCAATCGCATTGGCAGCTGCTTCGGCGTCAGGTCGGAATCCATGGACAATGGAGGAGTGTATGGCGTATGCCGCTGAGCATTCTGCCGATGTTGAACAGGCGCGCTGGGATCTGGCATCTGCCTCGGCGGATAAGGATGAGGCGTTGGCAGCTTTTTTCCCGTCAGTGTCGGCACAAGTGGGCGGACAGTTCAACTGGGGTCGAAATATTGATCCGGAAACCAATACCTATAACAACGTGACCACCTTCAACAATGGTTATGGCGTGTATGCCTCGCTGACCCTGTTTGACGGCGGACAGACCTTCAACCGCTATAAACAGGCGAGGGTGGAGCGTAAGCGCAGTTCAAGTTCTGTGGATATGCAGCGTGATGACCGTGCGATAGCCACGATGATGGCATACGTGGATGCGGTTTATTACAGAGGGTCGGTGAAAATAGCCGAGGATAAACTTGCTCAGAGCAAGGGGGTGCTGACGCTGACCCAACGCCAGGAGGAGTTGGGGATAAAGGGTCTCCCCGATGTGGCGGAGGCTAAGGCCACGGTTGCCGGAGATGAATACAACTTAGTGAATCAGCAGAATCTCTATACGCAGGCTATGCTCAAACTGCGTTCCCACATGAATCTCCCGTATGAGGAGCAGCTTGAGCTTGATAGTGTGGCAATATCCGATATCAATGCCTTGGCAGGTGGTGATGATGCGGAGGTGGTCTACACGATGTCGTTGATGTCGAATCCTGTGGCACGTGAGGCAGAGTTGGGCGTGAAGGCGAGCGAGTATGCATATAAGGCGTCGAAGGGTTTGCTATTCCCGACTATCGGAATCAACGCAGGCATCTCAACCTCATATTACAAGACAATCACCGGCGGTTCCGCCGCCCCAAACTTCGGGGAGCAGTTCCGCAACAACAGGGGTGAATACGTGTCGGCTACAATCTCAATACCGCTATTCTCAAATTTGGGAAGAATCTCGTCGGTCAGACGTGCGCGATATGCGAAGAATAAGGCTGTGTCGCGTCGCGACGAGCAGCTTCGCAAACTGCACGACGATGTGATCTCTGCCGTGACTGATCGCGACGGATATGCAATGGAGGTTATGTCGCTTAATACTAAGGTGGAGGCAGATCGCGAGGCATACGAGCTGAACAGCCGGAAATATGAGGAGGGGTTGATCACGCTAATCGACCGTCAGCTCTCCGCCAACACCTACTTCTCCTCGCGTCTGTCGCTACTGCAGAAGCAGATGCTTTATATATTGAAAAATAAATTGGTAGATTATTATAAGGGAAACTGTCTATGGATGTAAAGATAGAGAAAAAGAAGGGATTGCGTGGAATAAAACCGAGATATTGGGTCTACGGCAGTATTGCTGCTGCAGTGTTGGGAGCCTTCGTGTGGATAGCCACGAGCGATATGGCGTCTACCTATAAGGTGGATAAGGTAGGTCTCAACATAGCCGATGTCAAGAAAGGGCAGTTTGACGATTTTGTGCGCGTGGATGGCAGGGTGCTTCCGATACGCACGGTGCAGATAAGTCCGGAGGAGGGTGGCATCGTCCGTGAGATAGTGGCAGAGGAGGGCACGAGAGTAAAGAAGGGTGACGTTATCGTGCGTCTCAGCAACAGCAATCTCGACCTTCAGATCCTAAATGCTGAGGCAGAGCTTGCGGAGAAACAGAACATTCTGCGCAACACGCAGATAAGTATGGAGCAGGATCGCCTTAACAACCGCAATGAGCAGGCGCAGCTTGATCTGGAGGTGACGCGCAAGCGTCGTGCCCATGAGCAGCAGAAGCGTCTCTATGATGAGAAGCTGACTCCACGCGAGGATTATCTTCAGAGCAAGGAGGATTATGAGCTTGCCGTGCGCCGTCAGTCGCTCGTCAACCAGCGTCTTGACAAGGACAGCATTTTCCGTCTGTCGCAGGTGGATCAGATGGAGGAGAATCTTGCCAACATGCAGCGCAACGTGGTGCTTATACGCGAACGCAAGGAGCATCTCAACATAGTGAGCGATATTGACGGTGAGTTGGGTCTGCTTGACGTTGAGCTTGGTCAGAATATCACGGCAGGTCAGAAGATCGGTCAGATCAATGACCTCAGCGATTATAAGGTGGAGGCGCAGATAGATGAGCATTACATCGACAGGGTGCGTGCCGGACTTGACGCCACCTTCGAACGTGGCGGACAACGCTACGACATGCGCGTAAGAAAGGTATATCCGGAGGTGCGCGAAGGTAAATTCCGGGTGGAGTTCCTATTCACTGATGCCCATCCCGACAATATACGCAGCGGACAGACCTACTACATGAATCTACAGTTGGGACAATCGACAGATGCCGTGCTCATTCCGAAAGGTACGTTCTATTCCACCACGGGAGGGAAATGGATATTCGTGGTAGACAAGGACGGCAAGAATGCCTATCGCCGCAACATCCGTCTTGGGCGTCAGAATCCGCAGTATTACGAAGTGCTCGAGGGTCTTGAGCCGGGAGAGAGAGTAATAGTCAATGGCTATGAGGCGTACGGCGACTCCAAGAAGCTAAAAATAAATTGAGGATCCGATTCAGCTCAGCCCCCCAGCTCCCTAAAGGGGGAGCAAAAAATGTGTTGGCTGGAGTTGAGTGCCCGAGCCCATGGGCGAGGGGACTGTCCGCCAAAATCACATCAACCATCAACCATCAACTATCAACTATCAACTATATACAATGAGATCTTATTTCAAATTTCTAAGAAAAAACAAGGCATATACGCTCATCGATGTGCTGGGACTGGCACTCAGTGTCATGTTCATCATATTGATAGGAGCCTATACCTGGCAGGAGACGCATCTTGACAGTCAGCACAGCAAGATCGACAGGATGTACGTCATCGGATTAGACATGGAAGGTTCTACCACTACCGGTTCGCATTGGCGAATGATCCGCAAATTGATGGATCAGTTCCCGGAGATAGAGAACGGCACGGCATTAGCTACCAATCACCGTTGGCTTAAGACCGTGGATGGCGAGAATGTGCCGACCAACGTGGTATTCGTTGATTCCACCTTCTACGATATGTTTGATTTCCAGCTTATCCGCGGCGACAGAAAGAAAGTGCTGGCAAATCCTAATTCCATCGTCGTCACGGAGGATTATGCCCGCCGTATATGGAAAGATGAGGATCCGATAGGGAAGACTATCATATATAACAGTCAAGAGGATCCTCTGATCGTGTCGGGTATAATGGCACCGATGGAGAACACCTCAATCTTCTCTCCGGATGATAAGCCGGTCGATGCGCTGATACCGTTTGAGATGACTAAGTATTGGAACTACTCAGTGTATGCCGACGAGATGAACAATGCCACGGGTGCGGAAATAGTGCTTCTTGCCAAGGATGGCACTGACCTTTCCGAGAATGAGCAGCGATATAATGATTTTGCGAAGGAATTCTATTGGATACTCAAGATGCCTGGCGTGGAATGTCGTATGAAGCTCATCCCTTTTAAGGATCATTATTTCTCCGGATATGCAAGCAGTACGGGAGCATTGGGACGCGGCGATGTGAAGCTTGTCAAGATTCTGTTTGCCACAGGTCTTGCGATCCTCCTTTTCGCGCTGATGAATTATATCAATCTCACGGTGGCTCTTTCGGGCTACCGGGCTAAGGAGATGGCAACGCGCCGTCTGTTGGGCGACAGTCGCGCCGGAATCATGATGAAGCTGATGGGGGAGAGCACCCTGCTTTGCTTCGTATCGTTCCTGATAGGGGCGGCTCTGGCATGGCTGGCATGGCCGTATGCCGAAAACCTGCTTGACCGTAAGATTGATATCCACTATTGTGTGACGCCTGTGACGATGGCAATTCTCATCTGTATAATCCTGCTGATGGGAGTGTTGGCAGGTATAGTGCCGTCGTTGCTCATATCCTCGTCAAAGCCGATCGACGTGGTTCGCGGCACGTTCCGGCGCCAGACGAAGATGGTCTTCAGCAAGGTGTTTATCGTGGTGCAGAACATGGTGACCATCACAATGATAGCTGTGGCTGTTACGATGTATCTTCAGATAAACCATCTTATCAATGCTCCGTTGGGATATAATACAGAGGGTATAATGTATATTGAGAATGGAGGGATAAAGGATAAGACGAAGGTATTCATGCAGAGAGTGGAGCAGCTTCCCGGAGTCGAGATGGTGAGCGCGTCATGCGGTCATCCTCTTCAGGGTGGCAACAACAACACCATGTCGTGGAATGACCGCACGATCTCCTTCCAGTCGTTTATAGCGGATGAGAATTTCATGAAAATATTCGGGCTTGGTCTTGAGCGCGACAATAAGACTACAGATCCTGTGAAGACGTATCTCAACCGTCAGGCGATAAATGAACTCGGGCTTAAGGAGGATGCGGAGTCATACCAATATTATGAGAATGTGGAGCCGATAGCCGGTATAATCAAGGATTTCCATATCCGCACGATTCTTGACGACCAGCATCCCCTCCGGATAAGTATCACGGATGTGGATAATTTCTATCCGTGGGGATTCCTGATAAAAGTGAAGGGGGATCAGATGACCACATACGAAGAGGTCAATAAGATTTTCAAGGAGATATATGAATGGGATAATGAAGACACCATGCCGTATCTCACCCAGCAGATAGAGGAGCGTTTCCGCTCTCAGAGCAATCTTGCCAAGATTGTGGCGATATTTGCCGGAATCGCAGTGATCATCTCCCTCCTCGGACTCGTGGCGATGAGCACCTACTTCGTGCAGCAACGACGTCGGGAGATTGCGGTGAAGAAGGTGTTCGGATGCGAGACGAGTGAGATGCTTCGCAAACTGGTGCTGTCGTTTCTGATGTATGTGGTGATTGCCTTCGTGATAGCCATACCCATCATATATCTGATAATGAACGACTGGCTCTCCGGTTTCAGCTACCGGATATCGGTCTACTGGTGGATATACCTTGTGTCGGGCTTGGCGTGCATGGTCATAAGCGTCATAAGCGTCTATTTCCAGAGCCGCAAGGCAGCATCAGAGAATCCGATAAAGGCATTATATCAGAATTAATCAATAAAAACCAAAAACAATTATGATAAAGATAGAGAATGTAAGTAAGTCATTCCGCACGGAAGAGGTGGAGACATTCGCACTCAGAGGGGTGTCGCTCGATGTTAACAAAGGTGAGTTCGTTGCCATCATGGGTCCTTCGGGATGTGGCAAATCCACGTTGCTCAATATCCTCGGATTGCTCGATAATCCGTCGGATGGGAAATATATCCTTGACGGAACCGACGTAAGCTCCCTTAAAGAGAAGCAGCGCACCGGACTGCGTAAGGGTAAGATCGGTTTTGTCTTCCAGAATTTCAATCTTATAGATGAACTCACGGTGGAGGAGAACGTGGAATTACCGCTGCGCTATCTCAATGTGAGTGCTTCGGAGAGGAAGACAAGGGTGAAAGAGGTGCTTGAGCGCATGGGTATCTCCCACCGTGCGAAGCATTTCCCACAGCAGTTGTCGGGCGGTCAGCAGCAGCGTGCCGCCATAGCACGTGCCGTCATAGCGCGTCCCGAACTGATACTTGCCGACGAGCCTACGGGTAATCTCGATTCAAAGAACGGTCAGGAAGTGATGGATCTGCTGACGGAACTTAACCGCGAGGGCACCACGATAGTGATGGTGACTCACTCTCGCCACGATGCGGCATATACAAACCGTGTCATCAATCTCTTCGACGGTAAGATCGTGGATAATATGGATCTCTGATTGGAGTGGTGTTGCATATTGCTTGGAAAAGTTATAACTTTGCAAAAGTAACTTAGTATCGTTTTAATATGATCGGTTACTTAAAAAGCGATGGAAATGAAGACACTACTTGTAGTAGACGACAATCAGGATATATTGGAGGCGGTAAGGCTTCTGATGAGAAAAAGCGTGGATGAGGTTGTCACCTCGTCCACGCCCGATTCTATCCCCATGCTACTGAGGAAGCATAAGCCGCAGGTGGTGCTTCTCGATATGAACTTCCGTGCTGTGGTAAATACAGGCAATGAGGGCCTGTTCTGGCTTCAGGAGATACGGAGGCTAAGCCCCCAGACCTCTGTGGTGCTGTTCACGGCATACGCCGATGTGAAATTGGCTGTGGAGGGGATGAAACTCGGGGCGGTGGATTTCGTGGTCAAGCCATTTGAGAACAGCGTGCTGATGGAGGTGCTGAAAAGGGCATTCGGTGATAAGGGTATGCCGGGAAGTAAGGCTGCTTCCCACATGCTATGGGGATCATCGGAGTCTATGGTTTCGCTCCGTAAGATTGTGGATAGGGTGGCGGCTACTGACGCCAATATACTGATAACCGGGGAGAACGGTACCGGTAAGGATCTCCTGGCAAGGGAGATTCACAGATTATCCCTCCGTTGCCGGGGTCCGATTGAGACGGTCGACATGGGGGCGGTGGTGGAGTCGCTGTTTGAGAGCGAACTGTATGGGCACGTGAAGGGTGCCTTCACGGATGCGCGTGCCGACCGCGCAGGCAAGTTTGAGACAGCCCATGGCGGCACCCTGTTTCTCGATGAGATAGGGAATATACCATATCATCTTCAGGCGAAACTACTGACCGCGTTGCAGCAGCGTATGGTGGTCAGGGTGGGTAGCAACACGCCGCGTCCGATCGACATCCGACTGATATGCGCCACAAACCGCGATCTTCCGCAGATGGTGGCGGAGGGGAAGTTCCGTCAGGATCTGTATTATCGCATAAATACCATCCACATCGAACTCCCCTCATTGCGAGACCGAAGCGATGATATCCCGGAATTTGTGGATCTCTTTCTGCATAAATATGCCAAGGTCTACGGTAAGGATGTGCCGATGGTCTCCGACGATGCCATGCGTAGGTTGAAATCGCGCCAATGGCCGGGCAACATACGCCAGCTTGAGCACGTTGTGGAGAAGGCTCTGATCATGTGCGACGGCGACATGCTAAGAGCCGAGGATTTTGAGTTGTTTGATGAGCCTGCGTCGGCATTAGCTGCAGCGGGCGGCACCCTCGAGGATATCGAGCGACGCACGATAGTGGCATCGATACATCAGCACAACGGTAATCTTGCGGAGGTGGCGCGACAACTTGGAATCACGCGCCAGACGCTATACAATAAGATAAAGAAATACGGTCTGTAAGCCCTATGAGGAGATGGCGCGGAAGAAGATAACCGATATATTGCATGACACATGGCATTCCCCCTTGTTGTGGTCGGGTCTGTCTATATTGTCGACTGTCGCGGCGTGCATATTGTATTCCTCCTCGGAGACGTGGTGGGGGATCGGATGCTTTCTGTGCGCATTGTTCTGTGGGGAGAGGGTGGTCAGCGGCATATATCGTATGCGGAGGAATGTGGAATACCTTATCTCGGCAGCCATGAACGGGGATTTCTCCTATAAATTCCCGTTGAGAGGGGTGCCGGAATATCAGCGCAATATCAACGTCATGCTCAACAGTCTTGTCAGCCATATCGAGAAATTGAGCGAGGAGGCACGTCAGAGGGAGCGATTCCTTAATAACGTGATCAATAGGGTTGAGGTAGGGATCATAGTGGCTAACAGCGACGGGCATGTGATGTATGTCAACAACGCCGCCTTGAAGATGCTCTCCGTGCCGGTGCTGAAGGATATACGTCAGTTGCCGGCAGAATTGCCCGATATTGTCATGAAGAGATCAAACGCCCGTCTCGGCAATGATGATATTGAGGTGCTTACGTTGAGCGACATGCGGAGAGACCTGCAATTGGCGGAGGTGGAGTCGCTTGAAAAACTGATCCGTGTGCTCACGCATGAGATAATGAACTCACTCACCCCCGTATGCTCGATAGCGGAATCGCTGAGTGCCGGAATTTCGGATGAAAGGCTTACCGAAGAGTCTGACAGAGAGGAGATAAGCCACCAGATGGAGGTGATATGCTCAAGTAGCCGTTCGCTGATGTCGTTTGTGAAGAACTTCCGTCAATTCACTATACTCCCCGAACCGCAGATGAGGGTATTCTATGTCAAGCCATTCTTGGAAAGGATAGTGTCTCTGGTAAGGGGGTTGCCGAATGTCGGCGAAGTAGACGTGAGACTGACCATCTTCCCACCGGATGCCATGGCATATACCGACAGCGACTTGCTCGGACAGGTGATTCTCAATATACTGAAGAATGCAATAGAGGCAGGCGCAGGGATAGTGACAGTAGAGGCAGAGATCAGGGAAGATGAATCCATTGAGATAAAGCTCACCAACGACGGCACCCCCGTGCCCGAACACATAGCCTCCCAGATCTTCACCCCCTTCTTCACGACCAAACCCACGGGTAGCGGTATAGGCCTAAGCCTCTCCCGACGCATCATCACGCGCCTCGACGGCACTCTGACCCTCACGACAAAGCCCCACACCCGCTTCACGATAATCCTATAGGATGGTGAAACTTCAGGTATGGGGTTGTCTGATGTCGCTTTCGTTGTAATTTAGACCTCTAAAGATTCTTCAATGCTTTCAAAGAGAGCCAGGTCCCTGTTCCCACAATCATTAGCCCTCCCAAGAGAATAACCCACATGTAGATGCTGTGTAGCCATTTTATCTGATAAAGACCGGGTATTTTCATAGTGTGCAGGAAGCGATAGCATACGTAGTGAGCCTTAGCCTTTCTGTCAAGGATTCGGAAATAGCCTTTCTCGTTCCAATATACGGAGAAATGATCTGTCCGGGCACGCCATCCTGGGATCCCTCCCCGATGATAGAAGAAATCTTCCTCAATCTTTCTGACGGATATTACTTTCTCTCCTGTCTGATGCTCAATGATGGGGGTCATGAATGCGGGTGAAAAATCAATTGGACTTGCTGACGCTGCGATGGTGGAGGTTTTCTTTCCTGATGTGACGCTCCACATCAATTGGGGGTCTGTCATCAATGACGCGCTTCCGAATGATTGTGGAATCGTCGAGAGGTCTATCCGGGATTTGGCGACAGACATCACAGGAGAATTGGCAAGTTCCTTTGACTTCATGATCCAATCCGGAATCTGTGCGAGCGACATCATGCCGCTGAATATGAAGGCAAGCATAAATAATCCGAAAACAAGTCCCCAAGAATAATGCCACTGCCATGATCTCTTTTTGAAAAGATGCCATTTATGCTTTTTTAAGAGGAAGCGTATGGCAATTATGATGCCAAAGATCACAGAAACAGTTGAAAGCCCCGACATCCAGATTACGATGGTTCTCCATAGTTTTGCATCTCTACGTATAGGAGTGATGTAGACGTAGTGAGGAAGAGCCCCGACCCATGCCCATCGTCTTTCAGAGAGGGTGCATTGTTGAACTATCTCTCCCGTTTTTGATGAGACGTAGATGTAGGAACTGTCGTCGCCGATTATCCTGTAGAATGGCAGCTTTGTCATTAGTTGATTGAAAGGAGTCCATTTGTCCACATCGTGGAGAGTGTCGATTTTTTCAATTTTTGTTCCGAATGATGCAGCTATCCGGTCAAGATCCATGCGGGTAGGGGAGAATGCCCCGTAAGTCTCTCCGTTGGCGTGGATGAGCATGTGTCTGGCGGAATGTGTTATCCGGCAGGAGCGCAGCGTGTCGGGGAGATTAAACCAAAGAGTTGAGAGAATTGCGCTGTCAGTCTTTTCAACAGGGATTTCAGAAGGAGAGATCCGAGGAAAAGAATGATACATCATGACTATGCCTGAGCAATACCACATCAAGAACATCAATGCCAATGGTAATCCAAACCATTTATGGCATTTATACATGAATGAGAAAACTTTCTTCATAGGAAAAATCAGTGATAAGATTATGTAGTAGAGGGGATGCTTTTTAAGGCATCCCCTCTGTTTGTCAGAACGAATAAGTCACGCTGAGTTTGTAATTGATATCCTGTCCGGGTATCATCTGTGTGCCCAGATTGGATACGTTGTAATGACGGTTGAACAAGTTATTGACAGTTGCCATGAATCCCACTCCATTCTTGAGTTTATATCTTAGCGACAAGTCGCACAAGAGATATGGATCAAGAGATATATTGTTTGTCAGGTTGGTGTAGACACGGTCTTGATAAGTGAGCGATACAGAGGCTCCAAAACGTTTTAACGCTCCAGAGGAAGTTTCATAGTCTCCGGTAACGAAGAACTGGTTTTTGGGAATATAAGTGTATCTGTTTCCTCTGTCGGCATTGACCTCTACGTATGAGTTCTTGGCAATCTTCCCTACGCGAGGGTCGGTATATGCATATCCGGCTCCTAAGAGGAAATCGCCTATGGCATACGAAAGATCAATGTCGAAGCCTTGGGAGTGCATTCTGCCGACCTGTCCGCGCACCTGCTTCGTCACACCGTCTTCCTCAACATTCCCGAGTGATGTAACCACATTATCCTTATGGATATAGAAGTATGATCCGTTGAGCGTCAGACCTTTCCAATCGTATTTTATCCCGATTTCAAATTGCCATCCCTTTTCAGGGGCAAACACCTCGCCACCATCTTCGGGATGATAGCGTTGACCGTTTTTGTCAAGATAGATGTAATTGTCTGTGTAGACGGTGTTGTTGGGTTTGAAAAAGGATCCCATTGAAGCAAACAGAGATAGAGCCTCAGTTGGCTCATAGACGGCACCAACCCTGTAGGAGAGGGCATTGTTGACAATTGATTTATAGGCATCCGAAGCTGGTTTTTCATAATTACGATCTCCATCTTTCAGCTGTACGGTTGTGGAACGATATTTGTAGTAGTCGTATCTTCCGGCAAGCATGAACTTGAATTGACGGCAAACATCAACTACGTCTGATATGTACACACCTTGCGACATACGATCGGATATGCTTACGCGTCCGCTCTGCGCCCAGTATGATCCGCCGGAATAGGGATCGTAGGTAGGGAACGTGTATGATTTTCCCGGTCCAAAGAATTTCGATCCTCCGAAAGAGGGACGGTGAAGATAGTTGACTGACCATCCTGCCACATAGTTGTTTTTCACTTTTCCAATGTTGAATTTACCGGAGAGCTCAAGCTGGTTGTGATATGAATAAGCCTTATGGTTGAAAGCAAGAGGATAACTGTTGGTCAGTTCATCAAGATTGATATACACCTTCTTACCCTTGTTTTCGTAGTAATACGGATAGACAGGCTCCTCACTCGTCACGTAAGACAGCTCTTCGGTTGAGAGATAATCGATGTTGTCAAAACGGAACATCGCGATGTCTCTGAGTTTGAAAGCTTCATTGAAGATATGCTCATAGCGGAGTTCTACATCCTGGGTTCTGTTGCGAAGATAGTCGGAATTGTTGTTGTATCTTGCTTTACGGGGAAGGTCGGGAAGGCTGGAGAACGCCGGCAGATACAGAGAGCCGTCGGACGCGTTGAGAATATCATGACTCATCAACGGTGGCAGACCGGTGTCAGTGCCGTATTTGTCGTTAGAGAAATCGTATATGAGCTGAAGATAGTCTTTGTCGGTGAACCATCCGGATATTGTGGCGTATGCCGTGAAGCGGCGTTCGAAATTGTCGCGCCAACCATCGCTGTTGCCTACGTTGACAGATGCATAGTAATTGAACGGACCAATGAGTTTACCCGACATCCCGGCGAAAGCTGAGTAGGAATGCCATGAGTCTACGCTTAGTTTTGTTCTGAAATGAGTCTCATGAGTAGGTTGCATGCGAGAGATGTTGATTACGCCTCCGACAATAGATTGCCCGTAGAGCGCAGAGGCTGGACCTCTCAGCAGCTCTATTCTTTCCACATTGGAGAGGTCATGCATAGGCATTGACGTGATGAACGATCTCTGATCGGCGATACCGTCTGTAGCGACGAGCTGGCTTGAGAATCCTCGGATGTAGAATTCCTGAAAGCCGCCATACGTCGTGCGGTTTTTTACTGATGGCAGAAAACGGGTCGCGCTTGAGATATCGTTTATGTCGCGGTTCTCAAGCATTTTTCTGTCCACTTTTGCCATGTTGATTGGCAGATGCTTCTCATCAACATCAAAGGGGAGCATCTTGGTCTGTTTGATCTTGTGCCCTACCACGTGGAAATCAAGCAGGGTCACGATGCTGTCGTTGTCGTCAGGTTCAACCTTGACGAAGTTGTCTGCATACGCTGCAGAACCGATTGCCGAGACAGCACTCATCACTGTGATGGCGACTGTCGTTCTAATAAAATAGGTAATCATGATTTTATTAATATAAACTTCAATAAGTCTTTTATCCTTTCTTAAGAATGGGATAAGACTATCCCGGAAATAATATTAATGCAGAATACGGTCGGTCTCCTGACTTGGCTCCGTCGGGGGGCCTTCCCATGCATGGGCACAGTGGCATATTTCCCTCGCGTTTTGTGTAAGCGTTACAGTAGCGGGTACTGTCCCGGAATCTCACCGGGTTCCCTCTCTCTTCCGAGAGATCACCGTATTCGTGGTCATATCAATTTTGTCTACATGGATTTATTTATTTATTTGGATTTTAGTTTGGTCTTGTACCCGAATCTTCGCCACACCTCCTCCTTCACGTTGCCGAATTGTAGTTCATGACGTGCCATTAGGAAGAAAAGGTCGGAGAGACGGTTGACGTATTGCAGGATCGTGTGGTCCACTGCATCGCATTCATTCAGCCTCCAAAGTCTTCGTTCAGCCTTGCGGGCAAGCACCCTTGCCTGATGCATCATGCAAGCCATTGGTGTGCCTCCGGGGAGAATGAAGGAGTCGGATGGGGTGCATTCGGCGCTTATCGAATCGATTGCCCTCTCGATAGGAGTGACAATATCGTCAAGTTGATTGGGATTGTCACCGCGCATCTCGCTTTTGGTGGCGACAAGGCTCATTACCGACATAAGATTGACCTGTATGCCATACAGCAGCGACTGAAACGGATGCGTCTCAGACAGATATGTGCGGATAGTCCCCACAACTACGTTAAGCTCATCAAGAGTGCCATTAGCCTCTATGCGTATATCGGTCTTAGGCACCCTTATTCTGCCGTGTATGGAGGTGAATCCATTGTCGCCGGTTCGAGTATATATTCTCATAATGCATCTCTTAATTTATGACTTAAAAATATCACTAATGCCGTGTTCTGCCCAATAAAGATGGGTATATCCGGCTATTGCATTCTTGTATCGGTATGTAAGGGATTCCACTGGTATCCCTTTAGCATTTTTCTGAGGGAAAGCGGTGGTTGTCACGGGTCTGCTGCCGGATGGTTCGACCCGGGAGTAATGAAACTCATGCCCACGTAGAACCATATTCCCGAAATCAACTTCACGGTATCCGAGTTTCAGACGCGACTCCCTCATGGTGGTTTTCAGAGGGAATACTCCGCACATAGGGTTTCCGTCGATCTCTTCCGTGAGATAAATGAATCCTCCGCATTCTGCGATCACCTTCCTTCCCGATTCGACAAAATCCCTTACTGAAGCTCTCATTGAGGTGTTGGCAGCAAGTTTATCCGCATAAAGCTCCGGGTATCCACCCGGAAGATAGAGAAGATCAGCGTCTGGCAATCGGATGTCGTTGATGGGTGAGAAATATCTCACGTCACCTCCTAAGGCGATAATATTTGCCTTATAGATGAAATTAAACGCCTCATCTGCTGCCACCGCCACCTTGGTGGCGGTCAGACGTGGGATGTCAAGACTGCATCTCTTCGGCTGTGTGGAGGTGGCGTGAAGTATTGCATCAATATCCACGTGGCGTTCTACTTCATCCGCCGCCATATCAATGAAACGTTCCATTTCATCCTGCGATGTCAGTGTCAATCCAAGATGACGGGATGGTATGATCAGATCGGAGCTCTTTTTCATGTATCCGAAACATGAGACGTTGACATCGGCACATGCCTTTTTCAAGAAAGAGAAGTGGCTTTCTGAAGCAACCCGGTTGAATACCACTCCCACCACTTTAATATCCTTCTTGAAATGAGTGAATCCGTAGATTGTAGCAGCCACAGAATATGCTGTTGACGAGGCATCGACAACGAGAATGACAGGCAGACCGATTGTTATGGCAATTCTGGCTGCGCTTCCTTCCCATCCGTTGAAGCCATCAAACATCCCCATCGCTCCTTCGATGACATTGGCACCCGCATTGTCGGAAAAATGGCTGAAGAGACCGCCTGCGTGCTCCGGAGATGACATGAATAGATCAAGGTTGACCGACTCACGTGAGGCGGCGAGAGTCTGGAATTGGGTGTCAATATAATCCGGTCCGCATTTGAAAGGTTGCACGCTTAATCCTCTCCTGCGCAGCGCACGCATGATTCCGAGTGAGAATGTGGTTTTTCCACTGCCGGACGAGGCGGAGGCTATCAGAAATGATGGTTTCATTTTGTAGATTTATTTGATTCTCGAGATAAATATGAGCGAGAGGAATAAAATATGCTTCCGTCATCGGAGAGAAGAATGGATTCAAGATTTCCCGGATAAATACGCGCACATTGCTCATGGCATCTCCGAAGAATCTCTTGAAAAAACATTTCGGCATCGCTTGGCGACAGGATAGACCACAGTTCTCTGGCGATATTCATCCCCGATATAGCAACTGATGCCTCTTGCGAGCAACCGCATTCCCTTGCGACATTGAGAAGGAAATCACGGTTGAAGGTCGTTTTGTGGCTGTGGGTGTCAATATGACCTTCTGCAAGTTTTACAGCTTTCCCTATCAGGATTCCGATGACGAGCGACTCCACCCCAAGATCGCGGGATATGGTCATGATCTCTCCGATGGCATTCCCATAATGTATGAATCCTTGCGGAGGGAGCGCCGGAAATAGTTTTTTCAAAAACTTCTCGCTCTTTGCACCGGAATTGACCACGATCGGTCGGCATCCCATAGCAATAGCCACATTCATCTCGCGGCATAACGATTCCACGAATGCCTCGTGAGAAAAGGGACGCACAATGCCGCTTGTGCCGATGATGGAGACCCCTCCGGATATCCCGACACGGGGATTGAACGTGCGGGCGGCAAGTTCCGCACCCCCTTTCAGGGAGATGGTCACGTCTAATCCTCCGGCATAGAGTGCGGTGAGTTCCTCTGTTATCATGCGTCGGGGCACCGGATTTATGGCAGCCTCTCCCACTTCCAACCCAAGTCCGGGCAACGTCACGATGCCGATCCCTTCACCCCCAGAGAACCGGATTCCTTCATGCCGGGCAAAAGCCACGCGTGCCGATATTTCACTTTTGTCGGTGACGTCGGGATCATCTCCCGCGTCTTTGATGACAGTTGCCGTCGCATCCTCATCTCGGGTCTCTACAGACTTCACCGACATCGCCATCCTTTCACCCTCCGGAATCCTGAAGGTGATCTCCGTTCTCTTTTCTCCCGTCAGCAGAGCGATGAGAGCTGCCTTTGCAGCAGCAGTGGCGCAGCTGCCGGTAGTGAACCCGGTGTGGAGAGGATAGAATTGAGGCAACAGTCTTTCTATGGCACGCCGCAGTCCGTGAGTACCCTCAACTGTTATGAATGATTTCGGGAGGGGGGGACGTCGGACCACGTAGATCAGTATGTTGTGCTGAATGGCTGCCTGAACTTTCTCGGCGAATCCTCCTGATGCGCCGCTCTCCTTCGTGATTATGGCATTGGGATGTAGCTCGGATATAAGGCGTGGCGTGTCGTCAGGTCTGTAATATATGAGGCGGGATGTGGGAAATCCTGCGTCGAGTGCCTTTTTCACGGAATCCTCGCGATCAAGGATTCGGAAAAACGTCTCTCTCTTTTCCCAGAAAGGCTTCAGGGGGGAGATAGTGTTTACCCCGGTGAGAGCTAACAGACGGGTCACGCCGTCATGACGCATCTTCCCGATAGCATCATTGAAATCGGAGCAGGGGATAATATGATCTGATTCGCAATCGGCAGGCAGACGTTCCAGCCTGATCACAGGAATGGCGAGACGGTCAGCTGTCACGGCTACCGTGTCATGCAGACGTGTCGCGAAAGGGTGGGCGGCATCCACAATAATCCGTATGCCATGTTGCTTGCAGAAAGAGAGCATGGAGTCAGCCGACATGGATCCTGAGATCCGGGTCCCGTGGGCACATTCTATTTCCTGCGCGTCGGATAATGTGGAGTAGAAATATCCCCCTTCCCCTTCATCGAGGGTGCTGACAGCTATACGTCCTTCCGTGGTGCCTCCGAATACAAGAATCATTTTCTGAAAAGATGTTTGAAATTGTGGTCATAAAGACGAGAAAGACCCTTTCTGTTGTCTATTGCATCGCCAACGACGAGAAGAGTGGTGAGTGAGAGCCGGTTATCATGGACGATGCGTGCGAGATCAGCAAGCACGCCACGATATATGCGCTCCTCTTTCCACGTGAGTTTATAGCATGCTGCGACAGGGGTCTCCGGAGGATATGCCATAAGGAGTTCCCTCTGCACGTCGTCTACAATAGCCGCGCTGAGATAGATGCACATTGTGCTCCGTGACTGTGCGAGTTTGTGAAGCTGTTCTCGCTCTGGCATCGGCGTGTGTCCCTCTCCTCGAGTCAGGATTATTGTCTGCACTTTCTCCGGTATGGTGAATTGAGAGCGGAGCGCGGCGGCCGCCGCCTGAAAAGATGATATTCCGGGCGTTATGTGGTATGACATGCCGTGGCGGTCGAAGAATGCCATCTGTTCCTGTATCGCTCCATAGATGCACGGGTCGCCGGTATGCAGGCGCACCACGAGCGCACCTCGGTCGTAGAACTCTTTCATGAGGGCAAATTGCTCTGCAAGATTCATAGGCGCAGAACTCCTCACTGTGCATCCCGGTTTTGCATAGTGGGTCAGCTCCACAGGCACAAGGCTTCCGGCATACAGTATGAGGTCGGCTTGCTGAAGGAAACGTTTCCCCCGCACCGATATCAGCTCCGGATCTCCCGGACCGGCACCCACAATCTCAATATGACCTTCCCGTTCGGCATCGGCATCTATTGCCACTGCGAAAGTGAAGTCGGAGCCATCATTGAGTTTGCATTTCTGTTTCTCAATGATCAGTCGCCCCCCGTCAGCACTTTTTAAAGCGCAGCTTTCGGCAACTCCGGGGATGCCTGTGACCTCTGATACTTTTTCAGAAGGATTCGGCACATCGATTCCTTTAAGGTCGTCGGCGGTGTATACATCACATTCATTTAATCCGAAAGCGTTGACGAGGTGAGCAACAGCCCTCTCGTCTTTCTTCAGTGGGATTGTTGCTACAGATTTCACTGACAACGGGCTGACACCAAATCTGATCATAGATTCGGCGATGTGGTTGTAGATCCCGTCGGGATTGCAGTCGCGTCGGCACCCGAAGCCGAGATTCAGCACCTTGGGGCGGAATGATAGGAGCGGTGTGTGGCAGTTGTGAATGAAAGGGGAGACGGAGATAATCAATTCCGCCTCCGGCATCTCATTGCAATCGCAAATGATCCTGACGTTGGGAGGGAGAGTAGATTCAAGCCATCGGGTGCCTTCATCTCTGACGTCTAACAGAAGACCCACAGGTCTGCCATTCACGAGAGTGGCAATCGCCCTGTTCATCTCCTCATGGCTCGCGTCTGCTATCCACCCGAAACGGGGGGCGAGAGTGTCGAGTTGCCATATCCGCGCCATGTCGCTCTGGGTGGTGACTACAGGGTTTGCTCCGAGCGCACGGGCAAGTTGCAGGCATAAAGCGTTGGCGCCGCCGACATGTCCTGACAATACGGAAATCACGTTGTGCCCCAGGCTATCGATACAGACTACCGCAGGATCGGAATATTTGTCGGAGATATATGGTGCTATCGACCGCACACATACCCCCAGAGCTCCGATGAAGACAATCGATTCGCATTCTTGAAAGCGCGCCATATCAAAATCCTTGTAGGAGACCGCCTCAAAATCGGATGAAACGGAGAGAATACGGTCTGCCACAGTGCGTCCGCTGTCATTCAGATATATAATTCTTTTCATAGATATTTCAAGGAGATGTTTTAAATCATTTGGAGGCTTTGATTATCTTTACCGGATTATGGGCATCGTAGCAAAGGAGATGCTCTTCCTGAATCTTACCTCCGCAGCTTTCGACAGAGGATAGGAAGTCACACCGACTTTCGTCACTAACAGAGTTGAACACCACGATGCCATCCGCCGTGAGATTCCCGAAAATACGTCTCATCATTTCAGGGAGCCTTCCTCCGTGGCCGCCGATGAAGACGGCATCCGGAGCGGGGAATGTGGATAGTTCGCAGTCAAGGAAGTCGGCTATGACTGCCTCGATTCCGGGAGTGCCGAAGATCCTGCAATTCTCTTCAAAAATTGCTTTGGATTCTGCGCGACGTTCAAATGAAATGATATCTAATTGCGGAAATCTTAGTTTCGCTTCAATAGATACGGAACCGGTGCAGAACCCTACGTCCCACATCACTCTCCTCTCGGAAAGATCAAGCATAGAGAGGGATAATAGCCTGACCGGCATTTTTGTGATCATGTTATTTCTACCCTCAAGATGCCGGAATAGATTTTCCGGTAGCCCGAAATAGCGTTTGCGAGGATGAGTCATCTTCAGGATTACGCAGTTGGGGAATGCAAAACCCTCTTGCGCCGTCTCTTCAAGAGACATGATGCGTATCCGTTCAGTGTCATTCCCGAGACATTCCCCTACGCTGATCGAATAGTTGTCATAGCCATATCGGAGAAGATGCCGGGCAATCTCGGCAGGAGTCTTGGACCGATCGGTAAGTATCCCAATCAGAGGGTAGCCAGTGATAAGGGCAACATCAAGATTCTTCCACGGACGCCCCGTCAGCGACACATTTTTCATCTCCGCGTAAGGGAGGAGGAGCCGGTGGGAGAGTGTCTGCAATGAATTGAATGAAGGATAGACTGTTATCTCGGTGTCGGGAAATGCACGCTGCAGTGTAGCGGCAAATCCAAAGAATAGAGGGTCACCTGATGCAAACACCACTATCTCATCATGGTCGGTATATTTATCGAAAACGGAAGCAAGCGGCACTGTCACATCAATCCATAACGAGCCGGGGGGGAGCATGGGCGCGACAATATCATGATGACGTTTCCCTCCGGAAAATACTTTCGCAGCCTTGATAGCCTGCATTATTTCCGGAGAGAATGTCTGCATACGGCTATCGGATATACCGATGATTATAAAACGCGTCTCAGACATCTCTTCCGGGTTTTAGCATCCCGGCATCGGGCCAGCACAGGATGGAATTGACAAGAGTGGCGGCAAGGTTGCTTCCCCCTTTTCTCCCCTCCACGATAATCTTAGGTATGTCGGTGAAAGGCTTTACCATGTGTTTGCTTTCACAGACATGGACGAATCCTACAGGGGCAGCTATGATTCCTGCCGGATGTGCCTCACCACGTCTTATCAGGGAACAAAGTTCCATGAGGGCAGTGGGTGCATTACCGAATACATAGAGGGCATCAGGATCCTCTTTCACGGCGAGGCGTATGGCTGCCTGAGTGCGCGTCAAGCCTTTAGATGTCGCCAGCTCCGCTACTTGCGGCTCGTTGAGATAACATTTCACGTTAAGACCGAGACGAGCGAGAGCACCCTTCCTGATTCCGGAAGCAGCCATAGTCACGTCGGTTACGATTGTCTTCACTCCCCCTTCAGTCAACCTCTTGTAGATCCTTTCCACGGCATCCTCATCCACTTTTATTATATTCTCCATATCGAAATCGGCGGTCGTGTGGATGGCATGGAGCAATGGCCATTTCAAGTTGAGTGGGATATCCGGATTGGAAAGCTCCTTTTCAATGGTGCGGAAGCTCTCTATCATGATGGATTGTCCGAGTTTCTCTTTTTCACCGGTCTTGCCGGTGTAGTATCCCCGTGGGGTGACGATATGTCGGTTCCATTCAAATGAATTTGAGTTCCCGATGATGACCACGGTGAACATATCCACATCCTCAGGATCAAACTCCGCAAGATTGGTCACTTTCACAGTTTCTCCGGCACGACCTGCCTGACGCACATAACCAACGGGAGTGGCAGGATGCCTGACGCTCAGAAACAGTTCTTTGAGCCTGTGCAGTTCCCAGTAGCGGCCGTTGCTTTTGGGATTATAGACAGCGGTGACAAAATCAGCATCGGCAGCAGCTTTTATTCGTTGCTCGATGACTTGCCAAGGAGTCATCAGATCGCTGAGTGAGATGACGCAAAAATCGTGACCCATCGGAGCACCGAGGAGAGAGGCGGCTTTCTGGAATGCGCTTATTCCCGGAATCACTTCCACCTCAATGTCGGCATCTTCTCGGCGTATCATTTCAAATACAAGGGGAGCCATACCATATATTCCGCAGTCGCCTGAGCTTATGACGCATACATCACGCCCTTCTGCAGCAATCTCAAACGCCTTCTCAATCCGCGCCTCTTCCTGACGCATGCCGTTCTGAATAATCTCTGCCTTTTCGCAGACGATTCCGGAAATGAAAGGGATGTAGTATTTGTAGCCCACAATGATTTCTGCCTCACGGAGGGCAGTCATGGCGCGTCCCGTCATATCGCCAACGTTTCCGGGTCCTATCCCGATGATTGTGATCTTTGGTCTCATTATCTCATTCCTCTGAGTTTATGAATTGTTGTCGTTGTCTATTATTGAATCTATCTCATCAAGTAGCTCGGCGATTGACTTCACGTCTCTTCCGTTGACAGACAGACATCGAGGGGTAGCCTCAACAAAGACCGAGGAATCCTTTTCGGCGGTGGATATGCCCCGTCGGGTAAGGGCTTTCCTTACCATGTTGAGATGCTGTCCTTCTCCTGTCAGGCTGACTGATCCGTGCATTTCTTGAGATATTTTGAAAAGTCCGTTGTCAATGTCGAACACCACACCGTCGCTATGGAAATAGCGGTTCATTTCCCCGTTCAGGGCAAGGTCTTCCGGGGTGCCGATAGTGACACCATGCGGCTTGTCGATGAGCCATACTTTGTCGGCTATCTGCAGGGCAAGCTCCATATCGTGGGTTGATAGAAAGACTGTCTTGTCTTTCTCGATGGCAAGCCTCTTTAGGAGCTGCAGGATCTCCACTTTGCTCGGATAGTCAAGAAAGGCTGTTGGCTCATCAAGGAAAATGACAGGAGTCTCTTGTGCCAATGCTTTGGCGATCATCACCTTCTGGCGTTCGCCGTCGCTCAGTGTCTGCACCATCCTGCCTCGCAGATTATTGATATTGACAAGGTTGATTGATTCCTCAACCGCCATTTTATCATATTCTGACATCTTTCCCCAGAAACCCGTGTAGGGACTTCTGCCCATAGATATCAGTTCTTCCACAGTCATATTGCTGATGCTCAGTTTCTCAGTGAGTACAACCCCGATCACTTTTGCCAATTCCGGAGCGGAATAATCCTTTAGGGATTTCCCCTCTATGAAGATATCCCCTTGAATAGGGGGGATGAAAGCTGTCAATGTCTTCAGGAGAGTTGATTTGCCTGCACCGTTAGGACCCAGAAGACACGTCAGCTCACCCGATTCAAGGGATGCGTCGATATCACGTGTGATGACGGTGTTGCCCTTTTTAGAGATGTATCCGGTCTCAAGTCCTGAAATTTTTATTGTCTCATTGTTTTTTTTCATACTTCATTTCTTCTTTTGTTGAAAAGCACCCACATGACGACAGGCGCGCCGATAAGAACTGTCACGGAGTTTACCGGAAGCGCACCCTCAAATCCGGGTAATCTGGCGATGAGGTTGCAGAGGAGAGCCAGAGATGCCCCCGCCAGCATGGATGCCGGCAGAATCACTGCGTGGTTAGATCTATGGAATAGACCTCGACAGATGTGAGGGACAGCGAGTCCCAGAAATATAACTGGTCCGCAATATGCAGTCACGACAGCCACCAATATTCCGGAACTTGCTATGACGAGCATACGTGCTCTCTTAATATCGAGCCCGAGATTGCGGGCATAAGAGTCGCCGAGCAGGAGAAGGTTGAGGGTCTTGATAAGTAGGAAGGAGATAGGGAGAAGCACACTCATCAGAAAGATGAATACATTTGTCTGCCCACCTGAAACACGCGAGAAACTTCCGAGCCCCCAAATCACGTAAGCCCTTATGTCTTCCTCGGCACTGAAAAACTTCAGCACGCCAATTATTGCGTTTGCGACGTATCCGATCATGACGCCCATTATCAGAAGGGTCACATTCCCCCTTACTTTTCCGGCAACGAAGGCGATGAGTGCCATTATAAGTAGGGCTCCAAATATGGCGGAAAGGGTGATGGTGACCTCTCCTATTACTCCGAGCTTGCTTAATGTCACACCCCCTATGCTGCCGGAAAGGAGCACTACAAAAGCCACACCGAGACTTGCTCCGGAGCTTATTCCGAGCACAGAGGGACCGGCAAGTGGATTCCGGAATACAGTCTGCATCAGTAGTCCGCTTACTCCCAGACCTGCACCCGCCATGGCAGCGGTGAACGATTGCGGGAGCCTTGACTTCATTATTATGTTGGTCCATATCGGAGACTCATCTTCACTTCCTGTCAGGATATTGTAGATGGCATCTGCTGGAATCTTCACCGAACCGAGGAGAAGGTTAAGGAAAAAGAAAAGCAGAATAGATACCCCCAGGAGGGTCATTATGAGTCCTGTGCGAGTGTGGTTCATTTCTTAAGCAGATGATAATATGCAGGTTGATGGTCAGGCAGGATGTCAGGATGAAACACATGGATGAAGTCAGCGAGCACAACTTCCGGCTCTACGGGCATCCGCTCGTAGAATGGCACCTCATTCATGTTGCAGTAAATGACCCCTTTATTTTTCCATGCCTTGAAATCAGTATAACGGTTGTCGATCTTTTTTAGTGCATCGTAGGAGAAATCTCCATCAAAACTGTTGACAATTCTCCAATAGTCTGCCTCGGAAGCATTTGCATACACCGTCTCGTAGTCAAGGGTGATACCGCCGGATTCGGTATTGTCTTTCAGAAAATAGTCGCCGCCGGCATCACGGAATAGCTGGGCGAGGAAACTTTTCCCACCGACGGCATACCAGTTGCCACCGCGCATCTCCCCGCTGAACACAGTGGGGCGCACCCCGACAGTGTCAACCATTGCTTTCAGCGCGAGATAGCGGCGCTCGATATCCGAAAATATCTCATTTGCTTTTGCCGTGTTTCCCGTAAGGAGTCCCACCACCTTTATCCATTCCGCTTGTCCGAGTGGCGACAGCTCCTTGTAGCCGAGATGGGGGAGGAGCGGGATATCGACGTTGCGTATGGCATCATATCCGCCACGTTTGAAAGGGGAGACGAAAATGACGTCAGGATCTATGGCGATTATGACCTCATTGTCGAAATTTCCCTCGATCCCTATCTTGTGGGTAGTGCCCTCCTTTATCTGACGGTTCATTTTCTCATTATGCAGATGGCGCGTGCTTGTAATACCTACGACCTTTTCCGGAATATCAAGTTTCAGGAAATTTGACAGTTGGAGAGATGTCATGCATATAGCTGACTCTATCGGGATATTGATGCGCTTATATCCTTGCGGTATCTCTCCGATGAAATCCTTATCGGTGAGCGCGAAATGGAATTTTTCCGCCTCTCGGTTCTCAGGGTCATTGATGTCGAGGAGAGTGATATCCCCGCTATTTTTCACGTGGAAACCCTGTGCATATTTAGGAATAACGGTTGCGATTGAGTCAGTTGCCGATGATGCTTCCGCATCATTGGCTCCGGCGGCATTGCGAGCTCCGCATGCTGTCAGCATCACGGCAGCTGCGAGGCAGAGGATATGGATGGCTTTTTTCATATTTATATGGGTGTCTGTTATTCAGGTATGTATATTATTTCTCCGTTCTCAAGTTGATAAGCTGTCCCGACACGTTTCCCTCGGTTGCCTGATGTGGGCGACTCTGTGTCGGAAGGGGTGTAACGATTTATTTTCTCCCCCTCTCTGGTTATGATTTCCATGTTGTCAGTCCCGGGGTTCTTGACAATGGTGAAGTCATCATCAGAGAAAATCTCACTCATGCTGAAATGCGTGGTGAGCGCCACCATAAGAGCCACGGCAAAGACCATCGCTATATCGAATAGATTCGTAAGCATTCCGAGGGGATTATCATCCTCATCGTTGGAGTTGTGAAGAATTGGATTCTGTTTCATATTCCGATAATTTTACGAAGAATGAACCCAATGTCGTTGAAAGAGCGGGCAAAGAAGCGTTTGTCTGACTGAAGCTGCAGGAGACCGATAGCTGCAATGAGCATGCCGATGACGGTCGTGGCAAATGCCACTTGCATGTTGTATGCCATTGATGATATGTCGCCGGCAGAGAGTCCTACGAGAGCGGGTCCCATCGGTATGAGGGTCCCCATGAGTCCGAGCATTGGTCCGAATTTCACTAAGAGTCGGCTTTTCGAGAGTTTCCGCTCTATCTCTATCTGATAGTCTCCCAAAGCATGTTCGCAATAATCAGCATCCGCACTATGACTGACTAACAAGCGCAGACATCTGATTTCCGGCGAATCTTCGAGATCGTTGAGACTATCCAGCGTCTCTTTCAAACTGTCAAGTGAGTAGTTGCCCACCACTGTCTTCAATGCGTCGGAAATGCGACGATGCTCACGAAAGAGATGATAGAATCCGATCGCTCTGATCAATGAGAGCGACAGCAGAAACAATAGGGAAAGGATTACCGGAATCAGTAATCCGTTGGAAATTATAAACAGTATATCTGAGATAGGTTTCATGTCATACCATATAAAATTATACTTGTGATTGTCAGAACGATAGTGATGCCGTATAGTGTGCCGAATCCGGCATTGAGATGGCGACAGATGGCAACACTGCCGGCAAGGAGCAGAACGACAGCAATCCCGGTAAGTATTGAGATAGTCGCGAAGTCGGCTCCCGGAAAAGAGCGTGTGCAGATGCAATCCAAGACTATCATGGGATATAGGATTGAGAAGCCGGGGTATAGACCTGCAATCCGGGGAAGATGTCTGTCAGAAAAGATGTGGCGGAGAAAGAAAATCACGTCTACCGATGCCAAGATAACGGCATATACAATCCATTTCGCTGTCCATATCTCCTGACGGGGGAGTCCGAACATTATCATTGCGATGATGCCGGCGCCTATTCCCCATAGCAGACATAATGCCACACGCATTTTCACGGGCATGAGTGAAATATTCACTATGCATCCCGCAATAGACGCTATGCAAAATATCATCAATATCACTGTCATCGGTTCTCCTTTCTGCCACCGGTTTTATGATTGGCTCTTCTCCGGAATATTACGACGCACCCGTATGCACAAATACACAGTGCTAAGGCAATTATCACATAGAGACCTGTTTTGTCAGGTGAGATTTTCTGCATGAGGTTCCTCTCATCTTTTTTCAGAATTTGGGATCCTGATTGGGCTGCTGTGGCTTTCCCGATCTCTCCGAGGAATTTGTCAGCGTCCTTGGCAGAGAGGTGTGAGGCGGTATACTCCTGAAGTTTCCTGTTTGCACAGACGAATTCCGTGCATGGTGCGCCGTGCCGCCGGGTAATACGGGCATGCATTTCGGCGACGGCAGAGATGCGTTTGTCGTCGGCTTTCCAGAATCCTTTACGTGCGCTTTCAAGCATCGTGGCTGTCATTTCCTGCAGGGCAGCCGGATTCACACGGTTGAAATATTCCTCAATCCCGATCCCATCCTTGTCTGCCACGTATATATCGTAAAGACGGTCATAGATATCATCGGCAAGCACAGAAGGACGCGTGGCACTCCATCCGAAGATGTTTCGAAATATCTCTCCAAACATCTGTGCCGTAGTCGCCCCTCCTTTCATACGGTTCTTGATATATTCGGGGTTTAGGATAGTGGCGCGTGTCTCGACGGCGACTGCCTCTTTTGTGTCTTGCATACGAGGTACCCAAGGATTGCGATAGTCTGCCATGACAGCGTCCGGCTCTTTGCCCCCCAAAGATTTTGCCGCCAGCGACAATGCTCCGGTGAATTCATAAACATGGTCGAGAGATATGGGACCCCACGTGTTGCTCTGGCGTGGCTGTACGATGACGTCTGTGCCGGCAACGGCAGACTTAAACAGGTCTTTATTCATTGTGCCCCAATTGCTGTCGTCGCCATATATGGCGCACATGTTGTTGAGAAAACCATCTACCAGTTGCTCGCGGTCATCCCATTCTCCGGAATTTTCAGTAAAATGAAGCATCCCGGTGCTATATCCGGAGTTGACCGGACCGAACACTCTCATTGTTGAAAGCTCACGTGCTCTTTTTGGCGACTCCCCCTTATCCAAAAGGGCTTTTTCCTGCTCGATAGTGCCTTCTGCCACGAAGTTTGGATATTTGTCATCCTTTGCCGAGGCGGCAAGAGTGACTGCATCGGTGAGCATTTTCAGGCGCGATGACGCTATGTCGCGCAGCTGTCCCGACACCTGCACAAGAATGTTGATTCTCGGGCGGCCCAATTCTTCGGAAGAGGTGAGCTTCAGGTCTATCACGCGCCCTTGCCCGTCGCGCACGGGCTCCACACCGAGCATTCTTAATGCCTGTGCTACGGTCGCACCCTGCGAGGAGATGAATTCTCCCGCCCAGAATGTAAAACTTATTTTCCGAGGATATTCACCATGTTTTTTGAGATAACTATCGAGAGTGTGTTCTGCGAGAACCACACCGTCGTTCCATGCTTTTTCTCCGGGAGTGACTTCTGCATTAATGCTGAACATGTTGCGTCCCATAGGGAGCACGTTGGTGTTTATTACAGGATCTCCGCCTGGTGCCGGGCACAGCGGAATGCCGTTCAGGGCCCCTACCATTGCGTCGATCTCGGCTCCTGCCGATTCTGTGAGAAGTTGGCGTATACGCAAGGCTTCTGCAGCATCGGCAGGAGCCGGGTTGCCTGATAATGCCGATTTGATGTCACGGGATGCTCCTGGATGATAATTGTGGGCGATTAATGCGAAGTCCTGAAGCGATTTTTGAGATATTTTCCCGGCGTGGAAATCATTCTTGGCACGGGAATATGCGAGTTTGTCGGCGGTTATTGCGAGAATACTTTCCGTCATATCGTCACCGGAGTAGGGTACTCCCATTACGTAGTATGCCCCTGTGATTTTTTCATTTGCAAGTTCCTCCAGGAAGGCATCGATTTTTTGCAATTCAAGGGTGGTATATCTCCCTTCCGGGATGGAATCAAGTCCGAGATCCTTGTGGAACCCTTGCGCGATGATTTCCCTCTTTAAGTCTTGGGAATTGGCGGAGGAATTCGAGATAGCCTCATGTATTTTCATCAGAAGGGATGCATATTTTTGCCGTAGCCCGCTTTTTGTGAAGGGTGGTGTAAGATGGGTAACAATCACGGCATGGGATCTTCTTTTGGCAATGATAGCCTCTCCTATGTTTCCAGTGGTATAGAAATAGAAATGCGGTCGGCCGCCGATCAAGACGTCTGCCCAGTCGGATTTTGAGAGGGCAGCGTTTTTACCGGGTGTGAATTCCAGGTTGCCGTGAGTACCGAAATGGATTATGGCATCGGCATCGAATTCATTCTGCATATAGAGGTAGGGAGCTATGTAGGAATGAGGAGGTGCTACGTCAGCACCATGCACGAGTTTGAAATCATCATCGCCGAGTGCGGGACGGGGCTGAGGGAAGAGGAGTATGTTGCCGAATCGGAGGGCTGCCATGCATATAGTGTCGCCACTCGCGAGAAGATTTCCCGGAGCCTTGCCATAACGCATTTCTACCTCGGCGTATTTTTCAGGACTTAGTGTTGTCTCTGCCCATTTTTCATAGAGTCTTTTATCTATACGGATGGGGTTACATTCTTCAATGAATCGTTTCTGAGCGGCAGGAGCATAGGATCCCATCACGCTCCCCTGTTCATTCAGCATCTTCCCGAATTCTTCCATTGAGGAGGGTAGTCCGCTGACGTCATATCCCTCTGCTGACAGACGCGACAGAAAATTATAGAGAGAAGGCACTACCTCCATACCCGAGGCAAGGAGTGCATCTTTCCCTGGCGACTTGAAATAGACTATGGCAATCCTTTTCTCTTTGTCTGGAATCACTTGTAGTCGCATGAATCTGTTGAACTGATCCATGAAAGCATCCACACGTTCCCGCTGAGGAGTGAAGAGGATGTATCCTTCTGGATCCGGATCTTGTGTCGCAATGCATAAAGGCGACATCCCTCCGTCGATTTCAGGCACGACGATTCTGGCATTGAGAGTACCCCCTTCCAACGGTTTTCTGATATCTAGCCATTCCGACTGTGTCTGGGTAAGAGGGAAAGGCATGAAAAGAGGTATCTTGTGGGCATAGACCCAATTCAAAAGAGAGTCATTGCCGAGGCGCCCCATCGGGAAATAGACAATGGCATCAGGGTTAACCTCCTTTATCATTGCGCTGCGTTTCTCTCCGGTAGCTGTGATGGGATAGACATTATATCCGGATTGTGTGAGGCGCGTGACGATTGTATCGACGTGGGCACGGTTGCTTTCCACCGGAAAGCTCACTCCTGAGATGAAAGCCACGTCGCGCCCATCTTGGTGATATAGACCTTTGTCCTTGAGATATTGCGTCAGGGCGTGAGCATCCTTGAAATATTTCCCCGGCTCGAGATGATAGAATAATTCGGATGGTATATTTACGGGAAGATCATAGTCTTGGTCTCCGAGTCGGCGTGGAGTTGAAAGATGACGCACGTATCGGAGAAGATTGCGGTAGTTGGGTCGGCATGGGTTTGCGAAATAAGTCTGCAATGTGGCAGACTGTATGGAATCGAGATTGTGGTTTACGACAAAATTGAAGTTACGTAGTGAGTTGGTGAATACAGGCACTCCATTGTGTGCCGCCTTCTCAAGGTCAGCCATCTGTATGGAGTCAAGATAAAGCCCGCGACCGTACATGAGGACGGCATCATATTTGCTGAAATCGCGGGCTTCTTCCATTGTCGTGCATGTCACGGAAATCAGACGGCTGTCGTTGTTCAGTATAATCTCCGCCTTTTGAGCAGGAAGAGGATTGACCACCAATATTTTGGTGGGTCTCAGTAGGGAATGCCAGACCATAAGGATCGCTATGAGTGCCATAGCAATTCCGATGCATGTCAATACAGTCTTCTTGATACGTGACATAGTTTTCTTGTTGGTTATAAATTCTCTTTCAGATAGGATGCTTTTTGTGCAGAGATATCGGTGACGGGAGTCTCGATTGCCTGACGGATATGGTCAATGTATATGTTTTGTATTTCAGGAATCTCTCCGAGACCTTCAATTACGGAAGAGACGTTGAATCCATCCTTACCGAGCATCTCTTTCCATTCTCCATCGATATCATTACGTGCATGGTCTCCGGCGACAAACATGAAAGGGATGAGTGTGACATTTTTCACGCGTCCGTTCTTCAGACGTTGGAGAGTCGTCATATACGTCGGATAACCCTCTACTGTCGCGACATGGAAGGATGGTGCCCCACCTGACGTAAACATATAGTCCATCTGAGAGTATATGGAAGTGGCGGGAGTTGAAGTGCCATGTCCGATCAGCACGACAGCGTTGTTCTTGCCGATATATTTGGCGTAGCGTGCAGAGAGAATCTTGACCACATTCTCACAGTCATCAACAGAGTATAGTAAAGGATTCCCTACCCGAATATCGGAGAAGAATGGGGTCATGAGAGATGCCTCCTTACGGAGAGTCTCCACCTCTATGCCACAAATAATGTTTGTCGGTTGCACCACGACGTGAGTGTATCCGTCGGCTGCCAGACGTAAGAGGGCTTCCGTCGGTGTTGATTTGTGCATGCCTCGTTTGGAGAGCCTCTTTATTATTATGCGTGAGGTGTAGGCTTCTGTAACTTTCACTCCCGGAAACGTGTCCTTTACCATTGTATTTATGGCATCAATAGTGGCAGCACGCGTATCGTCGAATGTAGTGCCGAAATGCACCATAAGTATAGCTGTCTTATCTTTGGGCATATCTTTTAAATCCTGTGCCTTCATAACAATGAAGGCTACGAATATCAGAAGAAAAGTAATTGTTCGTCTCATGTCGTCGGTTTTTAGGACCGGTCGTCGTGTTCATCTGTTACCGACGACCGGTCTGGATTAAATAAAATGTAGGTATTCTGTATTATTTCACGTTTTCCACTACACGGATCTGCTCGAAATAATAACCTGACGCCATTGTTGCTCCGAGCGATGTCGAGTTTGTCTTGACATCATAGATATAGATTTGAGGTTTCTGATTCTCTGCATCTACTCCGATATATGCCTTGTGGTTGACGTATGCCATACGCGAGGAGAATCGTCCGCTGCTGTAGGGTAGGGCGGCACCGTTGTATGTGATTGGGGTGCTCGTTTTCGTCACTACGTCGATGACTGTATAGTAATGGCTGAACGAATCTATGCCGGTTCCCGCTTTGTCGTCGCGTGCGTATGCAAGTGCCTTATTGTCTCCAATATAAAGAATGGAGACAAGTTTCCCACCTGCTGTGAACCCATCATAATTCTTATCAAATGAGGTTGAGCCTGCCGGAATCTTGAGGAGGTGGCTTATCTCATTGCCGTCGGCATCATCGGTCACGCATGCGATATATAGATTGTTGTTGCCGTCAATGAAGGTGGTGGTCTGAAGGAGTTCGCCGTAGGCAGTGCCCACCATCTCGCAGTCAAGGAAGCAAGGTGTGTCGCTTTCGACTGCCATTGTAGCCGGGTCTATGACGGCAGTCATCATAGGCGTGACACGTTTTCCGCGTTTCCCACCCGTCTTAGCATAATAGAAATAGAATAGCTTATTGTCTGACTGACGGTAGGTGAGTATTCCGGAAGTGGTGTAGATTTCGCCACCTTCCGGCATTTTCACATCGAGAGTGCCTTCCGAGATGATTGACATATCGTCGGAATTCAGTTTTGTCCAGATAATCTTGTTTGCGTCGCCGTTGGCTGCCATGATGATGAGAGTGTTGTCAGAGATCCATGCATGGGTGTATTTGCGTGTATCGTAGGTGTTGTCCTTAAATCGACGCTCCTTTACCACCTCAATCTTATTGTCGGTGATGGTGTATTTTGCGAAACGGTCGCCGGAAACGGGCACCTGATAGTAATACCCACCCTTCAGGATAGTTTCCAAGGAGAGGATTGAATTGACCTCTGTGCCCACACCCTTGAAAGTGATTTCCGGTTGGTCGGCATCAAGCGAGTTGAGGCTGCGCACTAGAGTCTGTACATCCCTTCCCATTCCCCCATGACGGTCAAGAGCAACCCAGAGATCGAAGTGATAGTCCTGGATGATTGTTGGGTCATCTGGGATTTCGGGTTTGTCATCGTCTGAACATGCTGTCGGCAGGATGCACATGAAAAGTGCAAACAGCTGAAGGATACTGAATTTGAATTTCTTCATAAGTGATTGATATTTATTGGTTGGTGAATAATCAATGTACTTTCTGCTCCCACTTCGGTAACATTTGGAGAAGAGGCTGAGGAGAGATTGAAGTTCATTTTAGGAAAATACGGAATTTTGCAGCAAAACTGCGTCCCGGTTTCGGAAGCATATAGTTGTCATACGCAAGGCGGTCAAACAGATTATTACATTCCAGCGAGATGTTGAATCGGTCTGCTTGCCAGGAGTAAGATAATGAGAGGTCGGTGATATTCTGTGTTGGGATACGGGCTTTAGTGGAGATGGCTCCGAATGCTTCCCAATTCAGGAAGTACCAATGGATGTATTGGTGAGCGACTCCGACATTCAGTTGGTCAGTTTTGGATATAATGTTGTGGAATGAGTAGGTGGTTTCCATATTCCCAAACATCCAGGGGCGGTTGGGAACGCGGTTCTTGTAGGTGGCGGAAGGATTGCCGTCGGTCTTATATTTCTTAAGGTCGCGGGCATCGTTCCAGCTCCCGTTTATGGAAATCTTCAGACGGTCTTCCCAGAAATATGACACGTCGAAATCGAATCCTTTGATATGTATTGCAGGCTCGTTGACGTATTGCATCATCCCTTCACGCTCGGAGACAGTGGCACGTATGAAGTTCTGTACGTGACGTATGAAGCCATTCGCCTCGTAGGTAAGATGATTGGCATCTCCAAAAAAACATGACCCGAAGATGCCTGCATTATAGTTGTTGCTTTGTTCTGGTTTCAGCGCGAGGTTGGCGTAGACAGTGGTTCCGTTTCCAAGAAGTTCCCTGGAGAGAGGGAGCCTGACACTATGTTCGTATGAAGCCTTCACAGCAAAGGGTTCGCACAAGGCATATCGGCTCCCGATGCCGGCTCCCATATAGTTCTTGGTTGCGTTGGTGTCTATCTTATCCGAACCTGTGATTGTGAAATCATTGGTCTGTCTTATGTGGAGCGTGTTGATATAGTCTTTCACAAAGTAGGATGTCTGCCACTTTTGGTCAAAGAAGGACTGTGAATATGTGAGCGACAATATGTGTTTTGTCACAACATCATTTGTGGGTTCAAACAACTTGTCAACCTTGTCATGCCTATCATTTCCCCTTCTGTTGAACATATAGTTGAATGCAAAGGAGTTATGCTCATTGAGTTCATAGTCAATTCCGGCATTGATCATGGTCAAGGGGCGATTATATACCCTTATTGTCCGCGCATGGTTTGTCATCTCGTTGCCTGACGATGGGAGCCATGAACCGTCCCAGGAATATTTGCGGTATGCCGTGTCGACAGTCTCGCTATGATCAAGGGTGTGGGATATGTTGATTCGGGAGGCGATATCACCCCATCGTTTTGAGTATATGGCAGAGAAAGCCAGTGAGTGGGAATGACGTTCCGCCTTACCATACACTTTGTTCTGCATGGCTCCTGTCTGGATCTCTTTGTCGACAGCGTTGTAGGATACCCCTAAGAAGAACATGTCGGCCCATCCGACATTATTTACGCCCGCTTCAAGTTGTCCGAATATGGAGAGATAGTCGTCGTGGAAACGCCGGCGGTCAGTGAGTATGTACCGTTCTTCATCCTCGTCCCATATCTCCACCCCTTTCATCTTGTAGTCGTTTTTGGAGTAGTTGACCCCTACTGTGGGGCGTAGTGCAATTGCAGTGCGGGGTATGAACCATTGTCCTGTCAGATCGGCGGTATGCGTATGAAAAGATCCGATGCCATAGGATGCATCCAGGAAATTCTGACGTTTTTTCTTGGTTATGATGTTGACGGCTCCACCCAATGCGTCGGCACCAAGGTGAGAGGGGACCACGCCTTTATAAAGCTCCACACGTTCGACTATATTCAGGGGGATATTTTCCAGCGATACCCCGGAACCTTTTGACTCCAGGGGCACTCCGTCAATAAAATAGCGTATGGAATTGCCCGACATGCCGTTTATGGTCAGGTCAAAGTCAGAGCCGACTCCCCCTTCACGGCGCACTTTCACTCCGGCTGTGCGATTGACAAGATCGTTGATGGTGACCATCCTGTTTATGTCGGGGGCTATTTCCAGGGCATTTACTGCAAACACCCCCTCTTCAAGTTTTCGGGCAGCAGATTTTCCAAAGACTTTCACCTCATTGAGATCAACAGATTGTCGATCTTTAATGGAGTCATTGCCATGGACAGTGGATTGCGCCAGTGCCGGCAGTTGGCTGACGAGAATTGTGGATAGGAATAAAAGAGATTTCATTCCGGTAGTCTGCTTGCTCATTGACTGAAAGATTTGTAGGCATTATCACGCAGCAGACCGTAAAAGCACTCCTCTATGCCGGGGATGACATGGAAAAAGTAAAAGCGCATTGACGTTTTGTGGTGATATAACCCGAAAACTACAAAACTATATGTTGTCCTGGCAGGTCTCCTGACTTATCCTGACTTCCCGGCGCCTTCCCATCGTTGACAGCGACAGTGGCATTATGCCGGGAGTTGTGGTAGGAATTACAGTAGCGGGTCTGTTCCGGATTTTCACCGGATTCCCTTTTCACGCATTGTGCGCACCAGAACGTGGCGCAAAGTTACAACTAAAATCTAAAATCACAAAATTCACAACCGTTTTTTTGAAGCCGGTCGTGAGGGTGGGGTTGGGATAATCCTATGGTTTCCCAATTTCCCTGGCTTCGCGGAATAGAATGGGATCGACATGGCAATATCCGTCAGGATTCTTATACAGATAGTCCTGATGATACTCTTCGGCAGGATAGAAATTGATAAGTGGTGAATGTTCCACAGCAATCGGTTTGTCATAATGGGTCTGTAGGGCGGCTATTTGGGATTCTATTACCGCAGAGTCTGCTGAGTCGGTATAGTATATTCCGGTGCGGTATTGCGTGCCTATATCCCCTCCCTGTCTGTTGATGCTCAGAGGATCAATACTTCTGAAATATAGCGACAGTAAAGAGGAGAGCGACACTTTTTGATCATTGTATACCACCATGACGGTCTCAGCAGCATTGGTGATGCCTGTGCATACAAGTTTATATGACGGATTCTCCACAATGGAGTTGGCGTAACCGGCGGTAGCAGAGACTACGCCCGGCACTAAAGAAAACAGGTGGGCGGTTCCCCAGAAGCATCCTCCTGCAAGGTATATGGTCTTATTCATATTTTTAGTTTTAATAGAGTGGTGAATTTATTTTTGGAGATGCCGGATTCTAAATGAATAAGGGGGTAGCGGTCAGAGTAGCGTGTAGCCTCCTGTGAGCGGCGCGCCGTTGCCCCATTCACATTCAGTGGAGGTGGCATAGTTGAAATTGTATTTGGCGATGCCGAGGTCGATGAGGTTCTTGGGGTTGGAATCGTCCACGCGGGCGCAGAGCGCGTCGCCGGCGCTGTCATGGCGCAGGAATATGCGGGTGGGTCGCTTGTTGAGTGCGGAGGGGGCACATGCCACTGCCTCAAGCCCGACGGTCAGAAACGGGAATTTGCCAATCGCCTCAGTAAGATCTCCGGAGGGCTCGAAGAATTGCTCCGCGTCCATTCTCTTCAGATGAACCATCTTCGCCATTATCTTCGCCATGAATTTTGTCTTCTCTGCCGGATAACCGAGAAGCACAAGAAACAGCACCTTCTCTCCGGCGCGTAGCTGTACCTTCACCTTGCTTTCATTATAGGTGCCACCGACGAAACAGCTCCCCACGCCCAGCTCACAGGACTTTATCACCACCTGTTCCGCATAATAGCCCGCCCTTTCGAGCACGTCGGGAGTGGCGGTATCTACTACAGCTGCCATGTAGTTTCGGGGGTTGGTGAAGACTCCATAACTCTTGCTGAAGCCTGCCAATGGGTCGGGATCATTGGTGATCAACTGGAATTTCAGCCCCTGTTGATGGGTGTTGATCATCGTAATGCACGCCTTCAGCTTCTTGACGTGAGTATCCGAGAGAGCCTCCTCTCGGAAGGCCCTCACGGAGTGGCGTGACTGTAAGGTCTGTAATGGGGTCATCATTCGTTGTTTATACAGTTATTTATATCAGCTGAGTCATTATCGGCAGAGGATGATTCCTCCGGTTGCCTAAGTTCGAGACGCACCACATTCTCCACATGATGAGTGTGGGGGAACATATCGACAGGCTGCACTGCCGTGACCTTATATCTCGCATCAAGTAACGCAAGATCGCGTGCCTGCGTGGCGGGATTACAGCTCACGTAGACTATGACGGCAGTGGAGGCGTTGAGGATAACCTTCACCACATCCTCATGCATACCTGCACGCGGTGGGTCTACAATCATGACGTCAGGAACCCCATGACGGCGTACAAACTCATCCGTGAGTATATCCTTCATGTCGCCTGCATAGAAGAGGGTATTGTCAAGACCATTGACCGAGGCATTCAATTTGGCATCCTCGATCGCCTCCTCCACGTATTCAATACCGATGACCCGGCTTGCCTGGCGCGCCACGAAATTGGCGATTGTGCCGGTGCCGGTATAAAGGTCGTAGACCAAGGGTTTCTTCCCGTCATTATTCCCCTTCGGGTCAAGTCCGGCGAACTCCCTCGCCACTTTATAAAGCTCGTAGGCCTGGAGCGAATTGGTCTGATAGAAGGATTTCGCATTTATACGGAATCTGAGTCCCTCCATCTCCTCCTCTATATATTCCGGACCGCTGAATGCTATCACCTCCTGATCAGCTATCGAATCATTGAGTTTCCTGTTGACCACGTAGAGCAGTGACGTGATCTCCGGGAATCTCTCCTTTATAGCGGTCAGAATCTCGGCGATACGTTCGCGGTCGTCCTCTCCGAACGTCAGGCACACCATTATCTCCCCGGTGGAGGCGATACGGAGCATGAGCGTGCGGAGGAGTCCGTGGTTCTCCTTTATATTATAAAAGGAGTAGCCGTGGCTCTCGGCGAAGTCATATATGAAATTGCGTATCTCATCCCCCTTGGTATCCTGTAGATGGCAGTTGTCGATATGCAGCACCTTGTCGAAGGCTCCGGGGATATGGAATCCAAGGGCGTTGCTGCTGTCGGCGAACTCCTTCCCGGATCTTATATCCTCCCATGAACGCCATTTTTTGTTGGAGAATGTGTATTCCATCTTATTCCGGTAGCCCCAGATGTTGTCAGAGCCGAGGGTAGGGCGGATCTCCGGCAGATCCACTTTTGCAATCCTCTCAAGGGCATCCGCCACAATGCGATGCTTATGCCTGAGCTGCTCCTGATAAGGGATATGCTGCCATTTGCATCCTCCGCACGTGCCGAACGAAGGGCAACGTGGAGCCATGCGGATAGGGGATGGCTCCACAATGCGGGTGATGTGAGCCTCTGCATAACTGTGTTTCTTCTTGTCGATCTTCAGATCCACGATATCGCCCGGAGCGGCGTATGGGATAAACACTACGATGGGCGTCTCATCCGTCTCACGGAGCTTCACGCGGGCTATCGCCTTGCCCTCGGCAGCCACGCCGGAAACCTCCACTCCATGCAATTCGGGTAGTTCTTTTCTTTTTCTTGCCATTTTTGACACTATTTAATGATGCAAAATTAGTGAATTTCCCAAAGATTTTATAAATTTGCACATCGAAAATGATATACTTTGAAAATCTAAGTAGAAAAACCCAAAAACAGACACTTTAGACGATAGGGTTTACGAGCCGTTAACCCGCTGAAGTTTAATAAATAAAATATCTGTATTAATATATAATAATTATGGCAAAAGCTATTTATACGTTCGGCGATGGTAAGGCCGAAGGTAATGCCGGGATGAGAAATCTCCTTGGCGGCAAGGGCGCAAACCTTGCGGAAATGAACCTTTTGGGAATGCCCGTACCTCCGGGATTCACCATCACGACCGACGTCTGCACTGAGTACACTCAATATGGCCGCGATAAAGTTGTAGCCGACATCAAGAACGAAGTGGAGGAGGCTATCGCTCACGTGGAGACTCTTACCGGTAAGAAATTTGATGATTCTTCCAATCCGCTGCTCGTATCTGTACGTTCAGGTGCGCGTGCTTCCATGCCCGGTATGATGGACACTGTCCTCAACCTCGGTATGAACGACGCAACTGTTGCCACTATGGCTGAGAAGAGCGGCAACCCGCGTTTCGCTTGGGATAGCTACCGTCGTTTCGTGCAGATGTATGGCGACGTGGTGCTCGGCATGAAACCGAAGAGCAAGACTGACATCGATCCTTTCGAGGCTATCATGGATAAGGTGAAAGAGGAGAAGGGCGTGAAATTCGACAACGAGCTCGAGGTGGAAGACCTTAAGGAACTCGTAGTTCGTTTCAAGGCTGCCGTAAAAGATTATACAGGCAAGGATTTCCCCGAATCAGCTTGGGAACAGCTCTGGGGAGGTATCTGCGCCGTGTTTGACAGCTGGATGAACGAGCGTGCTATCCTTTACCGCCGTATGAACCAGATTCCGGAGGAGTGGGGCACAGCTGTTAACGTTCAGGCGATGGTATATGGCAACATGGGCGACAACTCCGCTACAGGCGTTGCTTTCAGCCGTGATGCCGCTACCGGTGAGAACATCTTCAACGGTGAGTACCTCATCAACGCTCAGGGCGAGGACGTGGTTGCCGGCGTGCGCACTCCGCAGCAGATCACAGTCGAGGGTTCTCGTCGTTGGGCTGCTCTCCAGGGGATCAGCGAAGAGGAACGTGCTTCAAAATATCCCTCTCTCGAAGAGTCAATGCCTGTATGTGCTGCCGAGCTTATCGCAATCGCCAACAAGCTCGAAGGCTACTACAAGGATATGCAGGATATGGAGTTCACTATCCAGGATGGCAAGCTCTGGATGCTCCAGACCCGTAACGGCAAGCGCACAGGTGCTGCTATGGTACGTATCGCAATGGAGCTTCTCCGCGAGGGCATGATCGACGAGAAAGAGGCTCTTCTCCGTATGGAGCCCCAGAAACTCGACGAGCTGCTTCACCCCGTATTCGACAAGTCAGACATCAAGAAGGCCAAAGTAATGGCTAAGGGTCTTCCCGCATCTCCGGGTGCAGCTGCCGGACAGATTGTATTCCAGGCAGATGATGCTGAGGCATGGGCTGAGAAGAAGAAGAAAGTGGTGCTTGTCCGTATCGAGACATCTCCCGAAGACCTTCGTGGTATGGCAGTGGCTCAGGGCATCCTCACAATGCGCGGCGGTATGACCAGCCACGCTGCTGTGGTAGCCCGTGGTATGGGTAAATGCTGCGTATCCGGTGCAGGTGAAATCAAAGTTGACTACAAGGCTAAGACCGTAGAGATGAATGGCAAAGTCTACAATGAAGGCGACTGGATCTCTCTCAACGGCTCTACAGGTGAGGTTTACGATGGTCAGGTGCCGACCCGCGATCCCGAACTTGACGGCGATTTCGGCGCAATCATGAACCTTGCAGCAAAATATACAAAGACTCTCGTTCGTACCAACGCCGATTCTCCGCGTGATGCAAAACAGGCACGTCACTTCGGTGCTCAGGGTATCGGTCTCTGCCGCACAGAGCACATGTTCTTCGAAGGCGACCGTATCAAGGCAGTACGCGAGATGATCCTTGCTTCCGACGTTGAAGGACGTCGTGCAGCTCTTGCAAAACTTCTCCCGATGCAGCGTGGCGACTTCGAGGGTATCTTCGAGGCAATGGACGGCTACGGAGTGACCATCCGTCTTCTCGATCCCCCGTTGCATGAGTTCGTACCTCATCAGACTGCAACTCAGAAGGAACTTGCCAACGAGATGGGCATCTCCCTTGAGGAGGTGAAGGCAAAAGTTGATGCTCTTGAGGAGTTCAACCCGATGCTCGGTCACCGTGGCTGCCGTCTTGGCATCACTTATCCCGAGATCACCGAGATGCAGACCCGTGCTATCCTTGAGGCAGCCCTCAACTGCAAGGCACGTGGCATCAAGGTAGAGCCGGAAATCATGGTTCCGCTTGTAGGCGTTCTCAAAGAGCTTCAGAACCAGGCAGACGTGATCAACACTACAGCTGCAAAGGTATTTGAAGAGAGAGGTGAATCGATCCACTACAAGGTAGGCACAATGATCGAGGTTCCGCGTGCAGCCCTCACCGCCAACAAGATCGCCGAGGTAGCCGATTTCTTCTCATTCGGTACAAACGACCTCACTCAGATGACCTTCGGTTACTCACGTGACGACGCACCCAAATTCCTCAAGTTCTACAAAGAGAATGGCATCGTGAAAGTCGATCCGTTCGAGGTGCTTGACCAGGAGGGTGTAGGTCAGCTCGTGAAGATGGGTGTAGAGAAAGGCCGCTCCACAAATCCCGACCTCAAGGTAGGTATCTGCGGCGAGCACGGTGGCGAGCCCTCAAGCGTGAAGTTCTGCGCCAAACTCGGCATGAACTACGTCAGCTGCTCACCCTTCCGCGTGCCCATCGCCCGCGTAGCCGCCGCCCAGGCTGCAATAGAGGACTAAGCGATAGTCTGACTACATAATATACTTAGGCTGTAACTTGTTGCAAAACAACAGTTACAGCCTAAGCTGTTCTTAGACGGTTCGTATATTTGGATTCACTCTGCGAGCCAAATTAACGATAAATACGGACACCTATCTTCAGAATCTCAAACAGTTTCTCAACTTTCTTTGGATTGTTCCTGAACCGTTTGTAATCCTTCTTGTACTTTGTAGTAGGCTTAAGTTTCTTCGGCTTGTGCTTCATATTCCATCAGGGTACATGGGGGCATTGCCGCGATTCTGGTGCCACGTCTCGTATGCCTCCATCACTTCGCTCGATATGGAACCGCTATTAAAGCGTTTCAGAAAACTCTCTCTCGAAGCGTCCAACAAATAAATCCGAGTGAACAGATATGCGCCCCAAGACACACTGACCTTCCTTGAAAAGTGAATGACTTTGAGGCTTGGCATTATTCGTTTCTGGATTTCATTTTTTATTTGTAACTTTACATCAAAAATTACGAAATAATATGGTGTCAGTTGATGGATTGACTGTTGAATTTGGAGGAACGACTCTCTTTAAAGACGTTTCTTTTGTTATTAATCCCAAGGACCGCATTGCTCTTATGGGGAAGAATGGTGCCGGCAAGAGTACTCTGCTTAAAATTCTTGCAGGGGTGCAGGGTGCTACCCGTGGATCGGTGTCGGTGCCAAAGGATTGTACCATCTGTTATCTGCCTCAGCACATGATGACTGAGGATGGTCGCACGGTCTTCGAGGAGGCATCTCAAGCCTTTTCTCATCTCTCTGAGATGGAGTCAGAGATAAATGCTTTGAATAATGAACTGGCAACTCGTACCGACTATGAGAGCGATGAATATATGGCTTTGATTGAGAAGGTTGCGACCATGAGCGAAAAATTCTACTCCATCGACATGACCCACTTTGAGGAGGATGTGGAAAAAGCGCTGCTTGGTCTTGGCTTTGAGCGATCTGATTTCAACCGTCCTACTTCGGATTTTTCCAGCGGTTGGCGTATGCGTATCGAACTTTCAAAATTGCTGCTCCGTAAGCCGGATGTCCTGCTGCTTGATGAGCCTACCAATCACCTCGATATCGAATCAATCGGCTGGCTTGAGAATTTTATCATCAATAGCCCCATGGCGGTGGTGGTAATCAGTCATGACCGCCGTTTTATTGACAATATCACGACGCGCACCATCGAGGTGACGCTTGGACGGATTTATGATTACAAGGCCACTTACAGTCATTATCTTGAGCTTCGTAAGGAACGCCGCCAGCAACAGCAGAAGCAGTATGACGACCAGCAAAAACAGATAGCCGAGGCTCGTGAATTTATCGAACGTTTCAAAGGCACTTACTCAAAGACCTTCCAGGTGCAGAGCAAGGTAAAGTGGCTTGAAAAACTTGAGATTGTCGAGGTTGATGAGGAGGATACATCTGCTCTAAGACTAAAATTCCCACCCTGTCCCCGTAGTGGCAATTATCCTGTAATTGCTGATGGAGTAGGCAAGAGCTACGATGGTGAGACAGTGTTTTCCAACGCCTCTTTTACTATTGAGCGTGGTGACAAGGTGGCTTTTGCCGGTCGCAACGGAGAGGGTAAGTCAACGATGGTCAAGGCTATTATGAAAGAGATAACCCACCATGGCAATCTCACCCTCGGACATAACGTTAAAATCGGCTATTTTGCACAAAACAGTGCTTCGTTGCTTGACGAAAACCTCACTGTTTTCCAAACCATCGATGATATTGCAGTAGGCGATGTGCGACTCAAGATTCGCGACCTGCTTGGTGCATTCATGTTCGGTGGCGAGGAGAATCAGAAGAAAGTTAAGGTGCTATCCGGTGGTGAGCGTGTGCGCTTGTGTATGATAAAACTTTTGCTGGAGCCAATCAACCTGCTGATACTTGACGAGCCCACTAACCATCTTGACCTCAAGACTAAGGATATCCTTAAACAGGCACTCCGGGATTTCGACGGCACGCTCATAGTAGTCAGCCATGACCGAGACTTTCTTGACGGTCTTGTGTCTAAGGTCTACGAATTTGGTGGTGGACGTGTACGAGAACACCTTTGCGGCATTAACGAGTTCCTTGAGAAAAAGAAAGCCGAGCAACAGGAAAACCTTGCATAGCAAGGAGAAATTTCGGCATGGAGAGATAAGTTTTATTACAAGGGCTGTGTCAAACGACGCGGCCCTTGTTATGGTCAGAGTGTCAATGTCATTTCAAATTGATTGTTTGCCATAGTGATGTTCTTGCTTTTGAGGAAGGCTGGCATGGTTGTGTCGGTGGAGATGATGTTTAAAACTTTGATGAAATCGGTTTTCATATTTGCAATAGTTTCCTGCAATAATCGTGAGGCTATGCCTTTCCGTCTGTATTCGCTTTGCACCGCTATTTGACTCAGATCTCCGGTATGAGTATCAAACACACAATAGCCGACCATATTGCCGTCAAGGAAGGTGCCAAGACACGTCAACTCAGATATTCCTCTTTCAATGGACTCTATGCTGTTTTGCCATGAGGGATTAAAGTCGCAGTAGTGCCGGGCATTTCTGATGGAATCTGTATTGACTTGCCTTATGATGCAGTCATTGTTTACTATTGCGTTGTCAATATGTTCAATCTTTTGTCTGAAACAGTTAAGTTCGCGGGTTACTTCAAAATTCATCCGCCGATATGCAGAGATCGCTTTATGGTTGTTTTGCAGCACTTCCAACAAATATTGATGGATGCCGGCTTCTTTAAGAAATTGGATTGATTCTGTAAAAATTTTTCCGACGATACGTTGTCCTCGATATTCTTTTACAGTCCCGGTGCCTGTATCGTATGCGGAGGGAATCCCGTTGAAGGTCCCGATTCCATTCAACGTGAATGCTACCATTTCATTGTTATCGAAAGCGGTAAAGGATAGGTGTGGATTGTATCCACGTCGTTTGAGCATGGAGCGCACCTCTTCTTTCTCAAAATGGATGTCATAATCGGCAAACGCCTTTTCAAAGCATTGAAAGAGCGTATCAAAATCTGTGTTTACTAAATTCTTAAATTCCATTAGTTTTTTGATTCTTCCGTTGCCCACTTCTCTTGAAAATAGGTTATCGCAGATTCTGGATACTCAGGAGATGATTCTCTTAAAGATATTACATCCATATAGTCATTTAATGTAATTGCTATTCAGATTATTAGAAGTATATTTGCCATATTTTTAGATGTACAAAGTTACTGCATATTTTTGAAAGTAATGTAGATTTGTACATAAATTTAATTGAATATACATTTCCGAAACCACCGTTTCGGAAACGGCGGTTTCGGAAACTATTTTTTGTTAGTTGCTGAAGTTAAGCTGTTCTTTTAGTCGGGTGTTTCGCTTTGAGACGGTCTGGTTTCGGATGGCGAATAACAAACCCTTCTACAGAGAATGTTTCATTTTGTATTCGCGATAGGTTCGCATATTAATGGAGTTGAAAGCAGAAAGGTACCTGTCTGTATAACCAAAGCCACATCTCCAAATGTTGTATTTGTTAATTTCATAGCAATAGTTGTTTAAGTTCATCAGAGGTGGGCATATATGTCATATATTTTGCTGCGAAGATTTGATTTTCGCCCTCCGGCAATGTGAAACGAACGAGCATGTCGGATTTCTCGGCGCACAAAACTATGCCAACAGGAGGATTGTCTCCGGGGTTCATCTGAGTGCGTGTATAATAGTTGACATACATCTGCATCTGTCCGAGGTCTTGGTGGGTGAGCCGCCCGGTTTTGAGGTCAATAAGCACATAGCAGCGCGAGAGGATGTTATAAAACACCAAATCAATATAATAGTGCTCATCGTCAACGGTGATTCGCTTTTGTCGCGCCACGAAAGTAAAACCGCGACCAAGTTCTAAAAGAAACTTCTGCAATTTGGAAATAAGCTGTTGCTCCAAATTGCTTTCGAGGAAATGTTCGCCCTGCGCTATACCAAGAAATTCCAGAATATATGGGTCGCGGATGATTTCGCGTGGGTTGAACATCTCACCCTCCTTAGGAGTATTGGCTTCTTGTTTCACCGCAGCTTTGTCGCGGCTTGCGAGAAGGCGTTCATAATGAAGCGTGTGGATTTGGCGTTAAAGCTGTCGCACACTCCAATTCTCGGAGGCACATTCGCTTATGTAGTAAGCGAGCGCATCGTCGTTCTGCACTTTGAGCAGGGTGCGGTAGTGTGTCCATGTCAATTCGTCACGCAGTGAGTGACGAATTAGGAAACGCTTGTAAAACAAACGCATATATTTGAGGTTAGTGGCAGTAAAGCCACCACCGAACTCTTTGGTGAGGTGCTTGGCGAGAAAGTCAATCAAGCCTTTTGCATATTCGGCGCGAGCTTCGCCACGCTGTTCATATTCGACTATATATTTACCTACCTGCCAATATGTATTGACCAAAGTAGTATTGACAGTGCGGGCTATTGATGTGCGAGCTTCGGATAGTGACGCACGTATTTCCGAAAGGAGGTCATGTGGGGTACGTTCGGGTGTCATATTCCAAGTTTTTTTGAGGTTCGACATAATGCTATCCATCAGTTCACGACCTTGGTCGTTGAGGTCAGCGAGTTCGTTTTTAAGGTTTTTAGGAATATATTTGCCATATTTTTAGATGTACAAAGTTACTGCATATTTTTGAAAGTAATGTAGATTTGTACATAAATTTAATTGAATATACATTTCCGAAACCACCGTTTCGGAAACGGCGGTTTCGGAAACT
>NZ_SRYB01000016.1:0-107522 GCF_004793975.1 Lepagella muris
GCATCAACTTTACTATGAGAGCTTGATATGTTCATTTATTTTTCTGAAGTACTTATACAACATTTGTTGTATCAAATTCCCGAATATTTTTAAAATTGAGCCACTTAAACAGTCTGTTATACTCCTATCACGATTTTTACCAGTCCGATTTTTTTATACTTTTAAAACAGATCCCGCAGGCTGCGGAGCATATTTTTGTGGGTTCCGGAATAAGAATTTCAACCATAAATTACGGTCCGAAACCATACGCATAACGGCGAAATATAAAAAAAACGCCTTTTATTTATAAAAAATAACTATCCTCTTTTATTTAATATCTTTAACAACATATCTTATATCCACCCCTATTCTTATTCTCTAATTTTGCATCGGGAATCAATCCCGACCTCATGAATTATTCCATGAACTAAATACAAAATTACAAAACCACAACACATGAAAAAATCAATCCTGACTGCATTGATGCTATTCCTCTTTACAATAGCAATGCAAGCGCAAAACATCAGTGTGCATGGGACGGTTATTTCAAAAACCGACAATGAGCCACTAATCGGAGCATCTGTATTCTGCAGTGCTACCAAGACAGGTACCGCCACCGACATCGACGGCAACTTTGAAATCTCTGTGCCGGAAGGCTCTGAACTTACCTTCAGTTATGTCGGCTACCAGTCTCAGACTTTAAAGGCCACCCCTGAGATGAATATTGTCCTCGGGGAGGATGAGCAGCTTCTTGACGAGCTTGTAGTAGTGGGTTATCAGACAGTGAAGAAAGCCGACCTTACCGGTTCGGTATCTGTCGTGAGCACGAAGAACCTTGAGACCAATGCCAACACCGACCCGATGCGTGCTCTCCAAGGTAGAGTGCCGGGTATGACCGTCACCGGCAACGGTTCGCCGAGTGGAACAGGTTCTGTCAGAATCCGTGGTATCGGTTCGTTCAATGCATCGCAAGACCCTCTCTTCGTGATTGACGGAGTGCCGACAACCGCTTCCCTCAACTCTCTCAACATGAATGATATCGAGAGTATGCAGGTGCTTAAAGACGCGGCTTCCGCTTCAATCTACGGCTCGCGTGCTGCAAACGGCGTCATCATCATCACCACTAAGAAAGGTAAACTCAACCAGGAGAAGAAAGTAAACGTAAACTTCTCAGCCAACCTGACTGCACAGTTCTATTCATCTCAATCAAAGATGAAACTCCTCAACACTCAGGGCTATGCCACCGCTATGGCTCAGGCTGCACTTAACGACGGTCTTGATCCTGTGGCGTATGCTTCAAGCTACGGTCTTAACCTGAATGCCTCTTCCGGATTCCCCATCAGCGTATATGACTACAGAACCGGCAACTACAACAACTACACCGTGCATGGTTATTACGACGGGTTCATCAATGCCAAGAGGACTATGGAAATGTCAAACACCGATTGGCTTGACGAAATCTCCCGCACCGGTTTCCTTCAGAGCTATGACGCTTCCGTATCCACTGCCACTGAAAGAGCCACTGCCCTGTTCTCTCTCGGATATAAGAAGAATGAAGGTATCCTGAAATATACGAACTTCGAGAATCTATCCGCCCGAATGAACACTTCTTTCAAGATTTCTCCGGTAGTGACTGTTGGTGAGAATTTCACTCTTACATATACCGACCAGGTGGATTGCCAGCCTCTTGAAAACGCATTGAAGATGCCGTCAATAGTGCCGGTATATGAGATCGACGGTAAAACTTATGCCGGTCCGGTAGGAAGTATGGCCGACCGTCAGAACCCTCTCCGTGAACTCGCTTTCAATAAGGATAATGCCCTCAACGTATGGCGTCTCTTCGGCAATGCCTATATCGACATCACTCCTATAAAGGGTCTTCTTCTCCGTTCAAACTTCGGTATGGACTATGATGCAGCCTTCATCCACTCCTACAATTATACGTTCAACAGCGATATCGTGAACAACGACACCAACTCAACCACACTATCGCAGGCCAACGACTCAAAATGGACATGGAGTAACACCGCAAACTACAACTTCACTCTCAACAACCAACACAATTTCACGGTGCTCGCCGGTATGGAGATGTTCCGCCAGAGCAGAATCGACTTCTCCGGCTACAATGAGAACTACGATATCGAGACTCCTGACTATATGTATCCGGATGCCTCTTCAGGCGTGGAGCGTTCAACAGGTAACAAGTCGGCATACGCTCTCGTATCTTTCTTCGGAAAAGTAGACTACAACTGGCGCGACCTTATCCTCGCTTCTTTCACGATCCGTCATGACGGTTCTTCACGATTCGGCAGCAACAACAGATATGGTACATTCCCCGCTGCCACTCTCGGCTACCGTCTGTCAGAGAATATCGACAAGAGCTGGCTCGACGATCTCAAGATCCGTCTGTCTTGGGGTAAGACCGGTAATCAGGCTATCTCCAACACTGCCCGCTATGCTCTTTATGTGGCTGATTACGGCAACGACCGTGTGACCTCCACCGCCTACGACCTTCTTCTCCAGCAGAGCGGTATATTCCCCTCCGGCTATCTTGCAAGCCAGACTGCAAACCCCAACCTTAAATGGGAAACCACGATACAGTATAATGCCGGCGCAGATTTCGGGCTGTTCCGCAACAAGCTCTATGGCTCTCTTGATTTCTACATCAAGGATGTGAAGGATATGCTTATCGCCCCCGCTTATCTGGGCGCAATGGGTGAAGGTGGCGCATCATGGCTGAATGGTCCCTCTCTGCGCAACTGGGGTATGGAAATGCTCGTAGGCTGGAGAGACGAACTCGCCTGCGGTCTTGGCTACAGCGCATCTCTTAACTTCGACTTCTTCCGCAACAAGGTGACTTACCTCCCCTCCACCACTACCGGCTCTTACGCCCACACCACTACAGAGAACCTCGTGCAGGCAAAACGCCCCTACGGTTCAATCGTAGGCTACGTGTTTGACGGTATTTTCCAGAATGAGGATGAAGTGCTCGCCTACGGTCAGGATAACGCCCGCGTGGGTGGCATGAGATATGCCGACCTTAACGGCGACGGAAAGATTACTGCCGACGACCAGACCTGGATCTACAATCCGGTGCCCGACCTCTCTTTTGGTCTCAATGTGGAACTCAACTATAAGAACTTTGATTTCCAGATGTTCTGGCAGGGTGTGCTCGGTCAGGATGTCTACAACAACCAGAAATTCCAGAACGACTTCTGGAGCGTTACCGACGCAGGCAGCAACAAGGGTGTGCGTGTACTTGACGGCTGGCTTCCTAAAGTAAATGCCTCCTCTACAATCCCTATGTTGACTACAAACAACAAGGGTGACGAGGGTCGCACATCAACCTACTTCGTGGAGAACGGATCATACGCTAAGCTCCGCACTCTACAGATCGGCTACAATCTGCCGTCAAAGGTGGCTGAAAAACTTCGCATGAGCCGTGCACGCTTCTACGTATCCGGTCAGAACCTGCTGACCATAAAGAGCAAGAGCCTCACTTGCACGGATCCGGAGAACCCCAACTGGGCATATCCTATCCCGACATCCGTCTCTTTCGGTCTTCAACTTGATTTCTAACCTCTCTAAATATTCCTCATAAATAATAATTCACATGAAAGCTATTAAGTTATATACATTATCTCTCCTTGCACTCGGACTTTCCGCCTGCAACGACTTCATCGACGTACCCCCTACAGGAGTTGTCGACGGCGATCTCGCCTACTCTCAGCCTGACAAAATGGTGAATGCCGCTTACGCTTCTCTTGGCGACTGCTGGTATACCTATCCGTTCAACCTTTGGCCATACGGCGACCTTTCAAGCGACGACTGCCTGAAAGGTGGCGGCGGAACAACCGACACCGGCTATCATCCCATGGAGATATGGTCAACCCTGACTTCCACTCCCGGTGAGCTTGATGAACTCTGGTATCGCCTTTACTGCAACATCTCACGATGCAACCGTGCGCTCGTGGCCCTTCAGCAGCATGGTGTGGAGAAACTCGGTGAGACCACTGCAAAACAGCGCGTTGGCGAGGTGCACTTCCTTAGAGGTCACAGCTACTTCAAACTCGTGACCATGTTCCGTCAGATTCCATGGATTGACGAGGAGGTATTCGTCAACAATACCCAGGAACAGACACGTAATGACCAGTTTACATACGAGGAGCTTTTCATGAAGGTTATCCATGAGTTTGAACTCGCCTATGAAGCCCTCCCGATGGAAGTGACCGACGGCGGCGGACGTGCCAACAAAGTGGCTGCCGCTTCCTATCTCGCAAAATGCTACCTCAACCTCGCATGGGGCAACGGTTATGAGGATGCCACCGGCGTAAATTTCATCAATGAAGACTACATGAAGAAAGTGGTGGAATATACCGAGGTGGTTAAGAACTCCAAGTATGGCTATCTTGCTGATTTCGGCGATATTTTCCTTCCGGAATATAAGAACAGCTCAGAGTCAGTGTTTGCCGTGCAGACTTCGCAATATACTGAAGACAATACCCGCTACGGACGTGCAAACTGGTCGATCATGCTTAACGGCTGCTGGGGTATGTGGTCTTGCGGTTGGGACTTCCACAAACCGTCGCAGGATCTCGTCAATGCCTACAAGACCCAAGATGGTCTGCCGATGTTTGACAGCTATGACGACAGCGACGCATATCCGGTCAACGGTGTTCAGTCAGCTCAGAAATGGGATCCGAGATTGTTCCATACTGTCGGCATGCCTTCATTCCCCTACAAATATGAAGACAGCTACATGATGACAATGCAGAATTCCAGAACTCCCAACACATACGGCTACTTCACTTCACTTAAGGAGGTGCCGCAGCGTAGTGCCGGAGAGACTTTCGAGGGTTCATGGCAGGCTTTCGCCACCAATGATTACGTATTCAGATATACCGACGTTATGCTGATGCGTGCAGAGGCTCTCATTGAGCTTGGTCAGCTGGAAGAGGCCCGCACAATCATCAACGACATCCGTCAGCGTGCCGCCAACTCAATCGACAAGCATATCGGTTATGCCAAGAATTACTGTGAGATCGCTCTCTACCCATCATCCGACTTCTCTGATAAGGATAAAGCCCGTGTACGCCTACGTTGGGAACGCCGTCTTGAAATGGCTATGGAGAGCAGCAGATACTTTGACCTCCGTCGTTGGGGTGTGGCTTCAACTGTCTTGAATGCATACTTCGAGAAAGAGAAGGATTCCACTTACGAGGGCACTGCATACGGACAATATTATCAGGATGCACACTACACTCCCGGAAAGAACGAGTTCTATCCTATCCCTTACAACCAGCTTTATTACGTGCCCGGATTGTACGTGCAGAACAAGGGATATAATTGATTAATCTTAACAATCTTAACAGTTTAAACAGAATGAAAACGATAAAATATATATTCGCATCCTTAGTTGTCGGCATCTCTCTTGCCGGATGTCAGGATAAAGATATCGACAAGTCCGCCCCTAAGCTTGCTCCGATTGAGGAAAGCGCAATAAGCGGAAACCTTCAGGGGAATGACTATGTGTGGACCTGGTCAGGCACTTCCGGATCAATGCAGGTGGCAATCTACAACGGTCAGACACTCACGTCAAATGAGATCGTGGAAGGCAACAGCTATTCTCATAAAAACATTGACACGAACATTGACTACACCTACGTATTCAAGCTCACCGATGGCACAAATTTCTCTTCCGGTGTCGTGAAGCATTATCTGCGTCCCGGCGCATCGAAGATTTCCGGCATATCAATGTCGCAATTGGAGAAAAGCGGTGGATATGACGCGAAAGTGGAATGGAATAAGAATGAGACCGCCACTTCCATCAATCTGACTGCCACCGACGGAGTTCGCAGTATCAGTGAGAATATCTCAGGCGACGCCACTTCCTATATCATCCCGAACGTGAATTACGGTGAGGAATGGAGCGTGACTCTCGTGGCTCAGAATGACGAGGGTTCATCTCTGCCGGTAAGCGGATCCCTGCGTATCGGTAAGACAGCAATCGGATTCCTAAGCATCTATCCTACTGAAGAGGAATTGATTGCCAACGGCGATGATGACGAGGCTTCTGCATGGCTTTGGACCAAGAATGAATATCCTACTGCCAAATATATCTATTTCGGCGACATAGCTGACGTGGAGGATATAGAGCCTTACCGAGTACTCTTCTGGATACGCGACCTTGAAGGCGTAGGTGAGGACGAGGTATGGAACATGCCTCAGGTGGTGCTTGATGCCACTTCCGTCATCTCCGAATGGTATGCCAACGGCGGCAATCTCCTCCTTTGGAGCCACGCTACCCCCTACATCGCCAATCTCGGCAGAATCGAGCCTGACATGCTCCGCACCAATGACCATGCTATCGGCACAGGCGTAGGCGGATGGAACCCCGACACATGGATGATGGCTGTGCAGCTCAACCCCGGCGGACGTTTCAACAAGGATTTCTCTTCCCATCCGATCTACAAGGGTCTTGAAGTGACTTCCAACGACCGTACAAAATTAATCGCATTCAAAGGTCCGGGCTGGACTGAAGACCACAACTGTCTATTCTTCAACATTCCGTCAGTATTGACCGGTATCGGAAATCAGGAGGAGGCTTGCTACAATTCTGTGACAAGCGCGTATGGCATATATCCTCTTGGCACATGGGATTCCCAGATCGATTGGGTATCACAGCTCAACGTATGGGAGGCTCAGCAAGGCAACACTGATTTCAAAGGCACTGTCCTCTGCATCGGTAACGGCGGTTGTGAATTCTCAATGAAGAATGCCGACGGCACTCCCGACGTATCAGCATATCCCTCCAACAATATCTATCAGGATAATGTGCTGAAACTTGCAAAGAACTCTATAGAATATCTTAAAACACGTTAATTATGAGAATATCCACATTCCTCAACGCCTTAGCAGTAGGAACGTTGCTACTCTCGTCATTCAGTTCTTGCGGGAAAGATGATGATTTGGAGATTCCTCCGTTTGAATCCGAAGTTCCCGGAGATAAACCTTCCGAGGACGAAGGCAGCAGCAGTGACTACATGGAACTCTACCGCCCGCAGATTCACTTCTCTCCAGCAAAGAACTGGATGAACGACCCTAACGGAATGGTATTCCTTGATGGCACCTACCACCTGTTTTTCCAGCATAACCCTCTCGGCAATGACTGGGGAAACATGAGCTGGGGACATGCCACAAGCTCCGATATGATCCATTGGGAGGAGCAACCTGTGGCTCTCAAGCGTGACGAACTCGGTGATATATTCTCAGGATGTGCCGTGGTTGACAAGAACAATACTGCCGGATTCGGTCAGAATGCAATGGTGGTTTTCTATACTTCGGCAGCCGAATTCCAACAGCAGTCAATGGCTTACAGTCTTGACAACGGTAAGACTTTCACCAGATATGAGGGGAACCCCGTAATCCCAAGCTCCTTAAAGGACTTCCGCGACCCGAAAGTGTTCTGGCACGAAGAGAGCGGCAAATGGGTGATGTGTCTTGCCAAAGGCTGGAACTATGGGATTGAGTTCTGGGGATCGGAAAACCTGAAGGATTGGAAATTCCTCAGCGAGTTCAAATCGCCGATCGAGAGATGCAACAAAGGGCAGTGGGAATGTCCGGATCTTCTCCGAATGTCGCTTGACGGTAAGGAAAGATGGGTATTGCTCGTGAGTGTCAATCCCGGTGGTCCGTGCGGCGGATCAGGCACCATGTATTTCGTGGGTGATTTCGACGGGGCAACCTTCTCTCCGGAATCGCTTGACTATCCTCAATGGATTGACTATGGTCCGGATAACTATGCCGGCGTGACTTGGAGCAATACAGGCGACCGCACATTGCTTATCGGATGGATGAACAACTGGAATTATGCCGGTGCCACTCCGACAAGCGTGTGGAGAAGCGCAATGACTCTCCCGCGTGAGCTGAAGCTTATTTCATACGAAGGGAGACCGTTACTCACCTCTACCGTAGTGGATGAAATCAACGGAATCGCCGATGGCTGGAACGATGTGGCAAGCGGTGTCAAGATGGGCGTTGACAAGGCTTATCATCTGAGACTCACGCTCCCGACTACTGAAAACGGCTCATTCACTCTCAGGAATAATGCCGGAGAGAAGGCTGAGTTCATCTTGAATGCTGGGGCGAAGAAACTCCTGATGAGACGCAACGCTTCTACGGGCAACGTATCCTTCAACAATACTTTCTCAATCCCTGCCATACAGGCTCCTTTGAATACAGAGAATGATTTCGTGACTTTTGACATATATGTCGACAGTTCTTCGATAGAGGTTTTCTCTGAGAATGGTGCAATGGCAATGACCGCGATTGTATTCCCCGGCAGTATCTATGATATTGTGGATTCAGGAAACTCGACAGACGTCAAGGTAAGGAATCTTAAGAGAATACATTGATTTCAAATTATTCCAAACCTCATATCTCCATATAACGGGAGTATGACACCTGAAAAAATGCGATATTCTGCTCAGAATATCGCATTTTTTCATATATGATACGCCACTCTTACATGATGGGGTGTCATTGCATTTTCGAACGCGTCTCGGAGGGTGTCTCTCCGTAGGATTCACGATAGCATTTCGTGAAATAGGCGGGAGTGGAGAAACCCACCTCATAGCCGATCTCGCTGATGTTCTTCTCTGTGCCTGTGATGAGTTGGCGAGCTTTCTTCAGTCGCAACCGACGCATAAGCTCCACGGGGGAATAATTGGTGAGCGACTTGATTTTTCTGTAGAACTGCGTGCGCTCAAGTCCCATCTTCGCTGCCACACTATCCACACTGAGATCCGCATTACCCATCTCTTCGTTAAATATCTCAAGGAAACGGGAATAGAAGGCATTATCCACTTCCGATGAGGTGACTGAAATCTTTTTCTTCTCTTCCGACACAACCTTATTGACCGTATGAACGGATTCTGCCGGATTTGTCCATAACTCCTTTATCAGTCTGCGGTTATTTATCAGGCTCGTGCATCTTGATCTGAGCACCTGTGAGGAGAATGGTTTCGACAGATAGCCGTCGGCTCCGCTGTCATACCCCTCCGCACGCTGCTCATCGAGCGAGCACGCCGTGAGCATAAGCACAGGTATATGCGACGTGGAGACCTCACCTTTCAGCCGGCGGCAACACTCCATTCCATCCATGCCGGGCATCATGACATCGCAGATGATTAGATCCGGCACGTATTTCGTGGCTCGCCTTATACCTTCCGCACCATTTGACGCCGTAATCACGTTATAATCCTTCTGCATCAGTTCCCTTATCATCTCGCGTATGTCGCGGTTATCATCTATGACGAGAAGCAACGGCTTGTCATCCTCAAATTTCACCTCTGCATCCTCTATCGTATCCAGCTCTGCCACAACGTCTGACGACTCTATGCTCTTCTCCACTGACTCTACCGTAGACGACACATGACGCATCGGGAGAGTAACTATGAAAACCGAACCTTTGTTGATCTCGCTCTCAACGCTGATCTCACCTCCATGCAGCTCCACAAATGCCTTTACCAACGAAAGACCAATGCCGGAACCACGTGGCTTAACCCTGTCTACCTGATAGAAACGGTCGAAGATTCTGTCGAGGTCGCGTTCGCTGATACCCTCGCCCGTATCCGCCACCTTCAGAACCACATTCCCATTCTTCTCCGACAGGCTAACGGTTATCGTGCCGTTATCCCTGGTGTATTTGAAGGCATTCGACACCAAATTAAAGAATATACGCTCCAATTTCTCCGCATCGACCGCTATAGCCAGAGGTCCGGAAGGCGCAGAATCCTCAAACGTAAGCCGCATATCCCTTTTCCGTGCAATTTGCCGGAATGACTCCATCCAATCCTCCACCGACTTGCGGATATCAATCTCCGTAAGGTGAAGCTCCAGCTTCCCATTCTCATATTTCCGGAAATCAAGAATCTGATTGATAAGACGGTAAAGAATCTTCACATTCTTATCGGCTATCTTCATCATCTTGTGTTGCTGCTCGGTCAGATTTGATGCTGACGAAAGCTGCTCCACCGGCTCCGCTATCAGGGTGAGCGGAGTGCGCAGGTCATGACTCACGTTTGTAAAGAAAGCAAGTTTCGACTGTGTTGCCTCTTCAAGCCTGGCATTCAGTTCCTTCTGTTTGTCTCTCTCCTCCTCAAGCAGACGGTTCTGCATCAGGAGTGTCGACTGGTGACGTCTATGAGTCCAGAATGTGCGCAAGAGAAGGAATATGAATCCGCATAGCAAGACGAGAATGACGATACACGCATAAAACAATATCGTCTGCGAGGAATGTTGGTCCCAATAATCATCTATCTGACGCTTCAGCAAGGTCATCTTGTCGGTCTCCGCTTCAAGAGTCTCATTCTGAAGGAGCAGGATGTCGGAATTAGTGCTGTCAACTGCTGATGATGCCGGAATCACAGTCTCTCGGTCATAATGCTCCCCTTTAAGAATGGCAAGGGCTGTTTGGATAAGCCTGTATCCCTCGGTGGGATATAGGAAAGTGGCATCAATCACTCCGTCAGCCACCGCCTGAATCCCTATCAACGGGGCTGCATCTATTCCTATTATGCGTATTGAATCACGTCCGAGACGCTTCGCCACTTCAGAGGCTCCGATTGCCATACGGTCGTTGTGCGCAAAAATCAGATCCACGTCGGGGTGCAGGCGCAACATTGAGTCAGCCACGTGCTCGGCGGTATCCTGATTCCAGTTCCCCGGTGCGCTCCCCAATATCTCACCTCCGTTAGCGCGGAACTTCTCCTCAAACCCCACATGGCGGTCTTCCGCAGGTGTCGAGCCGGGAAGCCCGAATATCTCTATCGCCGTGGGCGACTTGCCAAGAATATTGATGGCATAGTGTGCCGCCGACCTACCGAGATCATAATCGTTGACCCCTATCCTGGCAGTATAACTGTCGGAATTTATATTCCGGTCAAACACCACTACCGGTATACCCTTCCTATATATATCATCTATCACCGGGGTCAACGCTGCCGCTTCATTTGGAGAGACTATTATTATGTCGAAGTCATTATCTACGAAATAATGCAGGTCGGCTATCTGTTTCGCACTATTGTCATCGGCACTGCGTATCTCCACAGTGGCATCCTCATGAAGCATAATCTCACGCTGGATCTCATCGTTCATTTTCTTGCGCCAATCGTCCTGACTGCATTGCGATACGCCTATTCGGTATTTTTTATTGTCGGCACATGCACTCAAAGTCAATAAAGCAAGTGTGGTCAATAATATCTTATATAGAATTTTCATGATAACAAATTATGGTTTTATATTCCGCAAATTTAATAATTATCCTATAAAAAAGAAGGTATTTATTATTAAAAATTAGGCTATTCAACATTTTTTATACTTATCGCACGATTTATTATATCCTATATCTCAATTATATAGTAGTTTTGCAACTGAAATCGAAAACGCATTTCCCATCTCGCAGTTCTTTGATGAGTCTGCAAGTATGGATCAAAAGGTAAAAAAGATATACGGATTCATTGGTTCAAATTTTTTGTAAAATCTAATTAAAACTCTATGTATAGAATTAACCGACATCTCGCTGCCGCCATGATCTCAGGCGCTTCGATACTTCTCGCTCCCGGCGCATTTGCCGCTCAGGACGGGGTGAGGATAGACCATCTTGGAGTGAACAACACTCTTGTAAGAGTCAACACTGATAAGAATTTTATCGTGCTTCCGGTGCAGGAAAGCATTGACGATGCAAGAATCAACGTGCTTGTGGATGGTAAGATTGCAGAGACCATCTTCGTGCGTCTCGCAAATACGAAAACCGACTACAGCGTTCCCTTCGACCTCTCCAGATATAAAGGTCACGACGTGATTTTTGACATAGTTGCGCCTCACGGACGCAGCTCCGTCAGAGAGGCTGCCGACGCAGTATGCTGGGATGGAATATACCTTACCGACTCTTTCGATACCACCGACAGGGAGAAGAAATATCGTCCGGCATACCACCACACCCCTCTCTACGGATGGATGAACGACCCGAACGGTATGTTCTATAAGGATGGAGTATGGCATCTCTACTACCAGTATAACCCCTACGGTTCAAAATGGCAGAACATGACTTGGGGACATTCCTCATCTTCCGACCTCATCCACTGGAACCATGAGCCGATAGCTATCCGCCCCGACGGTCTCGGATCTATATTCAGTGGAAGCTGCGCCATCGACAAGGAGGGCACAGCCGGATTCGGAAAGGATGCCGTGATTGCCATGTTCACGTCTGCCGGCACAAGCCAGATGCAGAGTCTTGCCCACAGCTCCGACAATGGAGAATCCTTCATCGTATATCCCGGCAACCCCGTGATCACTCTCGAAAGCGAGGCCCGCGACCCCAACATGTTCTGGAATCCCGAGACCAAGGAATGGAATCTCGTGCTGGCTCACGCCCTTGACCATGAGATGCTGTTCTTCACCTCCCCCAATCTCAAGAACTGGACTCTCCAAAGCGCATTCGGCAAAGGCATAGGTGCACAGGATGGCGTATGGGAATGCCCTGATCTCTTCCAACTCCCCGTGGAAGGCTCCGACGAAAAGAAATGGGTGCTTCTCTGCAATCTTAACCCCGGCGGCATCTTCGGTGGTAGTGCGACTCAATACTTTGTAGGCGATTTCGACGGAAAGAAATTTACTGCCGACACCGACGCTTCCGGAAACGTAGTGACTAAATGGATGGATTTCGGCAAGGATCATTATGCCACCGTAAGCTGGAGCGATGCCCCCGACAACCGCCGCACCGTGATGGGATGGATGAGCAACTGGCAGTATGCAGCCGACGTCCCGACAAAACAGTTCAGAAGTGCCAACACGCTCCCTCGCGACATGAAGCTCTTCACCCAACCCGACGGGCAGATATATCTCGCTTCAGTGCCCTCTCCCGAGGTGGATGCCCTAAGAGGGAAACTCTCGGCTTCCGTATCAGGAAAGACTGTAGGCAAGAAAGGATTTGATGTGTCTCTCCCGGCTGCAAACGATGGCGTCTGCGAAATCTCAATGACTCTGGATGGGAAAAACTCCAACGATGCCACCATCACCCTGTCAAATAAGGCTGGCGACCAAGTAGTCATGATGTACGACCCGAAAGCCCACACTTTCTCTTTTGACAGGACAAAGAGCGGCGTGGTGGATTTCAGCGAGAACTTCCCCGCTGTAACCGTAGCCCCCACTTTCGAACAGAACGGAAAGGTTGCACTGAGAATCTTCATCGACAAATCGAGCATTGAAGTCTTCGGCAACGACGGTAAGTTTGCAATGACCAACCTCGTATTCCCGAATGAGCCTTACTCCCGACTCTCGATAAGCTCTCCAAACGGGAAGGTAAAGGTATCTGATCTGAAGATATATTCCATAAAATGATTTGGAAGCCGTAACCGCAATCTCTAATCTGACATCTAAAAATAAATAAATATAAAAATAAAATGACAGCCGATATAACTTCCGGAAAAAGGAGCTCACTGCTCCAATTCATTCCCGTGATGCTCTGTTTCTTCGCGATGGGCTTCGTGGATCTCGTGGGCACAGCTTCCAACTACGTGCAGAAAGATCTTGACCTGACCGACTCACAGGCAAACCTCTTCCCCTCGCTCGTGTTCTTCTGGTTTCTTCTATTCTCTGTGCCGACCGGCATCCTGATGAATAAGATAGGGCGTAAGAATACCGTTCTGATAAGTCTTGCAGTGACCACGGTGTCGCTCATAATCCCCATCTTCGGTGAGGGATACTACACAATGCTGATAGCATTCTCTTTGCTCGGAATCGGAAATGCCATCATGCAGACCTCGCTCAACCCACTCGTGACTAACCTTATCAGTGGCGACAAACTTGCCTCAACCCTTACCTTCGGACAGTTTGTCAAGGCAATTGCCTCGTTCCTCGCCCCGATTATCGCCGCTTGGGCTGCCACAACCTACATGCCTACCTTCGGACTCGGATGGAGAGCCTTGTTCGTGATATATGCCATCGTCAGCCTCCTCTCAATCTCGGCTCTTGCCGCCACTCCCATCGCTGAAGAACGTCCCGACAAGGCATCCGGCATCCTGGAATGTGTAAAGCTCCTCGGATCACCTTTCATCCTCCTTTGCTTCCTCGGTATAATGTGCCACGTGGGAATTGACGTGGGCACCAACACGATCGCCCCGAAAATCCTCATGGAACGTCTCGGATTCCCATTGGAGGATGCAAGTTTCGCCACCGGACTCTACTTCATATTCCGTACTGTAGGATGCTTCCTCGGTGCATTCATACTCCGCTACATGTCGCCGAAACTATTCTTCGCAATCAGCGCATTCATGATGCTCGCAGCCGTGGCAATACTCCTCTCATGCCACACCCTCCCGCTCATCTACACGGGCATCGCTCTCGTAGGATTCGGCAACTCCAACATCTTCTCAATCATATTCTCTCAGGCTCTCCTTGCCTCTCCCAAAGAGAAGAACGAAGTGTCAGGTCTTATGATTATGGGTCTGTTCGGCGGAACAATCTTCCCTCTCGCCATGGGATACGCCAGCGATTTCACCGGAAATCAGATCGGTGCGATAGCCGTAATGTGCATACCTGTGGTATATCTCCTCTACTTCATCACAAAAATCAAGAAAGCCTAAAAATACCTCTCTCCTCAACCATAAACTTTAAACAATAAACAATAAACCTAAATAATATGTCTGAAAAATTCGTAATCGGCATGGGAGAAGCTCTTTGGGACGTTCTCCCCGAAGGTAAGAAAATCGGTGGCGCACCCGCCAACTTCGCATATCACGTGTCTCAATTCGGTCTCCCCAGCTGCGTTGTTAGCGCAGTAGGCGACGATGCTCTCGGAAAGGAGATCCTTGAGAACCTCAGCACTAAAGGCATGAACATGCTCATCAACACTGTGCCTTATCCCACAGGCACCGTACAGGTAGAGATCGATGCAGCAGGTATCCCTCAATATGACATCAAAGAGAACGTGGCTTGGGACAATATCCCTTTCAATGAAGCTCTTGAAAACCTTGCAAAAGATACAAAGGCTGTCTGCTTCGGTTCTCTTGCACAGAGAAACGTGGTTTCACGCGAGACAATAGGTAAATTTCTTGACGCAATCCCCGCAGAAAACGATCCTCTCATCATCTTCGACATCAATCTCCGCCAAGGTTTCTTCACAAAAGAGACCATCTGCGAATCAATGCAGAGATGCAACATCCTGAAGATAAACGACGAAGAACTCGTCACCATCAGCCGTCTCTTCGGCTATCCCGGCATCGACCTTCAGGATAAATGCTGGATCCTGCTCGGCAAATACAACCTCAAGATGCTCATCCTCACCTGCGGCGTAAACGGCAGCTACGTATTCACACCCGGAAAGGTATCATTCCAGCCCACTCCATCCGTAGAGGTAGCCGACACAGTAGGAGCCGGCGACTCATTCACAGCTGCCTTCATCTCCAGCATCCTCAAAGGCAAGACAGTAGAAGAGGCACATCACCGCGCAGTCGAGACCTCCGCCTACGTCTGCACCCAAGCCGGCGCAATGCCCATCCTCCCCTCCTCCCTCACGCTCTAATCCGGCTTCAGAAAAGCAATAATGTCATTACCGTCATTATTGTCAATTTCGTCAATCATGACAATATTGACAATAATGACGGTAATGACATTTTTGTCCTTATTGACGATATTGATGATACCATCGCCCCCTACTAATCAATATTCCTTATGCCACTACATTTCGGATAATCAGAACAGCTCCAAAACTCCTTGCCATTCCGCACGCCCTTCTTAGCCATCCTACGAAACATCCGCTTACCACAAATAGGACATAACGGACTATTCGCCGCCTGTCCCCGTCTTGCCTCAAGTCTCGTCTGAGTCATTTTCTCCGTAAAACCACCATTCTGTTTAAAATATTTCAACTGCGACTCCATCATCCTCTGCAACATCCGATTCAGACGTTCGCACAACAGCAACAGACAATTAGCAGCCATACCAGCATCATCCCCCTCAATATAGTAATCAAACTTACTCTTCTGCACCAATATATGGCGAGCCACATCCGCCAATTGATCCGCACCATATTGCGGACGGTCAATTACCATCCACCACACTGACCCGGTATGCTCGCTATCCTTATCCCACACACTTAGATTCCGCGACATCAAGAAATTAAAATAATCCCCAAACAGCTCATCCACACTCGCCCTTGCCACATCCGTCAGTCTCATCTCCGTCTCTATCGAAGTATTATGTCGCGCACTCCCCTCCGCAATATTCGCGACAGCCGACCGTGCAGCCATAACCATCTGATCAAACAACCGACGACGCGGGTCATCATGAAAAGAGACAAACCTCCGGCAAAAACTCTGTGTCGCTAACTGCACGACATTTGCCAGCACCCACGCATCAAGCCGGAAATACGACTTTGAATAAGAAATCTCCACGCCCATACTCACCAAATTAAGAACCGATAAAATTAAAAACCGATACCCACTCCATCCAATCCAAATAATTCCGACAATAATGACATCATTGTCATTACCATCATTAATGACACCAATGTCACTAATGTCGTTATTGTCACTATTGTCACTATTGTCATCAATGTCATTAATGTCCCTATCGACAATAATGACAATACCGTCAATCCTCACATATCCCCCACAAAATTAACAAATCCCCCTCAAATCACAATATTCATTTAAGAGGATAGGGTTAATTGGGGTTGGAGGCGGTGTCTTTGAGGGCGGTGTGGAGGCGTTTGGCTTGGGGTCGGAAGGTGGCGTAGGTCATGGCTCCGCAGATGACGCCGCTAAGGAGGGGGACGGCTTTGGAGAGGATACGTCCACCGGATTTTGTGGTGACTTGTGTGCCGAGCCGCTTCGCTATCATCTCGGCGGATTGTGACACTATCTGTTTCTGGAGTAGTTTGCCTGCCACTCTTGTGGCTGTCTCTTCACTTATCCTTTTGCTTACTTCTACGGCTATCTTTTTTATGAGTTCGCGTGCTACTGCCACTTGGTTCATGACTCCGATGAAGGCGGTCAGCATCACTTCTCCGTCGGGTGTGAGACGTTCGTTGGCGTCGAGCATGTCAGGATAACCATAGAGATAGCCTAATTTCTGCCCTACCGACACTACGTGGTAGTAGTAGTTGGCAAGATCTGCCGGTATCGTGGCAAGCATTGCGAAGCCTCCGGGTATTCCGGAAGCGGCGGATATGGCTGTCACTTTCGTGGTGTGGCTGCTTATGATTGAGTTTGCCGCTGCATCAATCTCTTTCTCTGAGAGTACTTTCGATGGTTTCTCCTCTATACAAATACGCATCTCGTCAGCCGACAGGTGCGAGAACGTCTTCTGAAGGAACTGCACACGGTCTACTCTTGCGCCTGGCATCTTCAATATGCCGTTAAGAAATTTTATCCAAGTTGTATTCATTATTCCGCTCATTTATTTTAGAAGTCATTGAAGTTGTCTATTCTTCATTTTGTTGTTTCGATTCAGTACATAAAACAATTTTGTCATGCATTACGTTGCATCTTTACCTTGAAGATAGGTTAATCTATATTCTCGATAATCCATGAGTCCAAAGTACGGGTCACTGTGGAGAATACTGCCCCTATCAGCACTTTCTTACGAGGATCAATCATATATGGGTGCATGTAGCCTTTCTCCTTTATCTGGGATATTGCATTTTTAGCTGATCCATCTATTTTAAATTCAAATATATAGATATAATCAGAAGTCATCAATATCATATCGCATCTTCCTCCGGCAGAATGTATTTCTGTGCGGGCCTCATAGCCTAACATCCAAACCACAATCGCCATCATATTTTGAAAATGCACCTCTTTATCCGGTTCGGTCTCTGAAGTGGCTGATGCAAACAGACTCTTCAAGCGAACCATGAATGACTCCACATCTCCATGATTGACATCATTTATGAATTTCAAGGTATCGAAAACACCGTTCCTTACGTTTTTGGGGAAGAAATATCCGGCGAGGGAGTTCCAGAGGCTTTTGGAAACCTCTGTATTGGGATAGCCGAGAGTGTATCTTTCGGTGGTTTCATCATAACCTTTTATAGTGAGATAACCTGTCTGGTAGAGAAGCGGAACAATGTCTGTCGTAAGATTCGATATGTCGCTCAACTGGTCGGCACTTCTTTGCGCTCCATCAAATTCCGACAATTCAAAATGATATGTCGTTATCAACCGGATAAGGAATCCCGGTGTCGCTGTGGCAAACCAATAGTTGCGCAACCTCTGTTCGGCAAATGCATATAGCACGCTTATCGGATTGTAGATGTCTTCTCCTGATTCCGCGAAATGATACCCATCATATCTTGTCTTCAGGTCATCCCATATCTTCTGCACGCTATTGCCAGTATTTGCCGCCAGCACGTCGACCGACTCTCTGAAATATTCATACATCTCTTTCTGCGTTATGCCGCAAATGGCATTATACGCCGGACTAAGGGATATGTCGCGTAAGTTGTTCAATCCACTGAATATCGACACTTTATTAAATTTTGTAACTCCCGTCAGGAATACAAATCTTACAAACTCATCACTTGCCTTCAGCACTGAATAGAATCCTCTCAGTTCCTCCCTTACCGTATCATGCAGTTCTGATTTGTCAAGAGTGTCAAGCAATGGCTTGTCATATTCATCAATCAACACCACTACCTTTTTCCCTGACTGTAAAAATGCCTTTTCAATCAACGACATGAATCTTACAGAAATCGATCCCTTGCAATCGCAACCATATTCCCTCTCCCAACGAGACAGGTAATAATCTATCTTACCTCTCACTTTCTCGACACTATCATAATTCTCGGCACTTAGGTCAAAACGGAATACCGGATGCATTTCCCAGTCTGTCTCCAAGGCATCAATCTTCAATCCTACAAAAAGATTGCGGCGTCCTTTAAAATATGATTCCAGTGTAGATGTCAGCAGGCTCTTTCCGAACCGTCGCGGACGGCTCAGGAAGCAGTATTTTATGCCGGTTACCAACTCATATACCAGATCTGTCTTATCAACGTATAGGAATTTCCCCTCTATGATTTCCGCAAAAGAGGAACGGTCAACTGGATATTTTGCCGGCATTCGTAACATATATTCGTGATGTTTCTGATATTTTTACAAAGATAACGTTTATTTATTGATTGTTTATACCTTTTGATATGATTTTTCATCATTTTTAGGGATTGTAGGCACCGTTTATGATTGTTAATTTTGTAATGACATTATTTCAGGTCATAAATCCGGATTACGTTGTATCGTAGCCGTAAGCCTGAGTTATTTGTTATGATGAATGAATGATGTCTTTGTATTTATTTTTTAAAACAGCGTATTATTATGAATAATGAGATATGGATATGTGCTGCCGGGTTGGGTCTGTCTTCGCTATTGGGGTCGGCACTCGGTGCACTCATCAAGAATATACCACATAAGTGGAATGACATTTTCCTCGGTTATTGCGGTGGCATGATGCTGGCTGCGTCTATTGTGTGTCTTATAATACCCTCTGTGGAGATGCTTGATGGCGTGAGCCTGTGGCAGGCTCTGCTCGGAGTGATTGCCGGAGTGGCTATTATTTCGATGCTCGACCATTTCACCCCTCACCTTCACCGTCTCTCCGGACTGGAGGATATGGAGCATCACAGCACCAAGTCTGCCAATCGGGTACTGCTTTTCGTAATGGCTATTGCCATCCATAAATTTCCGGAAGGGGTAGCCACCGGCATATCGTTCGACGGTGGCGACAGCACCGGTTCCTACAGTCTTGCCATAGCGATAGCCTTACAGAATATTCCGGAAGGTATGGTGGTGGTGACGCCTCTTATCCTTGTCGGCATCAAGGGGCTGAGGGTGCTGCTTGTGTCACTCTCCGTAGCCCTGCTTGAGACTGTGGGTGTAATTGCCGGATATATGCTCGGAGAGATCTCATCCATGCTGCTCCCATTCCTGCTTGCCACTGCTGGAGGAGCGATGCTATACGTGATCAGCGATGAGATGATTCCGGAGACTCACGCCCACGGATTTGAGAAATTAGCCACATACGCACTTATTGCGGGAGTGATGACGATGCTGGCGATTGAAAAATTTGCGGAATAAAAATTTGCAGTTACTTATCTTGTTAAAAATATTTTATTATCTTTGCGACAGAAACGAGTTGAAGTTGTTTCGGCAACTCATATTACAATTTAATCTGACATGCAGAAACTCATATTTTTACACTTCATCCTTATCCTCTCTCTCCTGTCTACTGCAAATTGCAATGCCGCTTTCGAACGCGATGCCGACTACTATATCCATACCCTTGATTCACTGCTCACCCGACAGTCAGACTTGGAAAGGGATAAACTGATACGTATCGCCGATATTAATGATAAGAAACGGAATGCGTCTTCCGTGTTCGACAGATTTATGACCAATGGTCTTCTCGCTGAAGAGTATTCCACATACCGTGCCGACTCTGCCTTGAAATATATTGATATTTCTCTTGATCTTGCGGAGAAGAGCGGCAATGAGGAATGGACAGCAAGGACCCTTATCAGCAAGGCTAACCTCCTTACAAGCACAGGGCTGCTTAACGAGGCTTCAGAAGTGATGAACAGAATCAACCGCGAACGTCTGCCGGAAGAGTTACTGCCGGATTATTATGGGGAGATGATATATCTATATAGTCATCTCGGCAACTATGCCGGAGGCGATACAAATGAATATTACCGACGCGAACGCGCCTATAAGGATTCCATAATGTCTGTGATCACTCCCTCCCACCCCGACTATCTATGGTATAAGGGATGGGATATTCTCGGCACCGACAAGACTGACCCTTCATTGATTCCGGCTCTCAGGGAACGTCTCGCCTCTTCCAAGCTAAACTCCCGACGTGATGCAAAGGATGCCTATATCCTGTCGAAGCTATATGAATGGCAGGGCGACAAGGAGAATTTCAAGAAGTTTATGGTGATTTCATCCATCATTGACGTGAAAACCGCCAATGCCGAGATTGCATCGCTTGAAGAGCTTGCAAAGATTATGTTTGAGGAGAAGCAGATCGACCATGCCTATACGTTCATAAACTATAGCCTTAACCAAGCTCGTGATTTCCCTAACCGAGTGCGTATACTGTCGATAACAAAGACTATCGACAAGATAAATCTCGCATATCAGGAGCGCAACAGGATGCAGGAGAAACGGATCAGGATTTTCCTGACGTTGGTGTGCATTCTGGCAGTGATACTCATCGCCACCGTCACCATAATCATCATTCAGAACAAACGTCTGAAGAGACAACGCTCCAATCTTGACGAGGCAAACAAGAGGCTAAACCAGCATCTCGAGCAGCTCTCCACCGCTCAGTCGCAGCTTGCCGAAGCGAATGGAAAATTGCAGGAACTCAACCAAAGCCTGATCGCAAAGAATGATGAACTGAACGAGGCGAACTACGTCAAGGAGGAGTATATCGGATATATTTTCACGATATGCTCAAACTATATCCGCAAACTGGAGGAGTTCCGCAAGAGCATACACGTGAAGGCTGTCACCCGCAAATATAAGGCTATCGAGGAATGTACGTCTGATTCAAATTTCATGAAGGATGAGCTGAAGGATTTCTACAACAGCTTTGATTCCGTATTCCTCCACATATATCCGGATTTCGTCAAGGACTTCAATTCTCTCCTGCAACCCGACAAGCAGATCACGACGAAGGAGGGCGAGCTGCTCAACACAGAGTTGAGAATCTATGCCCTCGTCAGACTCGGAATTACCGACAGCGTGAAGATTGCAGAGTTTCTACACTGCTCTCCACAGACAGTCTACAACAACCGCTTCCGCGTGCGCAACAAGGCGATAATACCGAAGGAAAACTTCGCTGAGACTGTCAGGACGCTTGGAAAATTCATGGAACGACCCTCTTGAAATGCTCATCGACGGTTGCCATAAGCGTATCTCACACTTACTTTTTTAGATTATCCGACAACTATCATTACATTAATTATCACTATCTTACAAATAAACAGAGTTTACCTCACTCATTTACTCCGGCATACAACCCTAATCTTTTTATCATAATTTTGCACCATCGGAATTAGCAATGGATTCGGCATTACGCTGACCGACCGGGTCCATTCTAATTCCGATGGTCAATTCACTATAAACAGGAAAAACCATAAAACTCATTAACAAACCACAAATCATGAAAGCGAAGTTTAATCTTCTACCATTAGCTTTATTATTGGTCATGGTGTTCTCAAGTGGCTTCTCGGCATTTGCCGCCGACTTCAAGGCATCAGGAACCGTGACAGACAAAAGCGACGAACCGCTTATCGGAGTTACCGTCGGAGTAAAAGGGAATCCGGGTGTAGGCACCGTGACCGACATCGACGGCGGATTTACCCTCCAGGTGCCACAGGGCTCCACTCTCGTATTCTCATACGTAGGCTGCATTACAAAAGAGCTTGCCGCCGCTGCCGACATGAAAGTCGTGCTTGACGACGACAGCGAGAATCTTGAGGAAGTTGTGGTGATCGGCTACGGCACAGTGAAACGCAAAGACCTCACCACAGCCGTCTCCACAGTAGGCGGAAAGGATATCGACAACCGTCCGATCATCTCCGCAGCCCAGGCTCTTCAAGGTAAGGCTGCAGGTATCGCGGTTTCATCACCCAACGGCGCACCCGGCGGCGGCATGACAATCCGCGTCAGAGGCACCACGTCAATGAACGGCTCCAACGACCCTCTTTATGTAGTGGACGGAGTGCCCGTTGACAACATCAGCTTCCTCGCGCCCAACGACATCGAGAGCATGCAGATCCTAAAGGATGCTTCCGCCGCTGCAATCTACGGTTCGCGTGGTGCAAACGGTGTGATCCTCATCTCCACAAAACATGCATCATCAGGCAAGGCACAGGTATCCCTCAACATACAGGGCGGTTTCACACGCGTAGTGAAGAAAATCGACGTGCTCAACTATATGCAATATAAGGAGCTTCAGGATGAGATCGGACTAGTGGCTGTGCCCGACGGACTTTCCGACATGACCGACTGGCAGGACGAGACATTCCGCACCGGATCCACACAGAACTACAACGTCAGCATATCGCAAGCCACCGAAAAGCTCAAATACTTCTTCTCCGGCGGCTACCAGCGCGACGGCGGTATCATCAAAGCGTCATTCTATCAGCGATACAACTTCCGCATGAATGTGGAAAGCGAGCTCTATAAATGGCTTACAGCCAAAACCAATGTATCTTACTCTGACTATTCCTCAAACGGGGGCGGCGCAATGGGCACGGGGGCAAGCCGTGGCGGTGTAATCCTGTCCACTATCAACACCCCTACCTACGCCCCCATCTGGGATCCTGAAAAGCCGGAGCAGTACTACAACAATTTCTACGGCGTCAACCTCCAGCATCCGGTGGAGAACATCGCCCGCCAGAAATACAACCGCGACCGCGAGAACCGTATCATCGCATCAGGCGAACTTCTCTTCACGTTCATTCCCGGTCTGACTCTCCAGAGCAAATTCACTCTTGACCGCCGTAACGCGCTCAACACCACATTCCTTGATCCTGTCACCACCACTCGCGGACGCGAGCAGTATGGAGAAGGTAGCGACAACAGAAACCAGAACACCGTCCTCACTTGGGATAACATCCTCAACTGGAAACATGAGTTTGGCAAACATGGTCTTGACATCATGGCTGGTTCATCCTGGACAGACTCTGACTACCGCAACAGCTATATCAGCGGATCCCACTACCGCGACGACAAGATCCAGACTCTTAACGCAGCCAACAAGATCGGTCTCGGCGGTGCTGGTTCAGCAGCTTCAGAATGGGCGATCATGTCATATCTCGGACGCGTGGCATACAACTATGACTCACGCTACCTCCTCACTGCCAACATCCGTTACGACGGTTCTTCAAAACTTCATCCCGACCATCGCTGGAAAGCATTCCCGTCAGTTTCTGCCGCTTGGCGCGTGAATCAGGAGTCATTTATGGAGAACATCAACTGGATCAGCGATCTCAAGCTGCGTGGCGGCTGGGGTAAGACCGGCAACCAGGGTGGTATCGGCGACTACGCTTATCTCCAGAGATACAACATAAACCGTGTGCCCTGGTATGAGGAGGGTAAGGAGAATGCAGTGCCCACAATCACACAGGCAAACCTCCGCACAACCGACCTCACTTGGGAAACCACCACACAATGGGGTATCGGTGTAGACTTCTCGGTGCTCAACAGCCGACTGAACCTCGCTGCCGACTACTATTATAAGAAAACCACCGACATGCTTATGTGGGTGTCGCTTCCCGCCGGTGCTGCCGCTGCAAGCTCAATCCAGCGAAACGAAGGCGAGATGGTCAACAAAGGTTTCGAGTTCTCAATCACGTCACACAACTTCCAGGGTGATTTCACTTGGGACACAGAGTTCAACATGTCGTTCAACCGCAACAAACTCACCAAGCTCTCACTCCAGAAGATATATACAGATGCCAAGACGTCTGATTACGTCAACGAGAACGTTGTACGCAACGAGCCGGGACGTCCGCTCGGCGGATTCTACGGCTACATAAGCGACGGTGTTGACCCAGAAACCGGCGAGCTCATGTATCGCGACCTCAACGGCGACGAACGTATCTCATCTTCCGACCGTACATATATCGGCGACCCGAACCCCGACTTCACTTACGGCATGACCAACTCATTCTCTTGGAAAGGGTTCAACCTGAGCATCTTCCTTCAGGGTTCTTACGGCAACGACATCTTCAATGCTTCAAGAATGGAGACAGAGGGTATGTATGACGGCAAAAACCAGACCACACGCGTGCTCAACCGCTGGAGAATACCCGGACAGATCACCGACGTGCCTAAGGCAGGCTACGACATGAAGAACTCCACATATTTCGTGGAAGACGGCAGCTATCTGCGTATCAAGGATATCTCCCTGTCATACAACATCTCCGGCAAATGGATGGATAAGATCGGCATCTCCAAGATACAGCCTTACTTCACTGCATCCAACGTCTACACTTTCACCAAGTACAAGGGCTTCGACCCGGAGGTTAACCAGTGGGGCAACAGCGGTGCCGTTCAGGGAATCGACTGGGGCACATATCCTCAGTGCAGAAGCTATGTAATCGGTCTTAACGTAACCTTTTAATTTCGAATCTAAATGAAAAAGCTATATATTTCAGGCATCATTGCCGCTGCGGGCATGTTTACAGGATGCTCCACACAATATGATCCCGTGTCGGACTATTCCGACGTGACAGAAGGAATCACCGAAGACAAGGAGGAGATTGTCTTCCCCAACCGCGCCTCTGTAGAGAGCTACATGACCACCATGTATCAGGGCAAGCTCCGCGACCGTCAGGAACACTGGCATCTTGACAAACTCCTCATCGCGGAATGTCACTCCGACAACGCATACGCCGGAACCACCGGTGCCGAGGTACAGCCATACGAAGACAACTCCATCGAGGGATCTAACTCTGTAGTTGCCCGTGACTGGAACCGTTTCATGGAGGATGCCGCATACGCCACAAAACTTATCGTAAACATCGATAAGGTGGCTGACGGAAGCCTCAGCGACTCGGAGGTGAACACCTATAGGGCACAGGCGATGATCTACCGCGCCATGATCTGGTTTGACATGGTGAGAATGTGGGGAGATATACCGGTAATCAAGACAGTAGCCGGAAATATCACTGCCGACAATATCGAAGACTCCTACCATGCATATTTCCCTGCACAGAACACGGAATTGGAGGCTTATCAGGCTATCGAAGAGGATCTTCTTGAAGCCGTGAAATATGCTCCCGATGCAAAGGGCGACAAGACCATATTCTCCAAAGGATTGGCAAAGGCTCTTCTCTGCAAGGTGTATGCCGAGAAACCTCTCCGCGACTATTCCAAGGTGATCAAATATGCTGATGAACTTGCAGCCGACGGATACGACCTCATCGACGACTATACCCACCTCTACGGTGTGGATGGTGCGGTAAAGGATGGATTCACTGCAATGCCTCTCGAGCTCAACACGAAAGAGTCTATCTTTGAGGTGCAATACCCTTCCGGTTCAGGCAACTGGGAATCATGGATGTATGGACGTACCCTTGAAAATTGGGACTATTCCTTCACATGGGCAAAATGGGTGACTCCTTCACGCGACCTCATCAATGCATTCGATGCCGAGGGCGACAAGATCCGCAAAAACGAGAGCATCGTGTTCTACGAATGTGGATGGAGCAACTACTACCCCTCCGACAACTACGCATTCATGTACAAATGCCGTTCTGCCTACATCTCCAACATCAAATACCGTTATGCCGACATCCTTCTCCTGAAAGCTGAGGCATACATCATGGGTGAGAGCCAGAACCTCAGTGCAGCTGCCGACATCATTGACCGCATACGCGAACGTGCCGGACTCAACAAGCTTCCCCAGTCGGCACGCGCCAACAAGGAATCCATGCTTAATGCCTACCTGAAGGAGCGTCGTCTTGAGCTTGCCTTCGAGGGTGAACGCTGGTTTGACCTCGTGCGTCTCGACAAGGTGGAGGAAGTAATGAACGCAGTCTTCGCTAAGGATAGCGGACGCCATGCCCAGAAGACCCCCTTCACGCAGAACTCCTACCGTCTGCCCATCCCGCAGTCAGTGCTTGACTCCAACGACAATCTCGTGCAGAACCCCGGCTATTGATGAAGCCGCATTAACCTCAATATTTAAAATCATCGCAAAATCTGAAAAATCATGAATAATTATAAAATCCTCTTCGCCTCAGTCATCTCTCTCACTTCGCTCGGCATGTGCTCATGCGACAACAGCGTAAAAATAGGTCCTCAGCCCACTCCCGATCCGGCACCGGAGGAAGGCACTGACGTCAGAATGATCACCACGACCACCAACCGTGCGAAAGATCTCACCGAATCATGGCTCCCCTTCAGCAAGAAGGACAACATGTCGCCCTCCTGCATCACACTCCTCCCCGATCAGGAATATCAGACAATGGACGGCTTCGGTGTGGCTGTGACCGGCTCCACCTGCTTCAACCTCATGCAGATGAAGCCAGAAGACAGGAAGGCATTCCTCGAAATGACGTTTGACCCCATCAACGGCTACGGTTTCAGCTACGTCAGAATCTCAATCGGCTGCTCCGACTTCTCTCTCAGCGAATACACCTGCTGCGACAAGGAGGGTATCGAGAATTTCGCACTCACTGACGAGGAGACAAAATACGTGATACCTATCCTCAAGGAGATTCTCGCAGTTAACCCCAGCCTGAAGATAATGGGCACCCCCTGGACTCCCCCGAAATGGATGAAGGTGAAAGACCTTGAATCTCTCGAGAAGTTTGACAGTTGGACTTCCGGTCAGCTCAATCCCAAATATTATCAGGATTACGGCACGTATTTCGCAAAATGGGTGCAGGCTTTCGCCCAGAACGGAATCAAGATTTTCTCCGTCACTCCCCAGAACGAACCGCTCAACCGTGGCAACTCCGCATCCTGCTACATGAGCTGGGAGGAGGAACGCGACTTCGTGAAGAATGGTCTCGGTCCTGCTTTCAAGAAAGCAGGTCTTGACGTGAAGATCTACGCCTTCGACCATAACTACAACTACGACAACATCCCCTCGCAGAAGAGCTACCCCACCAATATCTATGCCGACGAGGAGGCTGCCGAATATCTTGACGGCGCAGCCTACCACAACTACGGCGGAGACAAGGAGGAGCTTATATCCGTGCATAACGCCACTCCGGGTATGGATCTCGTGTTCACCGAGACTTCAATCGGCACGTGGAACAACGGACGCGACCTCAACGCCCGTCTTCTCGACGACATGGAGCAGGTGGCTCTCGGCACTGTCAACCGCTGGTGCAAGGGCGTGATCGTGTGGAACCTCATGCTTGACGAAGACCGTGGTCCGTACCGTCCCGGCGGATGTGCAACCTGCTTCGGTGCAGTTGACATCAACAAGGACTACACCACCCTGACCAAGAACTCCCATTACTACATCATCGCCCACATGAGTAGCGTCGTGAAACCCGACGCAGTGCGCATCGGCACAAAGGGATTCTCCGCAAACGGTCTGACTTACTCCGCATTCAAGAATACCGACGGCTCATACGCCCTCGTGATGAGCAACAACAACTCAATGGCTATCAACGTGACGATAGAGGATGGCGAACACCACTTCTCCACTACAGTGCCCGCCAAGAGTGCAGTGTCGTATGCTTGGAACTAAGTAATTTAAGGTTTAATGTTTATGGTTTATGATCATTAAATTTTATATAATGAAAAGATTCGTGGATTTTTGTGAATCTTAAACCTTAAACTATAAACTTTAAACCACTGAAGTGCAGCTTGCGAAACTTCAGTAAGTAATCTTCAAAATCCTAACAAGAAAATCAGCATGAAAACTATAAAATATGCATTTCTCGCAATGGCTGGTATCGCCTCGCTGACAGCCTGCAACGACGATGATTGGAGTAAGGGTAATCCCACAATGGGCGTGAAGACCGATCTGGGGACAGCCTGCTTCGGCGACAGTCTACGCTTCACCATCAATGCCTCCGACTCGGAAGTGCCTCTATCCACACTCCGCGCACAGCTTTATTTCGGCGACGAGATGGTGAGCGAGAAGGTGATCCGTACAAAAAAGAATGGTGAGGATTACGAAGGGGCTGTCTACGTGCCATACTTGGCAAACATCCCCGACGGACGCGCAACACTCATTCTCACGCTCCAGAACATCAACTTCACCAAAAACAGCATGGAATATGAGGTGAAGATAACCCATCCCGACTACCCTTCCCTCACTTTCGTGGCTGAGGACGGCACAGAGTATAAGATGGAGAAACAGGAGAAATACGTGTATGCCTTCACCGAGCGACTCCCCCAGGAGCTGAAAGGCTTCATCAAGGCTCCCAAATATGGCGAGAACGGCAACGAACTCACATTCGGATATGCCAACAGCGCGATATCCGTAGGTGCTGAATCCGCTATCCCGTTCTCCAACTCAAATCCGGGGAAATACACCGTAAGTTTCAACACTTTCTCATTTGAGGGAAGTCCGTTCACCAAACTTATGTTTAACGACATGCAGTTTGAATCGACCGACGATACTCATGCTCAGGCAGACATCAAGCTCACACAGGGACAGACCATCACCCCCGCCGGATTCCCCAATTTCGCCGACTGGTGGATAGATCCCGACTTCTTCAAGAAGGAGGACAACGGCAATCTCACGTTCCTCCCGGCTTCCGGAAGCTACCGCGTGATTGCCGACCTTCAGAAGCAATATTTCCGCGTATATCTGCTCAACGGCAACGACCCTGCGAAACTCGCTGACGACGGCACTGGCGCAGTATGGGTAATCGGCAACAACGTCGGCAAACCATCCGTAGACTCCAGCGAAGTGGGTTGGACCACCGAGAACGCTCTCTGTATGGCTCCGATGGGCGACAAGAGATATCAGATCACTTTCGTAGGCGGACAGACAATCTCCACCGACGGAATCAACTTCAAGTTCTTCCATCAGATGGGCTGGGGAGGCGAATTTGGCGGCGACGCACTGACCTCCACAAGCGACATTGTGAAAGTGGGCGACGGAACCAGTGGCCACGACAACGGCAACCTCTATCTCGCTGAAGGGGAAACACTCTCCGCAAACCATGTGTATCGTTTCACAATCGACCTCTCTGCCGGAATCACTGCCGGCGTACTCTCCGTAGAGGATTGCGGCGAACAGGCTTTCGAGGAGAAACCGGTAAGCGTGGCGGGCACAAAGCTCACCACCTCCGACAACAGCTACTACGAAGGCACCGTGACTCTCTCCCAAGGCGACTATCTCAACGTGAACGGTCTTTCCGGTCTTGATGAATATTATGCCGACCCAGACTACTTCATCTTTGATGAGGATGCCAATGATTTCAAGGTGAACGTGATTAGCTCAGACTATAAGGTGAAGATCAACAAGGCTTCCAAGACAATCTCCGCAATCATGATGTATGGCGGCGAGGAGGCAACATTTGATAACGGCGGCGCAATATGGCTGATGGGATGGGGTGTCGCCTCTCCCAGCATGGACTCCCAGTTCGGCTGGAATCCCGGCGCAGCATACTGCATGGCTCAGATCGCTCCTAATGTATATCAGTTTACAGGCGTGGCAGGTCCGGAGAAAGGCTCTTCCGTAGGTATGCGTATCCGCACTGACTATCTAAGCTTCAAGTTCTTCCTTCAGGATGGCTGGGGCGGTGAGCTGAGCGGCGACAACGCACTCACGCTGACAGAAGGCGCAAGCTCTCTGTTGAAAGACTCCGGCAATCTCGAACTTGCCGACGGTGTGAACCTTGAAGAGGGTGCCACTTACCGCATCACCGTAGATCTTACGGCAGGCGTAGCAGCAGGCACAATCGATATGGTGAAGCTATAAGTATAATTTAGATCATGTTTTTTAAGGTAAAGTAGGTAAATTTGGATTGACCGACGGCATCGCCAGAATAATGACTTTGCCGTCGGTGTTATTTATTTTTTTCATATTCAAAACGAAGGTGAAAAATAATTGAACTTCAACAAATTTTACTATCTTTGCAACAGGAACCCAATAAACTCCGCCATTACCTTGGCAAACACAATCCACATTATCATGAAACTTTCCAAATTATTCATCTCATCCCTGATTATATGCAGTGCCGGCGTGATAAACGCATCAGTGCCCGTATATCTTGACGACAGCAAACCTCTTGAGGAGCGAGTGGAAGATGCACTTTCGCGCATGACCCTCCAGGAGAAAATCGACATAATCCATGCCCAATCGAAATTCAGTGCGCCGGGCGTGCCGCGTCTCGGTATCGCCGAACTATGGTGTACCGACGGTCCGATGGGCGTTCGTCCGGAAGTGCTCTGGGACGAATGGGAACAGGCGTCATGGACCAACGACTCCTGCACGGCATTCCCATCCCTCACATGCCTCGCTGCCACATGGAATCCAGAAATGGCAGCTCTCTACGGCAAAAGCATCGGTGAGGAGGCACGTTTCCGCAACAAGGCAGTGCTTCTCGGTCCGGGCATCAACATCTACCGCACCCCTCTCTGCGGACGTAACTTCGAATACATGGGTGAAGACCCCTTCCTATCCGGCAAGATGGCTACGGAATACGTCAAGGGTGTACAGTCAAACGGTGTGGCTGTCTGCGTGAAGCATTTCGCGCTCAACAACAACGAGATCAACCGCCACACGTCAAACCCGATAGTAGACGACCGCACACTCTACGAGATATATCTCCCCGCCTTCAAGATGGCGGCTACCGACGGCGACGCATGGAGCTTCATGGGCGGCTACAATCTATTCCGTGGCGAACATGCAAGCTATAACCCCATCCTCATGAACGACATTCTCAAAGGGGAATGGGGCTGGGATGGTGCCGTCATATCCGACTGGGGTGCCGTTCATGATACGGAGACAGCCGTGAAGGGTGGTCTCGACATGGAGTTCGGAAGCTGGACCAACGGTCTGACCAACGGTGTCTCCAACGCCTACGACAACTATTGGCTTGCCAATCCGTATCTCAACGGCATCAAATCGGGGAAATTCTCTGAAGATGAACTTAACGACAAGGTGCGTCGCGTGCTTCGACTCACTTTCCGCACGACTATGAACCGCAACCGTCCGTGGGGCTCGATGGGTAGCGACGAACACAAGGCTGCATGCCGTCAGATAGGCGGCGAGGGTATCGTGCTTCTGAAGAACAAGGGGAATATCCTTCCGTTGGATCCCGCGAAGGTAAAGAAGATAGCCGTGATCGGAGAGAATGCAATAAAGATGATGACTGTCGGCGGCGGCAGCTCCTCTCTCAAGGCTGCTTACGAGATAACTCCGCTCCAGGGTCTTAAAAACCGTCTCGGCAAGGATTTCGAGATTGTATACGAACGCGGATACGTGGGCGATACTCTCGGCGAATACAATGGCGTGAGGACAAACCAGGATCTCCGCGACTTCCGTTCTGTAGAGGAACTGAGGGAAGCGGCTGTCAACGCTGCAAGAAATGCGGATGTAGTGCTCTATTTCGGTGGTCTTAACAAGGCAGACCATAATGATGCGGAAGATTCCGACCGTCTCTCCATGAATCTCCCCTACGAGCAGAACGAACTCATCGAGGCTCTTGCAAAGGTCAACAAGAATCTTGTGGTAGTCAACATCAGCGGCACAGGCGTGGCAATGCCGTGGGTCAACAAGGTGCCCGCTATTCTTCAGGCGTGGTATCTCGGCAACGAGACAGGAAACACTATCGCCGACGTGATAAGCGGTGATGTCAATCCGAGCGGTAAACTCCCCTACACATACTACGCCAACCTGATGCAATGCGGTGCCCACAAGATGGGTGAATACCCCGGCACACCTGCAAAGGATAAGTTTGGCAACGACATCTTCGACATGCCCTATAATGAGGGTATCTATGTGGGCTACCGTTTCATCGACAAAAATAAACTGAAACCGACATTCCCCTTCGGTCATGGACTCAGCTACACCACCTTCACCTACGGCGACGCATCTGTCGACAAGAAGAAGGGTGGACTCAACGATGTGTTTACCGTCACGGTGCCCGTCACCAACTCCGGCGACCGTGCCGGCAGCGAGATCGTGGAACTTTATATCTCCGATCCGAAATCATCCGTTGACCGTCCGGTGAAGGAGTTGAAAGGTTTCAAGAAACTTGCGCTTGCTCCGGGCGAGACAAAGACCGCCACATTCACCATCTCAAAGGATGATCTCAGTTTCTTTGATGCCGACCGTCATGAATGGGTGTGCGAACCGGGAGCATTCGAGGTTCTCATCGGCGCATCATCAGCCGACATACGCACAAAAGCAGGATTCACAGTGGAATAATAATCGCAATTGACCGATTCCGTATCGGTTGATATTTAATGAAGTTGCCTGGACTTATTCCTGATTTATGGATAAGTTCAGGCAACTTCTTAAAAAATAAATACCCGAACACCTGACCACCGACAACCTTAACGGGCTGGAATTGGCTGTAAACGTAGGCAGCAATTGCAGCTACACTTCCCCTGAAAGCGGTCTGACGTGGGTGGCTGACCGTATATACACCCCCGGAAGCTGGGGACGCATCGGAGGAACTGGCAAGAACTCCAATTCATTCGACATCTCTGTCAACGGCAAGATGCTGCATCATCATTTTGCTCCGGCAGCACAGAATGGTCATAAATTCGCTCTCCGCAAGAAGTATATCATAAACTCCTCTTCCAACGACGGCATTATCGTGAATCTGAATGTCATAGAGGGTAAGAGATTATTAAATTCCATCAAACTCATAAAATTATGAAACGCAACATATTATTGCCGATTTTCGCGGCAGCCGTTCTTCAAATATCCGCTCAGACATGGGATAAGTCGCATCTTGACCGGGTGAAGGAGAATATCGGATCGCCATTCTATACTGAATACCTCTCTCTTCTCATCAAAGAGGCTGACGCTCTACTTGATGCCGTGCCGCTATCAGTGATGGACAAGACGAAGGTGGCGGCAAGCGGCGACCGACACGATTATCTCAGTCAGGCACGCTATTTCTGACCCGACTCCACAAAATCCGACGGTCTCCCCTACGTCAACCGCGACGGCATATCCAATCCGGAGATCAACAGCCTTGACCGCAACCGTCTCGGCGACACCGCCGCAAGGATAAAGGCCCTCTCCCTCGCCTATTTCTTCACCGGCGACGAACGGTATGCAAAGAAAGCCACCTCACTTATCCGCACTTGGTTTCTCGACAAGAAAACACGCATGAACCCCAATCTGAAGTATGCACAGATGATACCGGGGCGTTCATGGAATCATAATGCCGACAAATGGAAATTCCCTGTGATCATCGACAATATGATGAATCTGGAGATGCTGTTCCAAGCCTCTATCCTCACCGGCGATCCAATATATCGGGATATTGCCGTGAAACATGCCGACACTACCCTCGCCAACCATTTCCGCGATGATTATTCATCGTATCATGTTGTTGACTATGATCCTGCCACGGGTGATGTGAGGATGAAATGCACGGCACAGGGATATTCCGACGATTCATTCTGGAGCCGTGGTCAGGCGTGGGGCTTATATGGTTTTGCGCAATGCTATAAGTACACGGGCGACCATCGTTATCTCAACCGGAGTGAACGTATAGCCGATTTCATCATGTCGCTTCCCAACATGCCCTCCGACCATATCCCCTATTGGGACATGAAGGCTCCGGAGGTGAAGGATGTGCGCACGTCCGACCCTGTGGCGGGAGTGGCACGCGATGCTTCGGCAGCGGCGATAATGGCATCCGGTCTGTATATGCTCAGCGAATGGATGAGTCCGGAGAAGGCAACCCGTTACCGCAGCTATGCCGACTCTATCCTCGACACGTTGACCGCTTCCTACCGCATACCGCAAGGTGAGAAATACGGTTTCATACTTGACCACAGCATCGGTCATCACCCTGCCGGCAGTGAGATTGACGTACCTCTCAACTACGCCGACTACTATTATCTGGAAGCTCTCCTCCGTCAATCCCGCTGATCCACACAAAGGACTCTCGCGGGTATGTACCACAAAGAACACGGAGCACACGGAGATTTTTTTAATTCGCACGAGAGGGCGCACGAAGAAATAAAAGAAAAGAAAGAAAATTTTATTATTTCTTTTTATTCTTTTGTTTCTTTGTGCGATTTTTTATTCTTTTGTTTCTTCGTGCGATTTTTTTGTTTAATTTTGTGCGAAGGCTCTAATTTTAGGGTTGGAACGGCACTTTTAGGCTCTAATTTTAGGGTCTAAATGGTGTTTTTAGGCTCTAATTTTAGGATTTAGCGCATTATTTTATTAATTATCATCATCTTATGTATCTACGAAGAAAAATCGACAAATTCCTTGATGATTGGAAGAGAAATCCCAACCGAAAACCACTACTTGTAAACGGTGCCAGACAGGTGGGGAAATCCCCTATTACTGCACATTCCTTCTGAAACGCTACATGCAGCACGCCTGACCGACAACATTCCATCGTCACCACTAAAATACAGACTGCCGGAGCTTCACAGCCCCGGCAGTCGCCTTGCTTACAAATTTAAACTAATTATATTAATTACTTACTGACTTTCATTATAGATTCGCATAAACCTTACCTGTATTAATACCTTACCCAAAAGACCTTACATCAACAAACTTATAAAGTATGTATCGTAATCAGAAGGTATTGATTCAATTTATTGTGAGTACATACCTATCCAAACTTGAATCATACACAAATTTATTAAAGTTACACATTACACCTTCCCCATCTTGTTTTTGACCATTATTTGTTCTTATATAACCAATCTCAGAACATAGCATGGAAACAGTCACGTCCAAATAATAATACTCTCCATCTTCTCCATTTCGATTTCCTGGCCATGTGGTAAAAGCAGATGCATCAACTTGCCAAACGTGAATTTTATCTGCGGCAGATTTTTTCCATCTGAAACGTAACTTTTCACCAACAAAGAATTTTTGATCTGTCATTCCTTCCGGTTTGCCTGAATAAACATTACCATTTTTGTCAAGATAAGCACATCTAACCTTGTGATCATCCATCTCATTGAAAACCCGAATTAAAGTACCTAATTGCTTATCACCATAATTAGTATTCCAAATATTAATAATCTTGTCCTTTTCAGAAGATGGGATTTCAACTTCCAATCTATAATATCCTCTGACACCGGAAACATTTCCATTTTGTACCTCAGAATCAAAGCTCTTGTCAGATGTGTAAATTGAAAGTTGGTTACCTTTTTCTATAGGCCAATAAATACGGTATCTGGGAACAAAAGATGCGTAGCAATATACTGTTTTACTTTCAACATTACACTTCCACCAATATTCTGTTGCTGTAGGAATACCAACAATATCCTCATCGGTTCCTGATTCTCTCAAGTTTCCATCGACATCTCCTACAACTCTCCAACCAGTAGCATCATTGACTGAAATATCTGTTGAAACGGATGTTGTGTTGTTACTGCCTTTTGAGAAGGTATGAATTTTTCCGTCTTTATCGAGGTAGTTGAATATCACATAGAAGTCTTCTGCCGGGATGTTATCTGATTCGTATGAGAAGTTGAACCAGCCGTTTTTCATCGTGTTGTAATCACCGATATATTTGCCGGGCCAGTTTGTCACTGCCACACGAGTGCCATCTTTATTCTCGGTGTAAAGATAGACATGAGTTGCACCTGATACGTTGAATGATGTGCGATGCAGGTCTCCACTGTCGTCAATGTCGTTGATACATCTTACCGACATGGCGTAAGTCTGGACATTTCCATTTATATATGACGAGGCATTACCGGAGATACACAATGATTTCAACCATCGTCCTATCTCCTGTTTCTCTGTACCGGAAGATGCAGTCTGTGTCCAGTAATATCCGGCACGCGACTCACCATTATCAGAATTATTCTCCTTATAACGAGCTTTCGGGAAATAGACATTACCGACAGATGATCTGTAGCAAGCATTATAGTAACTTCCCACAGAATTTGTATCGAAGTTTGGTGAATTTCTCAACGCATTCCACACTTTCTGTTTCGGCACCCTGTAGCCAGGAGGAGAGACTCGGTCTTTTTGGTCTTCCGATGTATCATACATCTCCGGATCCTTATGCTCATTTTCAAGATATTTCGCTACTTTATAATACCCACCGGCTGCCTCCTTATTACCATAGTAAGCCGAACCATCACTTGATTCTATATATAATTCCGCAGACTTGGCACCGAGATTTCGGTCAAGCCAATAGCGCATACGGGTAGCACCCATAATTGGCACAACCTCATAGTAGTAATAATTCTGACTATCCTTATCGGCATCCACACGATGGATCTCACTGCTCTTGTGGAAGAATCCGGTATGATACAGATCTATCGTATATTTGGAGCTAAGGCGATTATTAACCGTTTCCCCGTTAGGCGTAATTGTCAATTCAAGAGAACCCACTCCATAAGTATAGTCATTATCTGCATTTCCGTCAGAGCCATCAGTCCCTAATGCATTACCGGGACGAGTGATTGTCACCGACCATGAGCCACCTTCAGATGCGTGGGTACCGGATGAGGCTCCCTCTATTTTAACATACTGCTTAATTGTATTATCCCCGGTCACATTAAGTGCCCAGTCATATTCCGCAGATGTCAAAGATGCCTCCGTAAACGTAATCGTATATTCATAATACCAACGAGCCTCCGCTTTAGAATCGACTGTTTTACCCGGTTCACCATACATCACCGGGAAATGAAGACCCTGATTACGTACTTTGCCATTATTGGCTTTCTCATCAGTGCCGAACAAGCTCACGCCATCTTCAACAGGATTTCCTGCTAAGAAATCCCAATATTGTTCAGTCTTAAACTGTTGATTCTTATCCGCATCATATATGGTAAGAGTTACCTTACATAAGTCTGTACCTTTAAACTCTCGTTTCCAAGTTACGGGGACTGTGCGGGTCAATCCCATCCAAGTCACGGTAATCTCCCCTTGGAGTGTGCCGAGATCTGATGTCTTATTAAACTTGACAGGGCATTTATAGACAGTACCCTTATTATTACAGTCATCTGAGTCCCCGCTTCCACCTACAACCGGGATACTGCCACCATCTTCTATTTCCAACATCTCAGAATCATTCACCTCTTCCCGCTCTCCGACAGACAGCCATTCCGAATCAGATGTAATGGTTAAATTTTTAACAGCTTCCTCTGCTTCATCCGCTTTGGAATATAGTTTGACATACAGATAACGCCATGTATCAGTATCACTATCAACGGAAACACCATTGGAATATACTATCTCATGAGTGACACCGAGTTCACGGATGCCATCCGAAATCATGTTGAAGATTGCCGGAGAATGGTCATGGATTTTGTATTCCAAGTAAGGAGACGGATTCTTAGATGCCTCTTCAGGAGTGGCATATCCGGGACCGTTCACACCCTTAATCATAACCTGATACCAATGATTCGGGTTTATATCCAAAATATTCACACTCTCACCATCTTCTGACTTAATATTGAAATCAAGTCGGTAGAAATAGCTTTTAGAATTATATTCAGCCTTGACAATTATAAAGGCCTTTTTCTTTTCATTATTTTTATTATCTGTCGGACGCAAATATTTACCATTTGAATCAGACAAATCGTCATCAAAACTACTAATGCTGGAGGGCGCGCCCAATATTGTTTCAGTTCCGGCAAGCAGACTGCCCAGCACTGCATCTCCATACACACAGAATGGATATTTCACAGATTCATCAATCTCCAAATTATCATTAATATCGGTGCATCCCGTCACAGTGATATAGGCAACATTTCTAATCAATGTCACATCTTTTGATATGAGCGTTTTCAGGTCTGACTTGGCACTCATGACAATCTTCCCATCTTCGCTAACCGCATTATACGCAATAAGTTCTTTCAAAGATGCAATCGTAGTGACACCCTTCTCAAATGTGCCGTCATAATTGGCAATGAAATAGAATTGCAGACCGGATTCTCCACGAAGATCCTTGTCGAGTTTAAACGATATACTATTATCATCTTTAAGCGAAGTATCGCTTTTCTTAAAATACTCCACCTGAGAAAGTGTAGAATTATCCTCACCACTCTTAAAGATAAGTACTGATACAGTTGAAAGCTCATCACCAATTTCCGCACGAGTTGCTACTTTTTCCAACTCCGGCACAGAGAAGGTCAGTTCCACTGTCCCATCCGTAGCAATCACGGAACCGGACTTAAATTCCAGGTCATCGCTGCAAGCAGCGAGACCAAGAACCATAAGCAATGATATTATTATATTCTTATACATAATCAATACAGAATCAAATAATAATTATACGTTTTATCTGAGGAAGCCGTTTTTCTATTGTTTACGATAGACATCCATGACGTCGGATATGAATTATTTCCATCAGGTTTGCAAGCGGTTACAAACCTATTCGTTTCTTTGGAATCAAGAGTGATATCATAATAGTATCTCACAGCTCCATCTATTTCCTCAGAACCTGAGTAATGACGTATCTCATAAGATCCTCCTTTACCATCATTATATTGGATATAGTCCCTATAATCAGGATTACTCTCATTATCCTTATACCAATAAATACGATAGATAATTGAACTTGAACGATCCTCCGGGTTAGAAGATGTAAACTGAGGTTTCCCTCCATTTCTTAAATCAAACCATCCCTCCTTATTTGGATAGTCAAACAAAGGGATGCCAGGATCCGGCATACCATCTGACCTAACTGTAGGATAGCGGTAATTGATTTGATATTCGTTAGAACCATGACCTTCATCCGGCTTGTAATTATGACCGTCGGCAAACATTATCAATGCCTTACCCGGTGTAGCTATACCGGTAAGTTCAAACGACCACCATTCATCTGATTCCTTCTTCATTTGAATGCCAGGCCATGTCATGTTGTAACCAGCACTTTTTAATCTATTATATTCACCATATTGCACAACATTACCTAAAATACAATGAGGACATTGCCCATCTTCATACGAAGTGACCTTCTTAAGTTTTTCGCGATGTTCCTCACAGAGATCCATATTGTCATAATAATGCTTACTGAAACCCTCTTGACCGGGAGCCCATTGAGTAGCAGGACCAGAGCCTATTTTGTCGTCAGTAAAATAATAGAACCCGTTTACATATCCGGTTGATCTGTCCGGATTATTATAACTCCCAACATTCCACCCTTTAAATGCGATTTTACCCGTGAAGGAATATTCCAATGCCGCAGTCTTACCTTCTGTATCAGCACCTACAGGTTTATTTGCAAGGGCACTCCCTGCCGGAAATTCAAGACATTGATATACGTAGATGTGAGGATTACCCCAGCCTGTCGGCGGACGGAAATGTATCGTATAATTCTGGATATTGTTTACGATATTAACTGTCACTTGCCGTGAAATAAGATAACCGTTTTCAGTCTTGCCTGACACATCAAATGTCAACTGACGTTTCTCTTTCCATAACTCCCAACCGCTGTTGATTCCGGCATAATGCAGATTCAACTTAGAGTTATTGCTTGTTATTGTAAGATTCTTGTTAGATTCAATCTCGACATTATTCCAATCCGTGAGCCACAATGCCTTCTGCGTATTACCATCTTCGGTGTAATTTGCATATTTCCAAGCATCCTCATTGCCGAGCGTGATTGTCACATTCCGGAGGTTGGTGTGGATATTTACAGAGATATCACCGCTATAGACACCTGACGCGATACGTTCACGGGCATCTATCGTGATTAACACAGGATCAACTTCAAGATAGGGATCCAATCGGAGTGGTTCCACATCAATCTTCTTGCGAAGATTGCCAGCCTTCAGATGGAAGTAATTGTATTGTGCGCGTTCGTCTTCTGACAACGATTGCGCATCCACCAATGGATTGACCGACACGATGAGCGTATCGGAGTAAGTAGTATTATCCAAAACATAAAGAGGTACCTCCGTTCCATCCTGCAATTTATATTTCGGAGAATAACCTTCATCAATCTCCACGCTTTCGGCATTTGACTCATACCATATCTTTGTCTTCTCGCCGGCTGTCACGGGGATTACGGTTTTGTCGAGGTGGAGGAAGTAGGGACCGTGGAGGGTGTAGACGATCTGTTGGAGCGTCCAAGGGGCGACGGAGAGGCGGATGTCGAAGTCGCCGGGGCTGGTAACCCTGGCTACGAGGTCGTAGTAGTGACCGCGAACGAGGGTGTTGTCGGGATCGGGGGCAGCGGTGCCGGTGGTTGTTGAGCCGTCAATCTCGCCGTCGGTTGTGCCGTTGGGGAGAGGGATATTGTAGTTGAATGTGCGGGAGGGGTCATTGCAGAGTTGGGCGAGGAAAGAGAGGGTCGTGCGTGAGGCATCCTCCTCGGAGATGTTTTCGGGGAGGTAGAGAATGCCTTGGACAGCTCGCTGATGCAGCTCCGGATTTTTGAGATCTTCGGCGGAGAGTTCAGCTCCGAGATTGTCTATGTCGATATCGGAGGAGGTGGTGGCTCTTGTGTCATTAATGTCATTAAGGACTTTAGGGACATTTGAGGATCCGGCAGCAGCGATAGTGGTGGAACCGGCTGCCGGGAAGTGATAATGATTCAGGCTTTCGATTGGGAAGCTTTTCTTCTCAGGAGTTATTTCTTCGGATTGGGTTGAGGGGCCGTAGATGGGGGTTTCGGCGGCGCAGTTGCTGACTGTCAGGTTTGTGAAGGTCAGCGGGGTGGAGAAGATATTGGAGAAACCGGTGTTGTCAGTGTTGTCAAAGAGGAGGGTGTAGCGCACTTTTGTGCAGAGGAAGGTGAGATCGATGTTTAGCTTGACGTTCTGACCTGCGCCTATTGTGACAGTTCCGGTTGTGGCATCCAGTTCGCCACCGGATTCCATGGTGACATCCTCAGCTTTACCTGCCATCGGAAGACCATCATTCAAATTCGGCTGCTTTTCGCTGTCAAATTTGATTGAAACGTTCTTTACCTGAATCTCTGTTGGTTCACCGGAAAGAGTTTCCGCTGTCGAAGTGACGTCATATCCCTTTACATTCGCAAGAATGTAAAAGCGGTATTTTCCCGGTTGAAGTTCGCGGGTGTATACCGTTGTTTCGTTGTGAGAGATACCATTGTTCTTGGTAAATTTCTGCGTTATATCCACATTCTCTACAAGCTCGGATGATTCATTATTATTATCATCCACCTTGTAGATATAGAGATTGGCGGAAGTGATCTTACCCTCTCCGGCGGCGATCTCCTTCTCGTTGGGAGTCGTGGTGGGGTCTCCGTCGGCACGCGTGGAGATGGTCAGCGGTCGCGGTATAGATATGGTCACGCCTGTCGCACCCTCGGGGAGCGGATCTCCGGGGGTGAAGTCATCGGCGCAACCCGAAAGGAGCATACCGACGAATGCACAAGCGGCTAATATTTTGTTTCCAAGATTCATGTTGGTTTTATTGGGGGGTGTTGTTATAATAGCTTACAGATCTATGTTAATTCTATGATAAATCCATTTCTTCACTTTCGAGGTGATCGTGATCTCGCTCTCCGTCGGTTCGTCGGGATCTTCCGGATTGTAAGGTCTCGGCAAACCGGAAATACTCTGGATGGAGAGCTTGTATATGTTGTTGCGAACCACTCCGAACTCCATCGGTTCCATCTTTGCCGGGTCGTTATTATCATTATGCTTGATGAAATGATAGTAGTATAGGTAGTATTTACCTTTCTCGGTGCCATCCTGAGCATCGGCATCGGTGGTAGGTGTTACTGTCAGTTCGCGTCCCTTAAACTTGAGGGTCAGCGGGTCGGTATGGTTCTTAAAAGTTTCGTTGTCAGTGTCCGGCACTCCGGTCAGTTCGGCACGGAATACGATAGCCGTGGTGTAGCCGCGTAATTGCTTCGTGGCATCGGCAATCGTGTTTTCCGACAGATAACGCCAGGGGGTGTAATTGTCGGTGCCGCCAGCGTTTGTGGGTTCTTTATATGGATATTTATTAGTATTGTCTGCTTTAAAGAGGTTTTCCCATCCGGCAGAATAGGCGTTTTCGGCATTACCCTGATTGATGAAATGATCGGGATTAGTAGCCACATCCGCGCCATTTCCTTGTTTCTTATCGTTGTCGGTATCAAGGAAATAGTTGGTGCTTGTCTCGCGACCGAGGAAGTCAAGGTATGGGGTTCCACTCTCAGGTTTCACCCAGATATGACGGAATGTATAGAAATTCTTGCTGACATTCACGGGGCACATGCCGACAATCTTGACGGTGTAGCCGCTCTCCCCTATCTTGTATTCGTGAGGATTCTTGCCGTCGGGGTCATCGTCGTTGCGCTCTTTGTCGCGGTAGTCGATGCGTGCCACTGAACGTTCGAGGGTTATAGATTTATTGTCATTATATCTATTCAAATCCAGAGAGGATGTGTCAGAGAGGAAATCGGCAAAAAATGTCTCAGTCCAAGCCTCATCTATAGTGAAGGTATATTCCTCGAAGTTTGACATTGGCAATCCATTGACAGTCGTGAGATATGGGGAATCAAGACCGCTGACTGTGGCAATGTAATTTTCCACGTCATAACCCAACATTGGTCTGGTAATAGTCTCATAGCCGGGATTCGCCACAACGTAAAGATTGAATGGCTTGTTTTGCATTTTATTACCGAACTCAAGAGCCTTTTTCAGCGGAACAACGGCAGTAAGTGTGTAGCCACCATCCTTTGAAGCCATCTTTACCACTTCTGCATGTATATTCGCTCCATCCCCTTTCAGAATGATCAATGCACTATGGATAGCGTTCTCGGCATCAGTGCCGCCTTCCTCTCCGTCGGAAGAGGTGTCAGGATCGGTTGTGCTACTGTTGCGGGTATTTGCGCGGGTGTCGGCGTCGTCGGGGAGCTGCACGTCGACGTTGATATAGACCATAGCATTCTCCGGTAGGCGTGAGCCGTCGGGATCGCTCACGTCGCTACCTGAGCACCCTGCTATGGTGAATGCAGGTACAGCCATTATTGCCATTATTAACTTTGAGAGATATTTCATTGCTACGGTCTCTTATTATAGTATGTTGTTGTTTTATGTTGTCGCCACGGTGCCTGAGCAGCCATGAGCCGCTGAGGGTCGGGGGATATTAAATGGGGTGGAGAGAGGGGTTAGAATTCTGTATCATTTATACGCACTTCCCAGTCGTTGATGACGATGCGCGTGGTGAGCCACGTGTCATTACGGTCATCGAGGAAGAATACGAATCGCCATGAGTTCTCGCGATCAAGATATTCCTGATCAGCCATAGGCTCGACAAGTCCGCTGTCGCTCTTGAAGAGGAGCATGTAGTTTACGAGCGGGATACGCAGCACCTCGCTGTTGTCGCTCTTGCGGGTCACGGTGAGAGTTGTGCGGACGGGCTTGTTGCGGACGATACGCGATGTGGTGAAATGTGCCATAGCTACGCTGACGTCGTTTGCGTTGTCGGCATCGTCATCGGCACGTGAGGATTCCTCGCCGGGTTGCGTTCCGGCATAGCGGGTTTCCGAGAGGAAGGGGAGGTAGGTAACTTCTCCATTTGGGAGGAGGTTGTTGTCGGAGTCGAAGAGAGTGTTGTCGTCAGTGATAGAGAAATTGAAATCCTCATGACTGATCGGAGAACCTGACACGTGCTGGAGAGCAACCTGCACGGTGTTGGTGTTGCGCATCATCTCCACGCGGGCTTCAGTCGTCGTATTCTGCGAGACGGAGAAGCGGGCTGACCCATAGAAATGATTGTGAAGTTTTCTGAGATTGTCGTCGGAGAGGCAGTCGGGATGGAGAGCCACGGTGAGGTCGGCGAGTTCATTCGTATTTGAGAATGCTGTGGGATGTATGAAAGAGGCGTCGCGACATTCCATACCACCGTAAGCGATAGCCCTGTAGTTGCCTTCGGGTAGTTTCAGGGAGATACGGAAGTTCTCGTCGGCAAGGTTCTCGCGGGTGAGTTCCGTCTGCTTGGTGACGAAGTTACCCTCCTCGTCGTAAATATAGAGCGACAGGCAATCCACCTGGTTGTGGAATGCGTTTGCAAACTCCATATTATATTCGTAAACGAAACGGAGGTTTACGGCGGCATCGGGACACGGGTCAAGGTCCTCATTTATGATGCCGCAGGCGGAGGATAGCATCATCATGGAGGCGGCGGAAAAAGCCGCCCCCACGATGCTGTAGATATTTGTCTTAAATCCTTTCATCGAGAAAGTTTGTAAGATTCAGTTTGGTATTTTGTTTTAGAATTCGATGTCGTTCTTACGAACAGTCCATTTCTTAACCTGAACGTCAACTTTGATTTTCACGTCAGATTTCTCATCAGGATCATCCGGATCAACGGGATCTGGATCGTCCTTAGGATCAAGAGGATGTCCAAGTGCAGATATGCTGGTAACAGCTAATTTATAGACGTTGTTACGTACAACTGCAAATTCCATATTCCCCATTACACCTGGTTTTCCATTATCCCAGTGACGGTTCCAATAATAGTAATTGGTTGCCCAACCACCTTTTTGTTCATTATATCTATAAATTGTGAATTGATTATTCACTGCAGCCTGATATAACTCTTCTCCCGTTTTACCCTTACAAGCTTTATAAGCTGATGCAAGTGCTGTATTTTCATTACCCTCTTTTGTTGCCTCATCTTCTACGGCCTTCCAATTTGGATAAATATTGTTTTTGTAGATAAAAATCGGCTCTGCCTTAGCCTCTAATGCTGCTTTCAGTTTCTCAGGAGTAGATTCCGTTGGCTTTATCTCACCTCTGAATACAACACCTGTAGATATTGCTACTTTTTGTTTAGATGCTGGCTCAGGAATTGTATTTTCTGTGACATAACGCCAAATTTTATAATCACCTTTATTATTATCGGGATCTAAATTCCATTCATTATCATTATCAGAGATTGCACCATCTCCAAAATAATCCTTCAAAATAATCCTTCTCCACAAATCAACACCCAACTTACCATCTTCAGAAGGAGTTGCATCCGTAAACAATGCATATTGGAAATGGTCGGAATAAGTCAGCTTTTTGGTCCAATTAGAATTCGCTTTCCAATCCCAATCAGGATCAATAAAGAATTTATTTCTATCATCTTCTCCACACATTAAAGATGTAGATTCAAATTCTGAAGAATGACCCGTTGCTGAAAGTCTATGTAGATAATAGTAAGAATTGCTCATATTGACAAGAGCCATATTTGTCAATTCTATCTGCAAGCCTCCTTCAATCGCTTTATCTTCCCCTACAACATTGATATCAATCGGATATACATTGTTATTGACAGTCTTAAAATCAAAACGAGCTATCGAACGGATAACATCTACAGTACCCATTGGGTATGCGCTTTCTGCATACGCTCCATTCTTAATTCCATCAAGTGGTGGGAGAGCAAGGTCCGTAACCTTAAGATTTGCCATCGGTATATTCTTACCCTCTGAAACAGTTGCCAATTGAAGATTATCTCCTGTCAATACATTCTTTGCATTCATCCAATTGGCAGCAGACTCGCCCCTATTGCGATTTGCAATATGATCCTTCAATTCTTGTGTAGGATTGCAGAATGCGTACACATTCACATGAGCCTGGTCAGGTTTAGTTCCAAGAGACTCGATGTAATTTACAAGTACTGACTTGTTAAATGTCGCGGTTATATCATAATTGGATGGAATAGTGGCTCCTTCAGCCGTAGGCTGTATCGACACTACATTTGAAGCAATGAATGAATTATTATTATCCTTGTTATTATCATCCTTGCTAGCAAAGACAATCAAGACCTCCTTCACATTGTTTTCAAAATCCTTACCAATCTCCTCACCTGCCGGATCACCTGCGGCACGTGTACCGTTACTTGTCGGGAGGGAGATAGTGATTTTCATGTTGACACCATCCTTCTCGCTGATTACTGGCGAATTGGGTCCGTCGATCGCTTCTGATGAGCAGGACGCGAGCATGGCGGCTGCGAGAAGCGGAAAGTAAAATTTAGATACCTTCATGTTGTTAGTAATTTGTGTTTATAATATTGTTTTATGAATTTATCTCAATTTGAATTCAATTTGAGTTCAATTTTATCTCGGTGTTAAGCATCTTGAAGTTGCTGTTCTCATTATCCATGACGTGTTGCAACTGTCGGGCTGACTCCTGTGCGGGGGCGTAGCTGCCTATATTGTTGAGCTGCTTTACTGCCTCCTCTTTCGCACCTTGCTTGGCGGCGAGGATTGCGCGGGCATATTGTGCCTCGTCGCTGTCACCTGCCTTTGTCAGATAGCGTTCCGCACTCTTCAGGTCGTTGCGCTGCATCGCGCTGCATGCGGCATTCAGGTTGGCGATCGCATCATCGGGATACATCCTGACTGCTATCTCAAACGCCTCATTATAGAGGTCGCTGCCCGGTTCCTGACTCTGTGCCGCCACGAAAAACTCCTGTAGGGAGAGATTCTGCGGAGCGGTACGCATCATTGCGATTATCTCCTTCGGGTCGGTGTAGGAGCGGATAGTGTAGTTGACGTCGTAGTCGGAATGACGCAGACCGGGATACACCTCCGTGAGAAGGAATTTGTAATCCTTAGGGAATCTCTTGCGTATTGCAGCCTCTCGTGCATCGTCGTCGCCTGTATAGAATGGGTCGGTTATCAGAGTGAGGAGTGCATCGCGGTTGGTGAGCATAACGGCTCCGGAGGGTGATGCAACGTATTCACGCAGACCTGCCCAGTCTTCCGGCTCAAAGGAGGTGGTTATGACCGACGCATCGAAATGGTAGAGACCGCGCACATAGTCGGCGAGAGTGGCTGTACGTCCCTCGGCGAGTCGCGCATTGTTGGCATAACTACCTTCGGGCGAGGCATATCCCTTGATATGGATATTAGTAATGGATAGATTCTCATCATTGCGGACGGAATCGATCGTGGCTCTGATTTTCGCGAGTTCCGACGGGTTGCGTCGGTATGACGGGAAGATCTGCGTCTTGTTGACGGGGAAGTCGATATATGCTCTCGCGCTTATCGAGCGCATCTTGACCGCCTCCGCCTTCGGCACCACGTAGGAGTATTCCGGCATGAACGTCTTGGGGGTCAGGTCGATCTGAGCCACGGGCACGTCTGCCATCTCTTTCGGCTCGCTACAGCAACCGTATTCATCGGTGGCAATCACAACGGATGCAGTCTCCATCCACGGGATCAGGGGGGCATCATACCTGTATCTCATCGGAGAATCCATCTCTCCGGCACGGTAAAGTGCCGGGGCTCCGGGAGCATCGTTGCGCAGATGGTTGTAGTATCTGTTGCGTCCGGCGATGGTGAAGGGTTTCATCCTGAGCGTGTCGGCACCATTGACGAGCATCGGCGTGTAGCACACCTCCCGATTCCCCGCCATTACAAGCCGCGAGGGATCAAACTCCATGTCGACGTAGAGCCTCGAATCAGTCTTCTCAATCTTCAATGAACTGACTTTTAAAGAATTGAAATCAGCATCACCGATTTGAGCGGCATATAATGGGCAGGCTCCCGGCAGAATTGCCGTCAGCAATATTTTGACAAATATTTTCATATTGGAATCAGTAAGCGGAATTATCCGCAGCTATCTATATTTTGGGAAGGGTGTTTTCAGAATAGATATATGAGGTTGACCGCAAGTTTTGTCGGTCCGACATAATCATGGTTAACACGGGAATCGATTTTCGTGCCACATTCGGCGCAAGGATAGACGTCGGAACGGCTGTGGATCCAGCCCAGTCCAAGTTCCGCCTCTATGTTCCAGTGGCGAGACAATATCCAGGAGTAACCGTAGGCAATGCCTGCGCCCTCCATCCAGCCTTGGTATCGCTTGGTGTCGAGTCCGTAAAGTCCGAGTGGATGCAGACCTTTCGGAAGATTGCCGAAATTGAATTGACCGGCAATGGCATGCAGACCGAAGAAATGACCTTGGAAACGGTCGCAGAGCCAATAGCGTACTTCGGGTTGCACGAGCCAGTGGCGCATACGGTGCTTGCCGAGGTTCCAGGCATTTAGATTGCCGGAGATGTCGAGCGTCCACCGTGGCGAGAGACCCGTCTCTATTCCGAGATTTGCGGTGGCGAGGGCATCGTATAGAAGATTAGTCTTCAAGGCAACCTTCTGAGCATTCATGCCTCCGACTCCGAGGAGCAGAAACATCAGAAGTGACAGTAGTTTACTTTTCATATCGTGTCGAGGTTAGCCTGTCGGGAGATAATCCGCCTGTATCCGATTCTTTGGCGATTGCCTCCCTGCATGGGGTACACCAGGAATACAGATACGACAAATTATCTCACAACAATCGGAATTGTCGCAAGATATCGCTAATCTTCTATTCGCAACTTACTATTACACTGCAAGTTACATGCTTCCGGGGGGGGGGGTAATTCCGTACCTCCGGTTTGAGGGGAGAGCTGAGAACTTAGATATCATTACTAAAGATGCCATAAAATTTAGTTTAGTTAAGCGTTTTCAGAATTTATTTAGAGAATCCATTCTACGTTGGGAGCGTAGCGTGGATGGTTTTTCAAATGGTCTTATGAAAGGAACTCGTAAGAATTTATTTGTCTTTTCATGTAGATGCTGCAAAATTATAATCTTATTTTAGAACTTGCAAATAATTTTGTAAAAAAAATTGAAAATATGTTCTTAAACATAAAATCATTAGGATTTTGACTGGCGATCCCTGCGTTCCCGACATTCCCGACGATGGAATCGCCGGGAACGGGGGACTTCGCGAAACTGCTGATACAACCGATACAACCGATACAAACCGATACAAGCGATACAACCGATACAAACCGATACAAGCGATACAAGCGATACAGACCGATACAAGCGATACAAGCGATACAGACCGATACAAGCCGATACAACCGATACAAGCCGATACAGAGCTTATGCGAGATCGATAACGGTGATGCCGGCGCCGCCGAAGCGGACGTCTTCGTCGCGGAAGGAGGCGACGTTGGGGTTGGCTTTCAGTTGCTGGCGGATGAGGGTCTTGAGGATGCCGTGGCCTGTGCCGTGAAGGATGCGGAGGCGCGAGGCGTTGAATTGCACGGCGTCGTCGAGGAAGTAGGTGACGGCTTGCAGGGCTTCGTCTGCCCTCATTCCTCTTACGTCGATCTCGTTCTTGAATTTGAGCTGGCGTTCGCGACTCTCGTCACTGGTGGAGGATGAGACGGTGAGAATTGTTGATGTGGCTGTCGGTTTCGGTTTCTGAGCGGGCTGCAGTTTGCTTAGCTCCACGATGGTGCGCAATGCCCCGAATGCCACTTCCGCTTTCTTACCACTGATGCTGAGTATCTTGCCGACCACTCCTCCATCTGACATACGCACGTAGTCATCCACCGATAGTGTCTTCTTCACCTCCGGCTTCGGAGCGGTTTTCTTCACGTTCTCCGACTTGCGGCTCTTGTGGCGCAACGGCTTGAGCACATCCGGCAACGCCTCACCTTTGGATTCCTCCTCAAGGTTGCGCTTGTAGTCCTCCAACTCCTTACGGATCTGGCGCGTGCGCTCCTTCTCTGCCTCCGCCTTCTTTATCTCGTGGATCGAACGCTCTATCTTGGCGTTGGCTCCGGCAAGAATCTCCTTCGCCTCCTCGCGTGCGGCGCGTATGATGGCGGCACGCTGCGATTTGAGATCGGAGGAGTTTGATTCGTATGTCTCCAAGAGATTGTCGAGTTTATGCTCCTTCTCCTTTATGGATAGACGCTTGTTTGCCCAATAGCGGCGGTCGCGCTGTATGTCGAGGAGATATTTATCCATGTTTACATAGTCGCTGCCCACAATCTCGCGGGCACGCTCTATGACGTCGGCAGGGAGACCGGTGTTGCGGGCTATCTCCAAGGCGAACGAGCTTCCCGGATTGCCGATGGAGAGCTGGAATGTCGGACGGAGATGCTGACGGTCGTAGAGCATCGCGCCGTTGACAAATCCCGGCTCCGACTCGGCGAAGGTCTTGAGATTCTGATAGTGGGTCGTCACCACCCCCATGCAGCCGGAGCGTCCGAGGTCGGTAAGTATCGACTGCGCGAGTGCGCCGCCGATCTGCGGTTCCGTGCCGGATCCCATCTCGTCGGCAAGTATCAGCGTGGATGCGTCGGCATGGCTGAGGAAGAATTTCATATTGGCAAGATGAGAGGAGTAGGTACTGAGGTCGTTCTCTATCGACTGCTCATCGCCTATGTCGATGAATACCCCGGAGAATATACCCATGTGGGAATTGGAGTATAGCGTCGGGAGCATGCCGCACTGCATCATGTATTGCACCACAGCCACCGTCTTCAGGCATACAGACTTGCCACCGGCATTCGGTCCGGATATTATGAGGATGCGCTTCTCGCCGCCGAGAGTGATGTCGAGCGGCACGGCTGTGCGTCCCTGCGCACGCAGGTTGAGCATCAGACCGGGATGAACGGCATGATACCACTCTATCTCCGGTTTGTCGGAGAGATTCGGCATCTCCGCGCCTGTGTCGTGGGCGAAGCGTGCCTTTGCCTTTATGAAGTCGAGACGCGCCAGCTTGCGGCACCCCTCCACTATCTCGCCGACGCATGGGCGCACCATGTCGGTGATGGAAGTCAGTATTATCGCTATCTCGCGGCGTTCATCCATCTCGAGTTCGCGCAGACGGTTGCCCGCCTCCACCACCTCCGCCGGCTCGATGAATACGGTCTTTCCCGTGGCACTCTGATCATGGACAATACCGTTAATGCTGCGCTTCATCATTGATGACACGGGGATCACGAGGCGTCCGTCGCGCAGGGATGGCGTGGCATCCTTATCGACGATACCCTCCTGAACGGCGCGGTCGAGCACGCGGCGCATAGCCCTCTGCATGGAGCCTGACGCCACCGACATTGCGCGGCGCACCTCAAGAAGTCCGGGGGATGCATTATCCTTCACTTCTCCGAACCTTCCTATGCAACGCGACACCTCCCTGACAATCTCGGGGAATGTCGGGAGCATCGCAAACTCATCGCTCAGATATGGGAAACGGCTTGAGCCGTTATCCTCCCGCTTGGAGAAGAACTCGCCTACGGCGGTCATGGTCTGTAGAGTGACCGACAGCTTCTGAAGGCGGTCTGCCGACATAAATGATCCTGCCGCCCTTATCTCCGACAGCCATGGCACAACGTCGTGAACCGTGTCGTCGGGCATATCCGAGGCGGAAGCCAACAGAGCCAACATCTCCGCCACGCATGATAATCTGCGCCTCACCTCCTCGAATACGGATGTGAAGTCCATGTTCATAGCCTCCTCTTTGCCGAGGCGTGTCTCGCAACGGTCGGTCAGCAGCTGTCGCAGTTGAGCAAATCCGACCTTCGATTCAAAATCTTTCGGAAAAATCATATTTTATCGTGACTCGCGGACCTAATCCGCGCGTTTTTAATACGCGGTTTCTCTAATCCGCGCGATTTCTATACAGGGAGAGCCAGCAATGGGAGGTCTCTCTCAAAAAGCATCTTGTGTGCTATGCCGGGATTGAACAGCCGGCTGAATACGTTTCTTTTCTTATTCGGCACTATCATCAACTGAAGCCCCGCGTTTTTCTCAAATTTCTCGAAATCCTCCCGGAAAGTCTTGGAGGGGAACACTTCAGTGGAGAATCTTGCCGTGGGATAGCTTTTGTTGAAATAATCGCATAGCCTACCCACTTTCTCCTTCACGTCGCCCCCGGCACGATCGTTGACGGGGATGAGCGTCACGTCTACCTCCGGATATGCAAACGTGCGCATCAGGATATCCATGGAGAGGATGTCATGCTGGTCAAGATTGCAGAAATAGACGAGCCTCTTCAGAGAGTCGACGGAGGTGAACCGGAAATTCTCCGGTATCGTGAAGACGGGCACCCGACAGGAATCAAGCACTTCGGCGGTGACGCTTCCCACAAGCTGCTCCCCTTTCTTCTCCACGTCGCGGGTAGCCATGACCACGAGGGTCGGAGGCGTCATGCGGCAATACTCCTTTATCGTGTCTTCGGGAATACCCTCACATACCGACACGGAATAATCCATGCCGTCAAGTCCGGCATCTTTAAGCTGACTATAGAGTTTACGTCTGAAATCCTTCATCCGCAGGTTGCTCTCACGCCTCATATCGATCGATTCCTCCACTTCCATCACGCTCTCGCCCACTATCGGGGAGAGTCCTGAATCCGACGGGTCGTCAGCCGAAAGGCTTCCGGCGAAGTATGGGGAGATATAGGCATGAAGCAGCACCGGATGCAGTTTCAGCTTGCGGGCAATCTCGAAACCCGCCTTGCATGCAAGAAGACTGCTCGGGGAGAAGTCGACGGGGATGAGGACAACAGCGTGCGACCCATCCATCTTGACATCGACCATCCCCGACTGTAAGGAATCACCGCTTTCGGTGATTTTCAATGCGATAGGGAGATCCGTCTCCTGAATTTTCACTCTCACTCCGGATGCTATTCCGGCTCCGGAAATGATCAGATTCTCAAATCTCACATGTATGCCATGGCTCTCAAGAATTTTCTTAAGGGTCAAGGCTTTTGGATACGTATGTATCGCCAGGGTAATGAATCTTGTAGTCGACATCTCTTTAATGTTAAGCGGCGCCCCGTTTTGTCCGGGACGCCGTGTGTGTTTGTTTGTTTAACAAATCAAGCCTCAGCTTGGTTCTGTTCTTCGAGAATCTTGACTGCCATGTCGTAGATTGTGGTGTCATCAAGAACCACGAGACCTCCGTCGGGACCCGGCTCTATATGCATGCCGACATTTTTGCCAAACTGATAGTTTACGCCGCCGAAATAATTGCGCACTGTCTGTACTGTAAGGTTCAGCTCGTCGGCTATACGATGTGTAGAGCCGTCGGGCAAACTGTCTTTGAGTCTGCGAAGCTCGTTGAAGGTGATTGTCTTGCTCATAGCAGATGGTATTTTTGAGGTTATACTTAAACGATTATATAAGTAACCGTCGATTTTTATTGTCTCTGCAAACCGTGTTGTCAGTTTGCGAATGCTAATTTAGACATTTTTTTGCATATTACCAAGAAAATCCGTTTTTTCTGATGTGTTTTACAACATAATTGTAATTTTCTGCACCGATTCGATATATACGGAATCTTCTCCGGCTGATTAAATTATCTGCAAATCAGAGGCTACGACCCATCCGATATAGTCGGAGTTGAGACGCACCTTATACCAGGTGACGTTGCCCTCGGCGTCCACCTCCTCCGAAAGCACCTGCACGACGGTGCCTTTGGTGAGCACCTGACCCTTGCCTTGCTCCGATTCCTTGCCGGGTTCGGTCTGGAGGGTGGTCTTGAATGCCATCAGCACCCCCTCGCTCTCATTATGGTAGGCGCGTGCGCCCATGAAGGCGAAGAGGAGGAGCACGATGCTTACGCCCAGCACGACTATGCCACCGAAGAAACCTATCTTGCGGAGAACGACACCGCGAGAGAAGATGTATAATGCCGCACATCCCACAAAGATAATGAATCCGGCAGCGGCAAATGACGCCCAGAAATTGGAGGATACATCCTCCGCCACGTATTTATGCACCGACTGGAAGAAGGATGGTTCATCCGTGCCGGTCTTGAAGCGCTTCCCTTTCTGCTCCGCCTTGTTGGCATCCTCCACACGGCTTGTCAGATAAGTGAGGTTGGCATTCACCTCGGATGAGGAGGGGTCGAGGCGATGCGCACGCTTGTAGCAAAGCATGGCGTTGCCGTAGTCGCCCTGATGGAAATAGGCGTTGCCGAGATCATATAGGAGAGCCACGGAGGTGCCATGTTCGTCGGCTACCGACTTATATAGCTGCACTGCACGCTCGTAGTCTTTCGCTTTGTAGGCTGAATCCGCCTCTGCCGTCAGCGTGGAGCCGGCGGCTGTGAAGCAGCCGGAGAACAGGGCGATAAGAAGCAGGGGCAATATCTTATTTATTGAGACGATCTTATTTTTCATTTGAGACGGTTTTATTTTTGAACGCACTTTCAAGATCATTGATTATCGCCGCGCCACGGTCGTAGACGGGCTGCATGTCGGCTTTCGTGGATGCCGGAGCATATTTTGCAAACTCGCAGTCGTCGATGAGGAGGATAAGTTTCTCTATATCCTCCGCCGGCACCCCGGCATTCTCCATCGTCGCGCTTACGTTCTGGCGGTTGAGTTCGGATGTGGGCATCTTCAGCTTGTCGCCCAAGTATCCCCAGAGTGCTGACAACATCTCGTCGTAGAACTCATCCACCATATTTTTGCGGATACAGAGGGCGGCTTTCTTCAGACGACGGCGTGCCACCTTGCTTGCCTGACGGCTCTTGACAGCAAGGAAGTCGGCATTAGCCTTCAGATAAGCACGATAGTAGGTCACGGCTCCGAGCAGCAGGAGTATCGGCAACAGATATAGCAGCCAATAGGCGAACCGCTCCACGTATGGCACGTGGGTCATTGAGAGATTATCCCCCACGGGCATGAGATCGGAATTGAATGAGAGCTTCCCTTTGGTCTGCGAACGCTCCGAACCCTTACCCTTGCCGACGTTGACGGTGTAGCCTTTCGCCACGGAGGTCTCATACTTGCCGGTCTGCGGATTGAAGTAGACGAGACTTACGGAGGGTATCTCATACGTGCCTGCCTCAAGGGGCATGAAGGAATAGTCGAACCGGGCGGTGCCGCTGACGTTGCTCTTCCCTACCGTGGCATTCACCTCCGGCGTTGGGCTATATACCTCCAACTGCGGCGGATAGAGAGCGTTAAGGTCGGGGAGCTTGACGTATTTGAGGTTGCCGGTGCCCGACACGTTGTAGACGATCGATGCCGCCTGATTGCTCATGAAGTTCTGCGACGGGAGTTCGGAGCTGATGCTGAACTGACCGACACCGCCTGAGAAATCTGCCGGCACCGGCGTTGGCAATGCCTTGACGGAGACAGTGAGATCGTTTGGCGTGACGTTGAGCTGCAATGGCTTAGCCACCGACATGCTTCCCCAGAAGGGGTCGTGGTAGTATTCGCGTTCATCGACACTGACGGTGTATTTGTTGCCGATCACTTTCAAATCGCCCGCCATCTGCGGGAAGATGATATAGCGGGCTATTATTGCCGTGGCATACGTCTTACCCTGATAGGTCTCATAGTTGAGTGATGTGGAGACGTCTTTCGACTCCTCGACCACAAACCCCTCAAACTTAGGAGCGGATGTCGCGCCAATGAATTTTATAGCGTCGTATGTGGTGTAGAGCTTGACGGTATAGACAAGAGCCTCCTGCTCGTAGGCTGATGAACGCGACACGTCAGCCTTCAGGAAGAGATTACCATCACCCTTACCGATGAATTTCGGTCCGTCGGCACTGTTGTGGCGATCTTCGGGAGTCTGATCCTGACCCTGCGGCTGCGGCTGAGACGGCACGGCGGCTGAGCCTATCGCGTAGGATACGGCATTACTCTTGACTCCCCCGACCGTGACCGGTCCGAAGGTATAGGATCCCTCCTTCTGCGCACGCAGCGTGAGGGTGTAAGTGTAGCTGAAGCTTTGGGTGGTCTTTCCGTTGACGCTCGTGAAGCGTGAGCTCTGCCCCGTTCTGTCGAAATACATCACCTTCGCGCCAGGCACGGAGGCGGGTTTCTCAGGGACGGCGTCAAGGTCGGACACTTCATAATAGATGTAGAAAAGCTCACCGACTGCCGCCTGACGTCTGCCACGTCCGGCATCGACTGTCAGTCTCACAGATGCGGCATAAGCCGACATGCCGCCGAGGAGCAGCATGATAAGGAGTGTGATATGTCTGATTTTTGTTTTCATTGTCTAAATCGGATTCTTCGGATTAAGCAGTTAATTGTGGAGCTGTAGCGCGACTTATATCTCCATCGTCACGGGCGGTTTCTCCCTTACAGATTTCCTTTCCTCCACCTCTATCTCAATGGGTTTTGATCTTGCCTTGACGTATTTCCCCTTCTCGCTGTCGAAGTAGGAAAATTCTATCGGATTCACCACGTATTTGCCGGGTTTGTCGGCTACGAATACACATTCAATCTCCAATTCGGAGCCTAATTTCCCGTGATGGATGAAATAAGACACGTTGTCTGTCATGGATTTGAATTGCAACCCTTCGCCTAATGCCGACCGGATATCGGGCAACGCGGCATCGGAGAGATCGCCGGTGCCTGCCACCGTCACCAGCAGACAGGATTCCTCGCCTGCCACGGCACCATGATGAAGGGATGCCTCCACCTCAAAATCACCTATCGCACCGGAATAGTCGGCAGGCTTTCCCTTTTCCGGAAGAGGACTGACCTGCATCGAGATGTCGGGGGCGGTCAGCTCCTCCACGGCTATCCTGTTGGTGATCATCGGACCCCAGAAGGGATCGTTGACCCTCACCTGACGGTTGAAGCCGACACGGTAGTCGCCACCCCGTATCTCATATTTCCCGGATTTCCCTGCCCCGATGAAGAAACGGTCAATGACCACAGTGTAGTAGGTCTTGCCGTCTCTCTCAATCTTGTCGATATGGGAATCGGAGGCGGAACGGGTGACTGCCAACTCTCCGAAATCAGGATTGGCAAGTATCTCCGCACCTGCCACGTCCTCCTCCGGGGAGAAAAGCACCACCTCGTAGATCAGGCGTTCCCCCTCGGTCGACCGATTACGGTCAAGACGGGTCTCAAGAAAAGGCTGATTATGCACAGTCTTCCCCTTTCCCCACACGGAGAGGGGGGAAAGCAACATGATTGTCATCATGAATATCCATATACACTTACCTTTTCCCATAACTCGCCTGCATTACCAATTCTTACGGTTGCGGTTTCTGCCACCGCTCTTATCTCCCTGATTTCCGGCAGCGACTTTCGCACGCGTCTTGTTCTCCTTATTCTCCATAGCCTGCAGAATCTGGTCTGCCGTCTGCTTGTTGATGTCCTGACGGTCTTGCTGCTGATTCTGGTTCTGTTGGTTCTGATCCTTGTTCCGGTCCTGATTCTGCTGGTTCTGGTCTTTATTCTGGTCCTGATTCTGATCCTGGTTCTGATCCTTATCCTGATCCTGATTCTGGTCTTTGTCCTGATCCTGATTCTGGTTCTGGAGTTTCAGCTGGGTGATACGCAGATTTCTGCGTGCCGCCTCATCGTCAGGGTTCAGACGGAGCGACTGCTTATAATAGTTGAGCGCGTTGGAATAGTCTTCGGAGTTAAACGCGATGTTGCCGAGATTGTAGTTGGCACGCGAGGCGAGCATCGGTTTCTCCCTGCCCATCTGCGACACCTGCTCCATCACTTTCTTACCGTTCTCGAGCATATCCTTTGCAGCCTGCGTAGTGTCAGACGGGTTGGAGCCGAGACGTATCTGCGACAATCCGAGATTGTATCTTGCCACAGCCGACGAGGGATTCTCCTTCAACGCCTGCTGATATTTCAGATAGGCGGCACGGTATCGCCCGTTGTTGTAGAGTTTGTTACCTTCGGTGATGTTGTTGCGTTCCTTACGGGTGGACTCAGCCGACTGCGCCGAGATCTCGCCGCAGCAGAATGCCATGGAAAGAAACGCGATGAATATAATCAGCTTCCCTTTCATTTCTTATCCTCCTTTTTGAAAAATGTGATTTTGTCAAGCCAGCCGATCTTGCGGTCAAGCACAAAAATATCCACTACAATCAACGCAAGGGCAAACCATACGAAGATGGCGAATAGCTCATCATGAATTGCGGAGAAACTTGACTCCAGCGCCGACTTCTTCACAGTGTCGAGCTGCTTGTCGAGCTCGTTGAGCGCGTCATTGTTGGAGGCATTGACGTAGATGCCCTTTCCTGCAGAAGCGATTTCCGTGGCAAGGTCCTCGTTAAGAGCGGTCCTGACGGGTTCGCCGGTCTCGGGGTCGATAAGGTATGCGCCGTTTCTGACAGGTATAGGCACGGGGGTGGTAGATCCGAGACCAACGACGTCGAGCTGTATACCGTTGCGTGCGGCAGTCTTTGCAGCATCCATCACGCTTTGGGTGTCTTCCAGATCCTCGGCATCGGTGATGAGGATTATCGCCTTGCCGATTTTCTTATCCTCGCTGAAGGATTTAGCTGCCATGTCGATGGCTGCGGTTATGTTGGTGCCTTGATTGTCGATCGACGATGGGTCAATGGAATTGAGAAACATCTTCGCCGACACGTAATCACTGGTCACGGGAATCAGCGTGTAGGCGTCGCCGGCATAGACAATCAGCCCCACCCTGTCGTTGTCAAGACGGTTGATGAGCTTTTCCAGAATAAGCTTGGCAGTGCGCATCCTGTCGATGCCCTTCTCATCGGCGGTGGATGAGGCAAGCATCGAGTTGCTGGCGTCAACTGCAATCACGACCTCAATACCCTCCTTTACTGTCTTCTCATCCTTGACGCCACCCCACGGGCGGGCAAAAGCTATGACCAACAGCGCGAGAGCCATCATCTCGAGAGTGAGTTTGATGGGGGGCTTGTAGGGCGACACTTCGGGCATCAACGGGGTGAGCACCCTGAGCTGTCCGAACTTATTCAGGTTCTTCCGTCGGGCATAGCGCGCCCAGGCATAGAGCACGATGAATGCCGGCACCAGGAGCAGGAGCAACAGAAGTTTGGGATAAGCAAAACTAAACATTGATATTCAGACGTTTTTATATTAATCAGACGACATTGCAGTCATCCTTGTTTCTGTTTGATTCGGTTGGAGGCGCGTCAGGGTATCCGCCGCAATATTGTGTAGCGCATCAGCAGGTAGGCGCAGAATGCGCACAGAGCGAGGAGCACCCAGGGCATGAAGTTCTCATCGGTAAGGGTAAACTTGTCGACATCGAGCACAGTTTTCTCCAGACTATCTATCTCTTCAAACACCTGACGGAGCATTTTTTCATCCGTAGCCCTGAAATATTTTCCACCGGTGAGCGAGGCAATCTCCTTGAGCGACTGCTCATCTATTTTTGTCTCAAGCGTGGTAGTGGAGAATCCGTAGGGGTCGGTGATCTGAATGGAGCCGTTTGTGCCGACTCCGATGGTGTAGACCTTTATACCCTTCTGCTTGGCTATCTGTGCCGCCGTGGAGGGTGGCACATCGCCGGCGTTGTTGGTGCCGTCGGTCAGAAGGATTATGCTTTTCGACTTTGCCTTTCCGGAGGCGATACGGTTGATCGCGCTTGTGAGACCGTCGCCTATGGCGGTGCCATCGTTAAGTTCTCCCATCTCCACCTGGCTTATGGCGTTGATGAGGGCGGCACGGTCGTTGGTCAGCGGCATGAGCGACAGGCTCTCTCCGGCAAAAACCACGAGACCCATGTTGTCGTCGGTGCGCTGGCTGACGAATTTCGACGCCACATCCTTTGCGGCGGCGAAGCGACTGGGGGTGAAATCGTGGGCGGACATACTGCCCGATATGTCGAGGGCAAGGATGATGTCGGTGCCTTCGATTCGCGATGTGCGCAGATGATCATGAGTCTGCGGGCGTGCGAGAGCCACTATCATCGCGCCGATAACCACAAGCTGCAGAGCGAATGCCACGTGCATAGCCACAGTCTTCCACGTGACGGGAAGTTTTGCCACAGGTGAAATTGTGGATATACCCAGAGAGGGGTTGGCGTTGCGGTGTTTCCATACGTACCACGCGATAAGGGGGACGTAGATGAGGAAAAGCCACAGAAGGGCGGGATGCTTGAACATCATGACTCACCTCCTTTCTTTGTCTCGGTTTTCTTTATCTCAGGATTCTGACCGTCACCCTCCTCCGCATCTGCTGCAACGACAGGGACAGGCTTGGTTTCCTCCACAAATCTGACGGCATTGTCGTAGGCTGCTATATTGTCGGCAGGCAACGGACGCACTTTTGCAAATTTTACGAAATCAGCCACACTGAGAATCTGGCGCACGTAGTCGCGCTTATCCTTGACATCGCTTGAATAGAGATGATCCATAATCTCGCGTGAGGTCATCTCCATGGCGTTTATACCAAAGCGGCGAGCAAGGTAGATTCTCAGGATATCGGTCAGACGGGTGAAGTATTCCTTCTCCATCCCCTGCTCCCAAAGATTCTTCGCCTTGAGTTCGCGCAGATCCTTTATTGCGGTCTCGTAAGGTGTAGGCTCCGGTTTCTTCTTCAGAACGGTGCCCTCTTTCTTATATCTTCTCATGCCCCACAAGAATGCGACAATGGCAAGGAGGATAGCTATTATTATCCACCAGTAATCCACCATCCAGTCAGGAAGCGCGTCAAGCACCGATTTACCCTCCGGCTCAGCCACCTGCGCAAATCCAGCGATTGGGTCGTCGGCAGTCACGTTGACGGGCACCACGTTAAGGGTCAGCGCGTTGGAGCGTGCCGAGTCGCTTTCCGACACGTAGACAAACTCCGGCAGACGGTAGGAGCCGGAATCGAATGCCTGCAACGGCACCTTGTAGTTGATCTGTATGCGGTTTGACCCGAGGTCGATGGTGTCTGCCTTGTAGGAGGTGCGCAGCTCTATGCTGTCGCCGCAGATGCCGACGTATCCCTTATTAATGTCGGCATTCCTGAAGAGCGGAAATCCACCGGGTTTACCCTTATCCTGCACCACCTCAAGGTTGAGCGTGGTGAGCTTACCCATGAGGACACTGACGGAATCGAGACGCGCGGATACCGACACCTTCGCCGACACACCCGACACGCACGCCAACGACAGGGCTATAACGGAAAAAAATCTTAAAATTCGGTTCATTTGCAATTCAAGTTTGTGGCGGAGACTGCCGGTTATCGACGTGTCCCCGCACGGTTGCGGAACAATGCCAGCAATGCTTTCACGTAGTCCTCGTCTGTAGTGACCGAAGCGAGGTCCACACCACATTTGCCGACAGTGGAGGAGAGTTTCTGCTGACGTTCGTACCATGCCTTGTCAAACGCCTTCCTCACCTTGGCGGAGGAGGTGTCGAGCCAACGGTCGGCGCCGGTCTCCATGTCGCGCACTCTCACCAGACCCACGTCGGGCAGGCGGGCGTCGCGCTTGTCGTAGACCTGTATGGCGGCAAGGTCATGCTTACGGTTGGCTATCGACATGCTGGAGAAATAGTCGTGGTTGTCGATGAAATCGCTCAGCAGAAAGGCTGTGCACCGCTTCTTGAGGGCGTTGGTCATGAATTTCAATGCCACATCGATGTTGGTGCCACGGCTTTCCGGCTTCATGTCGATTATCTCGCGTATGATGAGGAGGATATGCTTCTTACCCTTCTTTGGGGGTATAAACTTTTCGATGCGGTCGCTGAAGAATATCACCCCGACCTTGTCGTTGTTCTGTATGGATGAGAATGCCAAAGTGGCGGCAATCTCGGCTATCACCTCTTTTTTCTCGTCGCCGACAGCACCGAAATCACTACTTCCACTCACGTCGATGAGCAGCATCATGGTGAGCTCGCGTTCCTCCTCATACACCTTGACGAAGGGCTTATTGTGGCGCGCAGTGACGTTCCAGTCGATGTCGCGTATGTCGTCGCCCGGCTGATATTCCCTCACTTCCGAAAATATCACGCCTCTGCCCTTGAAGGCGGTATGATACTCTCCGGCAAAGATGTTCTGGCTTAGACCACGAGTCTTTATCTCTATTTTTCTGACTTTCTGAAGCAGTTCTTTAGCGTCCATATTTCACTGATTCTCTATTTCGGAACGGTGCTGCGGTTCCGGTTCATATTATGCGGTCTGACCGTGATGACCACCGTATTTGCCGGCGGCATCACGGATAGACTTATCAATCAAGGCACCACCACTTTATCAAGGATGGCGGTGATCACCTCATCGGCACCAATATTATTTGCCTCAGCCTCATAGGAGAGACCGATACGATGGCGCATCACATCGTGGCATACGGCACGCACATCTTCCGGGATTACATAGCCGCGACCCTGAAGGAAGGCGTATGCCCTCGAGGCGAGCGCGAGGCTGATGGAGGCACGCGGGGATGCACCGTAGGAGATGATGCTGTCGAGATCGGAAAGACCGAACTTGCCCGGCTCACGGGTGGCAAACACGATGTCGACGATATAGTTCTCTATCTTCTCGTCGATATAGATCTTACCGACAATCTTCTGCACATCAAGAATCTCCGATGGTTTGAGGATAGGCACTATCGGGTCGAGCGCGCCTTTGATATTCTGGCGGATGATTGCCTTCTCCTCCTCTTTTGAAGGATAGCCGATCACCACTTTCAGAAGGAAACGATCGGTCTGTGCCTCGGGGAGCGGATATGTGCCCTCCTGCTCTATCGGGTTCTGGGTAGCCATCACAAGGAAGGGACGGTCAAGCGGGAAGGTCTCCTCGCCGATAGTGACCTGACGCTCCTGCATCGCCTCGAGCAAGGCACTCTGCACCTTCGCCGGGGCACGGTTGATTTCGTCGGCAAGCACGAAATTCGCGAATATCGGACCCTTCTTCACCTCGAAGCTCTCGTTCTTGACGCTATAGATAAGCGTACCTATGACGTCGGCGGGGAGAAGGTCCGGAGTAAACTGGATACGGCTGTATTTTGCGTCCACAAGGCTTGCAAGAGTCTTTATGGCAAGGGTCTTGGCAAGACCCGGCACGCCTTCGAGAAGGACGTGACCGTTGCAAAGCAATGCGATAAGCAATGAGTCGACCAAATGTTTCTGTCCGACGATGCGGCGGTCCATACCACTGCGGATCATGCTGATGAAGCTGCTCTTGGAAGCAATCAGATCATTCAACTCTCTGATATTCACTGTTTCATTCATATAGCGTAATTCTATTTTTTATCTGGTTACAAGGAACGGAATATTCAAATGCAAAAATAATATTTATTAACTTAAAATCTCCCATTCTCTCTGTTAAATAATCTTGAACCTTTTTAAACCATATTAAATCGGAGGGATGCCGGCTCGTCAGTCCTTATCGGTAAATGCGTTCCAACCCTGCGCCTTTATCTGCATCTCCGCGCCGTCGCGGGTGACGAGCGCACAGCCCAATTCCGGCTTGGTGATGTAGCCGATCATCCTTACCCCCTTGAGTTTCTCCACCTTCTCATGGTCGGTGATGGGCACCGTGAAAAGCAGCTCGTAATCCTCACCGCCGTTCATGGCTGCGGTCACAAGGTTCATGTTGAATTCCTCCGCCATAAGAGCTGTCTGATAGTCGATGGGAATCTTATCCTCATAGACACGGCATCCGGTGCCCGACTTATGGCAGATATGGAGAAGTTCTGACGACAGACCGTCGCTGACGTCCATCATGGCGGTGGGCTTTATCCCCGTATTCCTGAGCTCCTCCACTATATCACGCCGTGCCTCCGGCTTTAGCTGACGCTCCAGGATATATTCCTTTCCGGAGAAATCGGGCTGGAAATCCTTCTGCCCGGCTCCTACGCGATTCTCACGCTCGAGAAGCTGCAGCCCCATGAATGCCGCGCCAAGGTCGCCGCTGACGCATATTATGTCGGTTGGCTTCGCTCCGTCGCGTCCCACAACTTCCTCCGGGGAGGCTGTGCCAAGGCAGGTGATGCTTATGACAAGCCCGGTGACGGATGCGCTCGTGTCGCCGCCCACAAGATCCACTCCATAAAGATCGCAGGCAAGACGTATGCCGGAATAGAGTTCATCAAGATGCTCCACGGTAAACCGACTCGACACCCCAAGGCTGACCGTAATCTGCTTCGGCGTGCCGTTCATGGCATAGATATCGCTGAAATTGACTATCGCTGCCTTATAGCCAAGATGCTTCAAAGGCACATAGCGCAGGTCGAAGTGTATCCCTTCAAGAAGAAGATCTGTGGTGACGAGCACATCATTGTCGCCAAATGACAGAACGGCGGCGTCATCCCCCACCCCTTTCTTTGTTTCCGGATTACGTAGAGGGAATTCCTTTGTCAGACGGTCTATTAGTCCGAACTCTCCCAATTGCGATATCTCTGTCTGATTATTTTCCATTTCGTGATATATTTTCCAGCCCGGCATACGGGCTTTCGTTATTTGGATTCGCCGGACCCGGACAATACCGAATCCGGCGATATTTTTTTTGAATTTTATTGAATCAGATGCGCTCGAGCATACTCTTTATTATAGTGGTCATGACAGGCTGTGCCTTTATGGCTGCCTTCTGCACCTCCTCATGAGTGGGCACCTCCTTGACATCCTTGCCTCCGAGGTCGGTTATGACCGAGACTCCAAAGACGGTCATGCCCGCATGGTTGGCTACAATCACTTCCGGCACCGTTGACATACCTACGGCATCACCCCCTATTATACGGAAATATTCATATTCCGCCGGAGTCTCGAATGTGGGTCCCGGCGTGCCGACATATACACCGTGCATCAGACGTATATTCTCATCACGCGCTATGTCATCAGCCATCTTTATGAGTCCGAGGCTGTAGGCTTCGGTCATTGCCGGGAAGCGGGGTCCGAGTTCCTCGTAATTCTTGCCACGTAGAGGATTCTCCGGGAAGAGATTGATATGGTCTGTGATAACCATCACGTCACCCACCTTAAATTCCTTGTTCATGCCGCCAGCGGCATTGCTGACGAAGAGCAGTTCCACCCCAAGCTGACGCATCACACGCACCGGGAAGGTCACCTGCTTCATGTCGTAGCCTTCATAGTAGTGGAAACGACCCTGCATAGCCATGATATACTTGCCGCCGAGCTTGCCGAATATCAACTTGCCGCTATGACCCTCCACCGTAGAGACCGGAAAGTGGGGGATATCCTTGTAATTGAGTTCCTTACTAATTTCGATATGGTTGACAAGATCACCAAGACCTGTGCCGAGGATAATACCAATCCTCGGTGCCTCACCTATTTCCTTGAGAATAAAATCCGCAGTCTCGCGGATCTTCTCCAACATATTTTTTTCCATTGTATCTAATTTTGGGCTAATTATAAAACGTCGTTTGTCGGCATATTGTTCTTCACCGACCTCTTCATGTGCTATCAATTTGAATCCGCATTATTTCCCCTCACGCCTAAGGAGATCGACAGCTCCTCAATGAAGTCCTTATCGTCGAGCGCGTTTATCATCTTTACGGAGATGGGCTGGAAGAAGGTGAACGGCTTCAGTTCCTTCGGGAAATATGGGTTGAACATAAGTCTGACCGCATCCTTCTCCGTGGTGACGATTATCTTCCTCTCCCCTGCCATATTCTTAAACCGGGTGTAGATCTGATGAATGTCTTCACGGGTGAAATCGTGATGATCGGGGAAATGATCCACCTTCACCTTAAAGGGATACATGCGGAAATGCCTTACGAAAGAGCGCGGATGTGCGATTCCCGATAGTAGAAGCACGGAATCGTTGGCAGTCAATGATGACAACGATGCCCTGTAGGGCGACTCATCGGCAAACACCGGCTTCAGCGGACCATATTCATATCGGGAGAAGAAGAGTTTCTGATAGGTCATCAGATCGAGTTCCTTCGTCGTTATGCGATAGTTGATGGGAAGAAGCTCATCCGGGCATTTGGTCACAATGACGATATCGGCACGATTCACCTGAAGGGTGCTCTCCCTCAATCTTCCGAGGGGCAGAAGTCGGTCGTTGTAGAATGGACGGTTGTAGTCGGTCAGCAGCACCGACACCTTCGGCTTCACCCATCTATGCTGAAACGAATCATCAAGCACAATGAGCTGAAGGTCGGGATAGAGCCTCATCAGCTCACGAATGCCTTTCCTCCTACTCTCGCATACCGCCACACGCACATGGGAGCCATATTTCTGATATATCTGAAATGGCTCATCGCCGATCAGATCGGGGGTGCTCTTCGAGTTGGCAAGTACAAAACCTTTCGTCTTGCGCTTGTAGCCCCGGCTCAAAACTGCGATTTTCATTTCGGCAGCGAGATTGCTGACAATATATTCCACGTGAGGCGTCTTACCCGTGCCACCGACGGCTATATTGCCGACGCCGACAATAGGCACCTCAAACTCCTCCTCCTTCAGGATCTTGGAATCGAAGAGCCAATTTCTCACCCATGTGCCTGCCCCGTAGAGCCACGACAGTGGAGTGAGAAGTCCGGTCACTATTTTATCTTTCGTAGTCATTACTTTGTCAGTGCTCATTTATGATATTATTCCCGTATGAGGTTATTCCAGTATGGAATCATTCCCATTGAGATTATATTCGAATTATGATTATTCCGCAACGTGGGGCTATCCTTGTCAGAATGTCACACCTACAGGATCCATACGCACGTCAATCAACGGCATACGTGCCTGCAATGGTTTCTGACGCAACAGATTATACACAAACCGGATTGTCAGTTCATCATATTCCCCTGCAAACGCCTTATCAAGAGCGTCCGCCACGCTCATGCCGCCCAATTCGGGAAGCATCTCAAGCATGGTCGACTCCACCGACGGATATACACCCACTCTCCATCCGCTGCCGAGCTTACCCTCCTCAGCCACCCAGTCGATGGCATCCTTGAGGGAGCCGAGCTGATCGACGAGTCCGATTTCAAGTGCTTTCTGTGCGTCCCACACACGACCCTCGCCTATGGTGCGTACCTTCGACTCCTGCATATTGCGTCCGGAAGACACCCGCTCTATGAATTCATCATAACCTCTCTCCACGTATGACTGCATGGCAGCCTGCTGCTTCTCAGTCATAGGGCGATACAATGCCGGGAAATCCGCTTCCGGGTTTGTCGACACTGACTGCGGCGACACACCTATCTTATGTGCAAGACCCTCAACATTAGGGATAAGTCCGAATATACCAATGGAGCCGGTAATGGTCAGCGGGTCGGCGAAGATACGGTTGGCATGGCATGAGATCCAATAGCCACCCGAAGCGGCATAGTCGCCCATGGAGACTGCCATTGGTTTCCCTTTTGACTGGAAATAGTCGAGAGCCTCGGCTATCTGCTTGCTGCCAAACACCGCACCGCCGGGAGAATTGACACGGAATACCATTCCCTTCACATTATCATCGTCGGCAACCTTTACAATCTCCGGCACAAGTTTCTCATAATTGATTGTGCCGGATCCGCCGCCGTCAACTATCTCACCGACAGCGTAGACTACTGCTATCTGATTCTTCGACAGATAATCCTTGCCCCATGATGACTGCTCGACGAGAGTCTTCGGCGACACGAAATTCAGTTTCTTCTTATCCTTTCCCACCATTCCGGCTATGATGCCGTCCATGTCGCGCTCATACACAAGGCGATCGATAAATCCCTCCTTGACGTCGTCTTCTGCCGGCGCAATAAATAGGAATTTATTGCTGACAAGTGAATCTATGGATGCAGCAGTAAGGCGTTTCCTGTCTATGGCGATCTCCGAACGTATGTACTGCCAGATATTGCCGTAAAGGGTATCAAGCTGCGCACGCGCCGGACCGCTCATCTCATTCAATATGTAAGGCTCGACCGCCGATTTATAGGTGCCGACTTTCACCACCTGTATCTGCACGCCCAATTTATCAAGAAGGTCCTTGAAATACATCGATGTGCTGCCAAGACCCTGAATCATCAGGGCACCTGCCGGATTCATGAACACACTGTCGGCAACCGACGCCACATAGTAGGAACCGTTGGTATAGGAATCGGCATAAGCCACCACTTTCTTCCCCTCTTTCCTGAAATCGGATATGGCATCGCGTAGGGCATTAAGAGTGGCAGGTGCAGCCGACACTATGCCACATTTAAGATATATCATCGATATATTCTTATTGTTCTTTGCCTCATCAATTGCCGTCACCAACGATGAAAGGGTCTGCGGACGCGACACATCCCTCCTCAACAAAGAGATGTAATCCAGATCCATAGGGGATTCCCGCTCCTCTATCACTCCATTCAACTCTATTGTCATCACACTCTTTTTTGAGATTGAGTCTGTCGAAGATGATGATACTCCAAGTTTGGCAAAGATGCCTATGCACACGAGCACGACAACAACTCCAAACAGAACCAACGCAATCCATGCTCCGACAAAGGAGGAAAGCGCGTTCATGAAAAATTTTTTCAACATGGGCTAATAATGAATGGTTAGGGAATAGTGGTTGCTTATATCACGTGATTGCAAGTCAAAGACTTGCAATCACTTTCTTTATCTCTTCGGCAAGAGCGTCGGCTTTCTCCATCGTCTCCGCCTCGCTGTATATTCGGATGATAGGCTCTGTGTTTGACTTGCGCAGATGCACCCAGCTGTCGGGGAAATCGATCTTCACGCCGTCGATGTCGGTGATTTTCTCATTGGAGAATTTCACCTTGACAGCCTCCAGAATAGCATTCACGTCGATATCGGGGGTAAGCTCTATCTTGTTCTTGGCAATGGCATAACGCGGATAGCCAGCCTTAAGCTCACTTACCTTCTTACCCTCCTTTGCAAGGAGAGTGAGGAAGAGAGCGACGCCCACAAGGGCATCACGTCCGTAGTGAAGTTCCGGATAAATCACTCCGCCGTTGCCTTCTCCACCAATCACTGCGCCGGTCTCCTTCATCTTGGTGACAACGTTGACCTCGCCCACAGCTGCGGCATTGTATTGGCAGCCATGTTTCTCTGTCACGTCGCGGAGTGCGCGTGAGCTGCTGAGATTTGATACAGTATTGCCGGGAGTCTGTGAAAGCACATAGTCGGCGACAGCCACAAGAGTGTATTCCTCCACAAACATCTCACCGTTCTCCATGACAATGGCGAGACGGTCTACATCGGGATCGACAACGAAGCCTACATCTGCCTTACCATCTTTCATAAGGTCGGAAATCTGAGTAAGGTTCTCCGGTATCGGCTCCGGAGTATGGGCGAACTTGCCGGTCGGATCGCAATTGAGCTCTATTATGTTCTTCACCCCAAGCTCACGAAGAAGCGCGGGAATCACGGCTCCACCCACTGAATTGACTGCATCGACAGCCACGGTGAAACCGGCATCCGCGATAGCCTTGCAATCCACCAACGGCAGATTCTTCACCATCTCTATATGACGCATCGCCCAAGTCTCATCCTTATATTCCTTTCCGATTGCAAGCACGTCGGCAAATCTGAAATCCTCCTTCTCAGCAATTGAGATTACCTCTTTCCCCTCACGGTCAGAGAGAAATTCCCCCTTGCTGTTGAGGAGCTTCAATGCATTCCACTGTATGGGGTTATGGCTTGCGGTGATGATTATGCCGCCGTCAGCACCAAGTCCGGTGACGGCAAGCTCCGTTGTCGGAGTGGTGGCAAGACCGATATTAACCACGTCGAAACCCATAGCCATAAGTGAGCCAACCACCAGATGACTGACCATCGCGCCCGACAGACGGGCGTCACGACCGACGGCTATAAGACGTGCCGACGGGTTTTCCCTTCTTATAAATTCCGCGTATGCTGCGGTAAACTTGACAATATCCACGCCGCCGAGTCCTTCGCCGGCTGCGCCTCCGATCGTTCCTCTGATACCGGATATAGATTTGATCAATGCCATTATCAGTGAAATTTATTATTAATATTCAGGTTTGAAATATCTTATGTTGATGAGATATGGTATGCACGATGTCTGGTCTTCCTGGAATCCATAGTAACTCTTCAGCACCAGATTCACCTCACTGCCATAGCCGAGAAATTTGAGCGGCATCTGTATTCCGGTGCCATATTCCAGATAGCTGTTGAGGTAGGTATTCTTATAGACAAAGCTCGTGGATGGCTTGAGAAGATTGTCGGAATTACCGACCCATACAGGATCAAGACCTTGGCTCAGATCCTTAAGATTAAGACGGTTGAAGCGGAAATAGACGAGATCGCCGCTCTTCACCGGATAAGCGGGACGTCCGGTGGAGCTGTTAAGTTCCCCTTTGTTTATCACCTGCATATAGACGTAGCCATTCTCATCCAGCTTATAGAACGGCGCATCCTCTCCGGTCAGGAAAGATATGGAATCCTTCGGCAGTTCCAGCTCTATTTTTTGTCCGGCAAGATACCAGTTGACCGCTTTCTCCTCCTCCCTGAGATATTCTGAATAGCTCTGGCTCTTGCTACATGAGGCAAGTCCGGAGCCTAATATAGCGACGAGAAGGAACGCAATTGTGTTGAAAGATCTTTTAATTGATGTCATGTTTGTTTTGTCGGCCCGTCAGGATGACATTCCATTCTTCACAGTAGTCGCCATGACGCTGACCCTTATTATTATTGTTTCTGATTCTTTAGATATCTGTCGTAGTCAGGCATAGCCTCCACCAATTTGCGGTAACATTCCTCGAGCGAACCGCGGAATTCTCCTCCGGCTGCCTGAAGATGTCCGCCGCCACCATAAAGGTTCTTGCATATCTCCGACACCGGGAATCCGTTGCAACTTCTTGCCGACACCTTTATGCAGTCGGCATCCTCACGAAGGAATATGCTGTAGACCATGCCTTTTATCTCAAGCGGACGGTTGACCAACCCTTCGGAATCCCCTTTTTCATAATGGAAGCGCGTCAGCTCATCCTTGCTGAGAGTGATGACTGCCGCCTTATGCTCGGGAAACACCTCCAGTTTCTCCGACAAGGCGTATGCCTCAAGTTTCAGGCTCCAGTAACTGCGAGTGTTAAGAGCCTCCTTGACAATCATCTCCTTATCCGCGCCCTTCTCCAGCAGACGGATAAGGATCTCATACAGGTCGTGATGCTTGCAGTTGACGAAAAAATTCCGTGTGTCGGTGATTATACCCGTGAGGATACACACGGCGCCACTCTCATCAAGCTCAGCGAAGAAACCCATGCCGGCAATAAGACGGAACATAAGTTCGCACGTTGACGACATGTCGGGATAGGAGATCATTAGATCCGCAAAGTTGTCGGGTTCCTGATGATGGTCGACGAGCACCTTGCGGCAAGTTGCTCCCTGTATGACAGGCGCAAGGGAATCCTGACGCGACGGAGTGTTGAAATCGCAACATATTATCAAATCTGCCGATTCTACTGTCTTCTTGCAGAATTCCGGATGACATGTGTACACCCCCATCTCCTTAAACCCCGGGAGGAACGACAGATTGCCGGGTGCCTTATCCGGGATAATGACAGTGACGTTCTTGCCAAGCGCACGAAGGAGATGCATCATGCCCAAGGTGCTACCTATGGCATCACCATCGGGACGGACATGGCACGTGAGAACGATATCCGCCGACTCCTCAATGAGACGCCTGAACTCTTTTATGCTGTCTGAGTCTATTAGTTTATCCATATAAATATTAGAAAAACAACCGAGAAAACCGATTCTTTTCAATTAGATTTATCTGCTTTAATCTTTTTTCAAGCCACAAAGATACAAATAATATCGGAATTTCTATCTAACTTTGTATCCAAATTTAGTTTATTTAAAGTCTATCCCCGAATAATCGACAATAGCCGGGGTGTCCGCTTTTGATATTTTTTCAAAAAGCACGGGCTGAGACAACTGTTAAAATCATCTACAATATGCATTCTACCGACGATAAACTATCCGCCTTCCGGCGCATAATAGAAGTGCTCGACACCCTGCGGGAGCGTTGCCCATGGGATGCCAAGCAGACCAACGAGTCACTCCGTCCCAACACGGTGGAGGAGGTGTTTGAGCTTGCGGATGCCCTGATTGCCGACGACACACAGAATATAAAGAAAGAGCTGGGCGACGTGTTGCTCCACGTGCTCTTCTATTCAAAGATTGCCTCCGAGAAGGAGCAATTTGATATTGCCGACGTCTGCAACTCACTTGCCGACAAGCTAATCTTCCGTCATCCCCACATCTACGGCAACGTGGAGGCGGATTCCGCCGACAAAGTGGCTAAAAACTGGGAGGAGATAAAGCTGAAAGAGAAGGGGGGCAACAAGACGGTGCTCGCCGGAGTGCCGACGGCTCTCCCCGCTCTGATAAAGGCGAACCGCATCCAGGAGAAGGCTGCCAACGTGGGCTTTGACTGGGAGGAGCGTCTTCAGGTATGGGATAAGGTGAAGGAGGAGATCTCTGAAGTGGAACAGGAGATGGAAGCCGGCGAGGGGAATGACCTCGAAGGGGAGTTTGGCGACCTGCTGTTTGCAGTGGTGAACGCCGCCAGGCTCTATGGAGTGAATCCGGAGAACGCTCTTGAGCGCACCAACCGTAAGTTCATATCAAGATTCAATCATCTTGAGAAGAGAGCTAAAGAGATGAATGTCGCGCTGAAGGAGATGTCGCTCTCGGAGATGGACAAGATATGGGATGAGGCTAAGGCTATCGAACGAAACAACACCAAGACTGTGGAATGATACTTTGCATTACTGAGAAACCGAGCGTGGGGAGCGACATTGCGAAAATCGTAGGGGCTTCATCCCGTCGTGACGGATATTTCGAGGGGAACGGATATTGCGTGACCTGGACTTTCGGGCATCTCTGCTGCCTGAAGGAGCCGGCTGACTATTGCACCGAATGGAAGCGATGGTCATTATCGTCGCTTCCTATGATTCCGCCCCGTTTCGGCATAAAACTGATACCGAGCGATTCTTATAAACGACAGTTTGAGACAATCAAGAATCTTATCGAGCAATGCGACGAGATTGTCAACTGCGGTGATGCCGGGCAGGAGGGTGAGCTGATACAACGGTGGGTGATGCAGAAAGCGGGTTGCAAGAAGCCGGTGAAACGCCTATGGATAAGCTCGCTCACCGATGAGGCAATACGCGACGGTTTCCAAAATCTACGCCCAGAGAAAGAGCTTGAACCGCTATATACCGCCGGACTTTGCCGCGCAATCGGCGACTGGGTGCTCGGACTGAATGCCACGCGACTTTACTCCCTGAAATATGGCATGCAGGGGCAGGTGCTTTCAATCGGGAGGGTGCAGACCCCTACCCTCGCCCTCGTCGTGTCAAGACAGTTGGAGATCGAGAATTTCGTCCCGAAGGATTACTGGGAACTGAAGACTGTGTATCGCGAGACGACATTCTCAGCCGCAGGAAAGAATTTCGACGTGGAGGAGAAAGGGAAGGTAGTGATCGACAGGATAAAAGATCTGCCTCTGACCGTGACTGACGTGACTAAGAAAGCCGGCAAGGAGGCTCCCCCTCGACTATTTGACCTCACATCTCTTCAGGTGGAATGTAACAAGAAACTGAATCTCGGTGCGGATGAGACACTGCGCACGATACAGAGCCTTTACGAGAAGAAGGTGACGACATATCCGCGTGTAGACACCACCTATCTCACCGACGACATGTATAGCAAATGCGGTGGTATTCTCAACTCGCTGAAGGACTACCAGCAGATAATGATTCCTATACGGGGGCAGAAACTGCGGAAGAGTAAGAAGGTGTTCGACAATTCAAAGGTGACAGACCACCATGCCATCATCCCTACCGGACAACCGTTGCCCGATAATCTCACGAAAGCGGAACGCGACGTCTTCAACATCATCGCGCTGCGCTTCATATCCGTATTTTTCCCCGACTGCTCGTTTGAACAGACGGTGGTCAATGCAAAGGTAGACAATATAAATTTCAAGGCTACGGGTAAGGTAATCATCGATCCCGGATGGAAAGTGGTGTATGCAGGCGACAAACGTCAGGAGGATACCGAAAAGTCTGACAAGAATGAGAAGGAGGATGAGGAGACTGCCGGAATACTCCCCCCGTTCACAAAGGGGGAATCGGGTCCACACGCTCCAAAACTCGTGAAAAAGACTACCCAACCGCCGAAATATTTTACAGAAGGCACCCTGCTGAAAGCGATGGAGACAGCCGGTGCGCTTGTTGACGACGAGGATCTGCGCGAGGCTCTTAAAGCGAACGGTATCGGTCGCCCGTCAACACGAGCAGCAATCATCGAGATTCTCTACAAACGAGGGTATATCGTAAAGGAGAGGAAATCTCTCAGGGCTACCCCGGCGGCTATTGAGCTTGTGGCTCTGATTAAGGAGGAATTGTTGAAAAGCGCGAAACTTACGGGCATCTGGGAGGGCAAACTCCGACAGATAGAGCATGAGGAATATAGCGCAAAGGATTTCATAGACCAAATCAAGCAGATGATCTCGGAAATAACAATCTCCGTATTGCGCGATCCGACAAACCGACGTATCGTGGCGGAACAAGCACAAGATAAGTCTGAGAAAGAGTCTGCCGAAGGGAAATCGACAAAGAAAAAGGAGAAGAAAGGGAAGAAATGATGAATCATGCTGAAATGACGACAAATCTCTTGATCCAATACATAGCAGTAGGCATAATTTTGCTTGCGACAGTGGTGTGGATCATTGTAAAATTCATAAAAAACCGTAAATCGGGTAGCAACTCATGTTGCGGATGCTCTCTTTCCCAAAACTGCGGTAAGAAAGAGATTGTCAAGAAACAGAAATTTAATAATTGCAATACAACCAACCGGAAGGAATCGCAAATTAAGAAACCATAATGTCATGAAAACGATAAAGATCTGGAATTCTGACGCCTCAGAACGCCAACTGAATGAAATCACACGTGACCTTGAAGGGGGAGCCACAATGATCCTGCCCACCGACACGTTATACGCCATAGCCTGCGATGCCCTTAACCCCAAGGCTATCGAGAAGATATGTCGCCTGAAAGGGATTAATCCGGAAAAGACTAATCTCTCGATTATATGCAGCGATATTTCAATGGCTGCGGAATATGCGCGTATCGACAATAAGGCTTTCAAGATGCTACGCGACAACACGCCCGGACCATTTACGTTTCTGTTCAAATCAAATTCCACTCTCCCCAAGGCATTCAAGGGGAGAAAGGTGGTGGGCATAAGGATTCCCGACAACAAGCTATGTCGCGACATAGCACAACATCTCAGACATCCAATCCTATCGACATCCATTGAATTTGATGACGACGATTATGCTCGCGATCCAGGACTGATAGCGGAGGCATACCACGAGAAGGTTGATTTCATCCTTGAGGGGGAGGATGGCGACACCATACCCTCTACCATCATTGATTGCACAGGCAACGAACCGGAAATAATTCGCCAGGGCAAGGGGGTGATCTAATCCCATACATACATCCCCCGTATGGGATTATTATCTGAAGCGCGACAATTATAAGAAAGTATTTTTGCAATTATGGAATTATTTCCTTAATTTTGCATCCAAACAAAACAGAGGTGGATTTACCCCGGAACTTATCACTTTCACACTCCGGGCACGTAGATATCCGAACAAACAGAACCATAATATATAACCTTTAACTTTAGCAAGTTATGTCAAAAGTAACAGTCGTAGGCGCCGGCAACGTAGGCGCTACCGCAGCTAACGTGATCGCTCTTCGCGAAGTGGCTGACGAAGTAGTAATGATCGACATCAAGGAAGGAGTTTCCGAAGGTAAGGCAATGGATATGATGCAGACTGCCAACCTTCTTGATATGAACACACGTATCACAGGCGTAACCAACAACTATGAGGCTACAAAAGACAGCGACGTGGTTGTCATCACTTCCGGCATACCCCGCAAACCGGGCATGACTCGTGAGGAGCTTATCGGCGTAAATGCCGGCATCGTTAAGCAGGTGACTGAAAGCGTTCTCGCTCACAGCCCCAACGCTGTAATCGTTTGCGTTTCCAACCCTATGGACACTATGACTTACCTCATCCACAAGGTATCCGGTCTTCCCAAAAACCGCATCATCGGTATGGGTGGCGCGCTTGACAGCAGCCGTTTCAAATATTATCTGAGCAAAGCCCTCAACGCTAACCCCAACGAGGTTGAAGGTTTCGTTATCGGCGGACACGGCGACACTACTATGATTCCTATGAAGCGTTTCGCTACTCTCCGTGGTGTGCCCGTAACTGAGTTCCTCTCTGCTGAAGAGCTCGACAAGGTTGCTGCCGACACTATGGTAGGTGGTGCTACTCTCACTAAACTTCTCGGCACTTCCGCTTGGTATGCTCCGGGTGCTGCAACTGCTGAGGTTGTTGAGGCTGTCCTCCACGATCAGGATGCAGTTATCCCCTGCTCTGCTCTTCTCGAAGGCGAATATGGCGAGAATGACCTCTGCATCGGCGTTCCTTGTGTTCTCGGCAAAGGTGGTATCAAGAAAATCCTTGAACTCAACCTCAATGAGGAGGAGAAGGCTCTCTTCCAGAAGAGCGCAGAGGCTGTTCACAAAACAAACGCAGCTCTCCCCTGCTAATCTGCCCCTCATAAGGTAAAAAAATATCCGTGCTCTTTGGTGTCAGCGGTGGAATAAACCACTAAGTACACCAAGAGCACGGAGTTTTTTTAGGGAAGCATGTCTGACGACATGCTGTGACCGGAATTACTTATAAGAGAGCAACTATGATAATACCGAGCAACGCCAGCAGATAGAACCAACAGGAACATTTCTGAAGCGTTTTTGCTGCATACGGGCTAATACGCTGAAGATAGGTGGCGGCAAATTCCGTGAATGCTGCCATAAACATGAAGAAGAACGGTATAAACATCCACCATGCCAGATGAAACACCATCAGCAACACAATGACCACACAGGTCAATATCAGCCCACCCCAAGCAGCCGTTTTTGATTTATTTACTTCCATTTTCATTTATATAGTTTCATTCCATATCGCTTACCTTTCACATCTCTCATCTGAAGAAGATAGAAACCTGACGGATATGAGTCAAGTTTCACAACAACCGTATCCGTCCCATCGCATTTCTTATCATACATCACGTTTCCCTGAAGGTCATAGACGCTGAAGGATTCTATTTTCTCCGGCATGAAGACCTCAAAATGTCCGCCCCCGATATGCCTTAACACCGGCTCTACGGGATGCAGTTTCTCCTCTATCCTACGGTATGATTCGAGAAGGGAAGCTCGCGTCTCTGCTACAAAATTTTCATGAAACAGAAACGGCACATCCTCCTCAACCTCCATCTCCACCTCTTCTTCTGAAGACTGATAGCGGAACTCTGTCGCAGCCTCAGCCATATATCCAATATCGCCATTGTCTGCTGAGCCTCTACCCTTTTCCAGCATTTCCCCAATATAATAATGTATATCAGCCCATGCAGCAATAGCCTCCACAGGCATTCGGGAATCATAGCGTATCATCTCTATGTCGCGTGCATATTCTGCCAGACGCATCTTAAATTCATCCGACTCCTTAGCCTGCGAAAAATCCCCCTTACTGCTATATGCAAGAATCGGCATCGCCTTGTTTTCAGCTGCGACAACCACATATCCACCTGTAGGCAATCCGAACACATAGAACGGCGGAAAGAGCCGATGAGTAGTCAGCTCCTTACCATTGTAAAGGAGCTGTGGATTGCCAACCTTCCTGTGGTTGACAGCATTGAGAAATGTATGTGCTATTCTGAATGCCTCCTTACGGCTCACCGTCTCCGCCTGAATGTCATGACAGAGCGATCCCACCATAAGAAGCATCATTAATATCCTATATATCATATATTCCCTTTATGGTCTTATCTTTATTTCCGGTCTGACTGATAAAGACAGAACCGGAAGTTCCTACATTATATAACGTCTGATTTCAATTATAATTATCACAACCGTCAGAACATACAATAAAAAAGAACCGGATATTGAAAAACATCCGGTTCCCCCATCGTAAATACATACGATGTTCAGTCAAAAAGCTATATCGTTTTATTATTGAGGATTCATGCCGTTAAATATCCATCGTCCCCCACTGATATCGGAAGCTGAAGCCTGTATAAGAAACTGACAGATACACAAAAGCGCAGGATCTGTTCAGTTTATCTCATTCAAGGCATCGCCAAACGCCTGTTACCCGATAAACAGTCCACTCCCACGCCCTATCGGATACCATCCCCCTGTCGGGGGAGTGGATACTCGACACGCATGAGCGTTTCCTGTTGCCTTATCCCGGGTATTCTTTATTTTGGCGATTTCAGAATGATGGATTAAGCATGAAACGCTTATTTGATTATCTATTTGACAGACTCTTTCCGTCTTTGCAAAGTTAATAATATTTTAGATAATATCAAAACTACACTTTCCATTTATTCTTAACCCAAACGTGTAAAATTATTCAATCCCCTAATTATTAGCACCTATTCACATAATATTTAAGGGTCAGTCTAAAAAAGTTACCTTAACTTCAGAGCAATCTTATCCATAACGAAGAATATCAGTATTCACTTTAATAACTTCCTATTATTGCATTAGTTATCTCTATCCACTCCGATGCACTCAATACAAATTATGGTAACCCAGCGTTCATTCTAAAGTGATCAAATTCGACCACTTTAGAATTAAGATTATGTATTATCTCTCATGTACAAAGAAATTCATTAGATTATGCTCGTTTAAATAAAAAAAGATGCGCCGTAGTTCGACGCATCCTCTTCTGAATTATTATGTTGGACTTTTATCCTTCTGCTGATTCCACCTCTGCTTCGAGAGATTTCTCGGAAGGGATGTTGGGAAGCTCAAGTCCGTAGTGCTTCTTGGCATCAAGTGCCTTGAGAATTATACCCAATATGAGTGCCAACCCACCGAGCGATGCGAACACGAGCATCGGTACTGTGTAGTTATAGTCCATTGCATTCTCCACACCGGGGTTGGTAGCGGCAAGCACAGCACCGATAATCATCGGGAAGGCATACAGACCGATATTCTGAATCCAGAATATCACGGCGTATGCCGAACCGAGCAGACGGTTATCAACCAACTTAGGAACAGAAGGCCACAATGATGCCGGCACGAGTGAGAAGCTGATACCCAAAAGCACAATCGCTGAATATGCTATCACTGCCGAACGTGTGGCAGGAAGCACGAAAGCGAACGTCAAGTGGCATATAATCATCAATATGGCTCCCCATATAAGCATTGTGGCACCCTTACCCTTGCGGTCAAGGAAGTTGCCGAGAAGCGGGGTGATGGCTGCCGCACCAAGCGGGAACACGAAGAACACGCGTCCGGCTGCCTCCGCAGAGATGCCGAGGTTGCACTGAAGCATGTTGTTGGCATATTTCTGGAAGGGGAAGATTGCTGAATAATAGAGTACACAGAGGAGTGCCACAATCCAGAATACTTTTGACGAGAATATATATTTAAGGTCGGAAATCTTGAATGGATCATCCTTGACCTCTCCGTTGGAACCCATCTCATTCTCCAGCTTCTTATCCATGAAGGAGTAGACAATGAAACCGATAAGACCGATGAGAAGAAGAAGCACTGACAATGCTATAGGACGAGATACGCTGATATTGTCGCGGAATGTAGCGATCGCCGGTGAACCGAGGAATACCACTGCCACACCAAGACGCGCGACAGCCATCTCGATACCCATGGCGAGTGCCATCTCCTTACCTTCAAACCATTTCACGATACCTCTTGATACGGTGATGCCTGACATCTCACATCCACAACCGAAAATCATGAAACCGATTGCCGACAATTTTGCCGATGCGGGCATACCGTCGTAGAACGGAGTGATGTTCCACCATGTGTCGGGAAGATTGACGAAATCATCCATGAAATTCTTCAACCCGCTCTCCATGAAGGAGTCTGTAAGAGCATAATAGTTGATGAATCCGCCTGCCACCATGACTGCACCTGCAAGTATGGCAGTGAAGCGCACTCCCATCTTGTCAAGAATGATGCCTGCGAATATCAGGAAGAATACAAACACGTTAAGGAATGTCTCTGATCCGGCAAAACGTCCGTATGCGGAGGGATCCCAGCCTTTAGTGCTCTGTAGATATTCCTGCAACGGGGAAAGAACATCTACGAAGATGTAGGCGAAAAACATGGCCGAAGCCAGCAGCACAAGCGCGGTCCAACGCGCCCATGCCTTATCGCGCAGTAATTCCTGCGGCGATGAAATGGATTTTTGTAGGTTAGCCATAAATATTATTTTGTTCGAACATTTATTGCTACAAAATTACACCTTTTAGATATATTATCCAAATCATTTACTCAACATTTGTCAAATCAACTGTCGAACCGACTGTTGACACTACATGCCATTGGCTGCCGACAAGCCATCATTTCCAGAGGGCATGGAAATGGTTTACCGGACCATGTCCCTTCCCTATGGCGTAGTCTGCTCCCGACTCTATCGCCCGGCTAAGATATTCCTTTGCAGAGATAACTGCATCATCAAGAGGATACCCCTTTGCGAGATACGCAGCAATAGCCGACGACAGGGTACAACCAGTGCCGTGGGTATTGCAGGTGCTTATCTTGGGAGATGGAAGCCGGAGAAGATTACCGGTCTCCGCATTGTAGAATATATCCACCAGCATATCCTCCTCAAGATGGCCTGCCTTCAACATGACTGACACATTACCCACAATCTCCGACAATGCCACTGCCGCATCCTCCAATTGCTCCTGCCGATCGACAGCCTCACCGAGAAGCAACGATGCCTCCGGAATGTTAGGGGTTATCACGCGGCTATAGGGGATAAGTTCTGAACGCAGTGTCTCGACCGCTTCCGGAAGGAGAAGAGGGTCGCCGGAGGTGGCCACCATGACCGGATCAAGCACTATGTTGCTGACATCGGGATATTCGGAAAGCGTGGCGCGAACGGTGCGTATCAATTCGGAATCATGCAACATTCCGATCTTGACAGCATCCACTCCGATATCGCTTATCACTGACCTTATCTGACCTGCCACAAATTCAGCCGGAACAGGATGCACACCGTAGACACCCTGAGTGTTCTCATCCACAAGAGCCACTATCGCCGACGCGCCATAGACACCGAGAGCGGAAAACGTCTTCAAATCAGCCTGTACGCCGGCTCCTCCCGAAGGATCGCTTCCGGCTATCGTCAGTGCAATTTTATATCTATTCATAATTTATGTGGAATTTTCTCTATTTATATTATTGACGTCGAAATTATCTAAACTTCATTGTATTGAGTAGGCGGAATCCCAGAACAGCCATTCCATACGCGCACAATCCATAAACGTCTGTGTCATCTTCTCGCGTATGCGTTGAGTGGTGCCCGATGCAAGACGATCGCATATCTCCACCGCCTTTGCCGTATTGAGTTCAAACGTCGCATCAGAGTATGTCTCAATCCATGCCTTATAGGGGTTGCCAGACAATTCCGCAATCGACAATATATATTTCCCTACCTCAAGGTATATCCAGAAACAGGGTAACACAGCAGCCGCCTCCACAGCCACGTCATATTGTGAACGGGCGCGGAGATAGGAGGTGTAGAACTCGCAGGCATCCGTCTTGACGGCTTTCATGTCGGGGGAGAACATCTCATGAAGAGATTTCTCAACTGCCACCCCGTCAGAGGCAAACGACAGGAACGTCGACACATCATCCATCTCCGGCAGACGTGAGGCTATATGGGCAAGCACACGGGTGTAGTCCTCCAGATAAAGTCGGTCCTGACTTATATAGTGTCTGAACCGTGATTCACTGAGTGTGCCGGCTGCAAGCTGCTGAATAAACGGATGACGCTTGATTCTCTCAAATATGTCGGCGGCGGCATCCCATGCCTCTTCACTCCATTTTCCCATAATGCATTATTTTTCTGCTATAACTGCCACGTAGTCACCCTTGTCATATCCCTCCACCGGCTCCTCGCTCTTGCCGTCGGAATAGAGCGGATGAGTGGTCAGGGTCTGGAGGTATCTGAGATTTCTGAAACCACATTCCTCCAGTAATATCGTCTTCTCCTTTGTAGTGCGCCAGTTTGCCACATTCACAAACTCAATCGGATAGGGATTAGGAGGGAATACCCCTTCAAGCAGAGGATGATCCCACGTACCGAGTGCCTTGGCAAGATTATACATTATTCCATAAGAGCTCTCTTTAGGCACATCGATAAGAATCACACGCCCGTTATCCGGCAATGCCTCATAGACCTTACGCAATATACCACCCAGATCAGAGATGTAGCTTGGAGAGCCATTAAACATTATGGTGGAATACTTCCCTTTCGGATAATCGAAATCCTCTCCGGTCGTAACCTCCACGGTTATTCCTCTTTTCTCCGCTATCTCCGCCATGCCGGAGGAGGGTTCCACACCATAGTTTATCTCTATGCCATATTCACGGCGCATTATGTCTTCAAAAAGACCGCTTCCGCAGCCTACCGACAATATCGGCAACGGAGCATCTTTCAACGTCGCAGCCACTAATGCCGCTTCCGATGCCAACACATTACTATTTTTCATAAACCAGGCATCATATTCACCTGCATATTCATCAAAACTTGCTGCCATGCTATATATTTGTGTATTGTTAATTCAGTTATATTTCAATTGTAGTGTCTGTTAAAACTCAATTGTAGTGAAGGTCATATCCGCCAGATTCATAGTAAGCAATCGCCCGTCGAGCACTTCTCCGAATCCGGTAAGCACCTTTATCGCCTCCATAGCCTGAAGGCTTCCCACCACACCGGGCACCGGTCCGAACGTGCCTATTATCCTATTCCGATCGTCATGAAGATCATCAATATCCTCATATAGCTCTTCAAGCTGACGTTTACCATCATGATTGAAGACCGTGACGCTTCCGTATGTGCCCTCGATACTTCCATGTACCCACGGTATGCCTACACTACGGCATACGCGCCCGATAAGACGGCGTGTCGAGAAGTTGTCTGTACAATCCATCACCACGTCATAATCAGCTATAAATCTCTCCGCATTCTCCTCGGTCAGACCCTCGCCGATAATACGGAATTCGGTCTCCGGAGACATCGCTCCGAGCCGACGAAGCGCACAATCCGTCTTCCTCTCCCCTATCTCTTTTTCAGAATAGAGAATCTGTCGCTGAAGATTCGTAAGGCTAACGGTGTCAGGATCGCAAAGACCAATGCAACCCACTCCCGAAGCCACAAGATATGAGGCTACCGGCGCACCAAGACCTCCGAGACCTACAACCAGCACACGCGATGAAAACAGTTTTCTCTGACCACTCTCTCCAAATCCGTCTATGAGGGTCTGTCGTGAATATCGTTCAATGTCCATAATCGTTGTCAGTCGAATATTATAATCTGTATCAGTCGAATGCACGATCCCAATCTTTCCATACCGGTTCGCGTCCGAGAGCCTTCAGATCCTCCACCACTTTTGCGGGCGACGCATCGTCGCTTATTGTGAATTGCTCAAGGGAATCGGTATACGTGGCATAACCACCCGGATCCACCTTTGACCCGGCACTCATCGTCGTGACTCCGAGTGTAGCCATATTATTGCGGAATTTATGATTCTCACGTGTGGAATACGATATATCAACGTCGGGGTCAAATATACGGAAGGCGAATGTGAGCTGCGCAAGCTCCCGGTCGCTCATCACCACATTGGGCTGGAAACCGGATTCGGAAGGACGCATGCGCGGGAAATTGACCGAATACTTGGTGCGCCAATAGTTCTGCCGGAGATAGAGGAGATGACGTGCCATCATTGTGACGTCGGTGCGCCAGTCTTCCAATCCGATCAGCACGCCCATACCAATCTTATGCACTCCAGCCATTCCCATACGGTCAAAACCATTGCACCGCCACTCAAAGTCAGATTTCATTCCCGCAGGATGATACTTCTTATAATTTTTCCGGTTGTAGGTCTCCTGAAAGCATATCACTCCGTTAAGTCCGGAATGGGTCAGTCTGGCATAATCCTCTGTCGATAGCGGCATCACCTCAATCGTAAGATTGGAGAAATATGGACGACAGACCCTAAGAGCCTCCTCCAGATAGTCGGTGCCAGCCTTGGCAGGATTCTCCCCTGTCACTATCAGTAGGTTTTCAAATGGTCCAAGTTGCTTTATCGCCTCACACTCCTGCTTGATCTGCTCTGGAGTGAGGATAACCCTATGAAACTTATTATGACAGTTGAATCCGCAGTAGACACACGAATTAGTGCATGAGTTGGTGATATACATAGGGATGAAGAGCTGCATGGTCTTTCCGAAACGCTGCTCCGTAATCATGCGGCTCTTACGCGCCATTATCTCCAGATATGGTGTGGCAGCCGGCGACACCAATGCCATGAAGTCGCGGTCAGTGAGATGCTCGGCACTCAAAGCCCGCTCCACATCCGAGGAGGTCATTGACATTATCCGGGCTGTCGTCTCATCCCAATCATATTTCAAAAGTTCGTCAGAAAACATATTTTTTAATTTAATCCAAAAATGAGGTTAGAGGGCTGGAAGCCTCGGCATAATCCGACACGGCACCTAATCCGGCAAGATAAGCCTCTCTTCCGGCTACAGTGGCGGCAGCAAATGCACGTGCCATCCTTTCCGGATCTCCGGCTACAGCAATAGCCGTATTGACAAGCACGGCATCCGCACCGAGTTCCATAGCTTCTGCCGCATGAGACGGTGCTCCAAGACCGGCATCAACAACCACCGGCACACGGCTCTGACTGATGATGATTTTCAACAATTCCCTTGTCACCAATCCCTTGTTGCTCCCTATGGGTGCAGCCAACGGCATGACCGCAGCACTGCCCACCTCTTCGAGTCGCTTACATAGCACCGGATCCGCCTGTATATATGGCAATACCACGAATCCGAGACGCGCAAGTTCCTCGGTAGCCTTCAAGGTCTCCACCGGATCAGGAAGTAGATATTTCGGATCGGGGTGTATCTCCAGTTTTATGAAATCCGTACCAAACGCTTCGCGTGCAAGCTGTGCAGCAAAGACCGCCTCCTTGGCATCCCTTACGCCCGAAGTGTTGGGCAGCACCTGAATCCCATCATGGATAATATGACGGAGCATATCATCCTCAGCATTATCCATGTCAACCCGCTTCATCGCCACAGTCACCATTTCAGTGCCTGATGCAAGTATCGCCTTCTCCATCAGTTCATTGCTGCGGAATTTACCAGTACCGACAAATAGCCGTGATCCAAACTCCTTACCTCCTATTATAAGTTTCGACATATCTTTTTATTTTTATATTTATCTTTTATATAACTGTATTTCCATTGAAGTTGTATTGAAGTCGTATCGACTTCATTTCCTGATTTCACTGATAATCTCCATTGTAGTCCAGACCGGATTTACAGATTTGATTATCGAGCCGCTTATCGCAACTCCATTGACTCCCGTCTGCATCAATGCCGGTATATCCTGCGCCGTTATCCCTCCTATCGCGACTATGGGAAGTTCGATATTCCGGCATCCACATTCAGACAATATATCACGATAACCCTCAATTCCGAGCACCGGACTCAGTTTCTCCTTTGTGGTCGTAAATCGGTAAGGTCCAAGACCGATATAGTCGGCGCCCTCTGCCGCAGCTCTCTCTATATCAACCACACAATTGGCTGTGGCTCCTATTATCCTACGCATACCGAGTCTACGGCGTGCCTCTGCCAACGGCATATCGTTCTTGCCGAGATGCACACCGTCGGCATTCAATTCCTTGACAAGATCCACATGGTCATCAATGATGAATACTGCCCCATATCTGTCGCACAGTCTGCGAATCTCCCTACCCTCTTCAAGCAATGTCGATTCATCGGCATCCTTATGACGCAACTGAACCCACCGGCATCCTCCGGAAAGGACTTTCTCAACCTCTTCCGTTATCGACATCTCGCGCACGGGATGCGTGATAAACTGCAATTGGAATGCCTTCATATCAAGATTCCGTTTCCATGCGTAGCCAAGCATGGCGGCTCCCCCGAAACCAAGCTGTTCAATCTCTCCGAAACGTCGGGGCGTGACACCGCCAAGCGCGAAAATCCTCTCATTGACGCTTGACCTCAAATCCTCAGAATTGAAATTGCCCTTATATCCCGGTTTTGAGATGCTTGGGAAAATAGGGCTCAGAAATGCGTAGTCATATCCCTGGTCGGCTATCTCCTCCATTGAATGTAGTGAACGGCTCACCAGTCCGTTCCAGCCTGTGGGAATCGTATTGTTTCTTGAATTGAGATGTATACCTCCAATCCCTATCTCCATTGCAAGATTAAAATGATCATGGAATGAGAGCAGCGTATACAGGTTCTCCGGTATGTTTTTCACAAGCGACTTCACCTCCTTGACCGATGCACCGGGTTTGCGTATATGCACTCGCTCATACCCCCCTTCGGTAAGTAATTTCGTTATCGCTTCCCCCTCTCCGTCAAAAAATTCCGGAAGCGTGATTGCTATCTTTCGCATAATCTCAACCTCCACACACGGCTTTTATGACAGTGACTTTCATACCGTCTTCTACAATAAATTCCTGCCATTCTCTCTTTGGCACCACACGGTTTCCAACAGCGACGGCTCTCCCCTTCCCGTCAATACCGCAATTGGAGAGAAGATCTCCGATAGTGATACTATCTCCCTCCACAACAATCTCCTTGCCGTTAATCTCTATTTTCATGACATAGTACATAAAAAAGACGTCCGTCATCACCATGATGACAGACACATAGAGGAAAATCCATATATGAGATGAAACATCCTTACGCCTTCGCGCTTACACGAATTACCGCCTATACAGGCCGGGATAAAATCACGTGATCCTTTCGTCGGTACTAACCGCATCAAGTTCGTAGGGTATAATCTCAGTCCATCGGATGGACACCCCTCCAGTGTTGTTGCAAAATTATATCATTTTCTTCACAATTGCAAATTATCGGACTTCAAAAGTAACGAAAAATTACTGCTTATTTGAATATTTGCCCTCACTTCTTGAGATTAGTTTTTGAAATGTAGTCGAAGACCAAAGCGTGGATTTATTAGATTTTTGTTAAATATGAGGGAATATTTTGTTGGTATGTTAAAATCCTTTAACTTTGCAAAAGGAAACAGGATATTCCATGTTTCCGGACATCAGGATTCCCTTGATGACTCCAACAACTAAAATCCGGATTAATTATGAAACGACACCCTCTCACCACCCTCCACGAGATATCAATAAATTATTCCATAAACCATTATTAATTAAAACAACCTACGTATGAAGAGACTATTGCTCTTGACCGTAGCACTTATCGGTGTTGTTTCCTGGGCATTCGCTCAAAGCAATACCCTAACGTGCCGCGGTTCAGTTATCGATGAACTCGGTGAGCCCCTGATCGGAGCTACAGTTCAGGCGAAAGGAACATCGGTTGCAGTTCCCACTGACATCGACGGTAATTTCAATCTAAAGGTGCCTGCCTCTACCAAAGAGCTACAGATCACCTACATCGGCTACAAGACACTTCTTTTGAAGGCTCAGTCAGAAATGGGCGTCATAAAAATGGAGCCGGATTCAAGAATGCTTCAAGACGTCGTGGTAACTCAGTCAAAGGCCCGCACACGCGAGACCCCGGTGGCTATTTCTGAATTGACAGCCGGCGACATTGAGGCAAAACTCGGCAACAAGGAGTTTCCTGAGGTTCTGAAAAACACCCCCGGTGTATGGGCTACACCCGAAGGTGGCGGCTATGGCGACGCAAAAATCAACATGCGTGGCTTCAAGGCTCCAAACGTGGCTGTCCTCGTCAATGGTGTCCCCATGAACGATATGGAATGGGGCGGCATATATTGGTCAAACTTTGCAGGACTGTCAGGCGTGACTTCAAGCATGCAGACTCAGCGCGGTCTTGGTGCGGCTATCATCTCAGCCCCCTCTATCGGCGGTACTGTCAACATCACCACAAGAGGTCTTGATTCCAAGAAAGGTGGCTCCATCTGGTATGGCACGGGCAACGATGGTCTTAATGATGTCGGATTCAGCGTGTCAACAGGTCTGATGAACAACGGTTGGGCAATAACCGTGCTCGGAAGCAAGAAGTGGGGCAACGGCTACATTCAAGGCACTGAATTTGAAGCCTACAACTATTTCGTAAACGTATCAAAGAAAATCGGCGACAATCATCAGCTTTCTCTTACCGCTTTCGGTGCTCCGCAATGGCACAACCAGCGTAACACCGGCAACGGTCTCACTATCGAAAGCTGGCAGGATATGAAGCAGTACATGGACGGAGAGAGCCAGTACAAGTTCAACCCATCCTACGGTTTCGACAACGAAGGACGTCAGCGCACTATGAACCGTAACCAGTATCACAAGCCTATTATCTCTCTCAACCATATCTGGCAGATCAACGAGCGTTCGTCTCTCTCTACTGCCCTATATACATCTCTTGCCACAGGCGGTGGTTACTCAGGGCAGGGTCGTAACGGTTATTCCAATACTTCATGGTATGCTTCCAACCAGAAGCAACTCAACTGGACAACAGGCGACATCACAATCCGTCGTCCCGACGGCACTTTCGACTATGGTGCAATTCAGGATATGAATGCGGCATCCACCACCGGCTCCAACATGGTTATGTCAATGAGCAACAACTCTCATGAATGGTATGGTCTAGTATCAACCTATAAGAATGAGATTATCCCCAACAAACTTTCGCTCATCGGCGGTATCGACGTGAGATATTATGTGGGACATCACAACAACAAGATCATCGACCTCTACGGCGGTGAATATTACATGGACGACAGCAGCCGTGGCGGCTCAAGCATGAAAGTGGAGAACAATGCCGCAGCAGCCGATCCTAACTGGAAATACCAGAAATTAGGCGTAGGCGACATCGTTTACCGTAATTATGACGGTATTGCCCATCAGGAGGGTGTATATGGTCAGGGTGAATACAAGCTCCTTGACGGCGCAATCACCACTATCCTCGCCGGATCTCTCAACGTCACAAGCTATCAGCGTCGCGACTTCTTCTATTATGATGCCGAGCACTCAAAGTCTCCCTGGAAATCATTCCTCGGCGGCACTGTTAAGGGTGGTGTCAACTGGAACATCAACCGTTATAACAACGTCTTTGTAAACGGCGGTTTCATCTCCAAGGCTCCGTTCTTCTCTAACGGCGTGTTCCTCTCCTCTTCCACAAGCAACGCAATGAACCCCAACCCGAAGAATGAGAAGATCGGTTCGTTTGAGCTTGGCTACGGATTCCACTCTCCGAAATTCTCAATGACTGTCAACGCCTACTACACCAAATGGATGGACCGCACAGACCGCGACACCCAGCGTAGCGCGGAGATCCGCACCGGCGCAAATGCAGGCGAACGCTACACCATCAATCTGGAGAACGTACAGGCACAGCACATAGGCCTTGAGGTGGATTTCGCCTACAAACCCACAAAATGGTTTGAACTGCAAGGTATGCTCTCTTGGGGCGACTGGCAGTGGCAGAACAATGCGAAGGGCTATTTCTACAACAGCCTCGGACAGCCGCTCAAAAACACATCGGGCGACATCGCTTCCGGCATCAAGGCTGAAGATCATGCTTGGGCTATCGTCAACCAGAAAGGCGTGAAGATCGGTGGATCGGCTCAGACCACAGGTGCAATCGGCGTCACTTTCCGTCCGTTCAAGGGCTTCCGCATCGGTGGCGACTGGACTGTATGCGCCCGCAACTACTCCGACTACTCCGTATCAGGCAGCGACCTCAACTCCGGCGCAATCCTCAACGTGCAGGATCCTTGGGAAATTCCTTGGGGCAACGAGTTTGACCTGTCGGCAAGCTATAAGTTCAAGATTGGTGGACTCGACGCCACTCTCTATGGCAACGTCTACAACCTCTTCAACCATTTCTACGTAAAAGACGCTACAACCGACTATAATGTAAAAGGGGAATGGAACAACGCCTACAAGGTGTTCTATTCTTTCGGACGTACATTCTCTCTGCGTCTCAAAGTGAATTTCTAATCTGAATCCACAACAATTCAAAGAACGAAAAATGAAAACCAACAATATAAAATCAGTTGCCGCCCTATTCGGTCTCGCCCTGCTCTCAAGCTGCGGTGAGAACGCATGGAACGACAAGCTCGACGGATTTGAGGTGCCCCCTATCTATCCGGACAAGGTAAACTCTACCTATAAGATCACGCCGGAAGATTATGAGACCATCTCATCTCTAAGTGCCAACAAAAGTCTCGCCACGACAGATGAAGAGAAAAGTGCACTTGCCTCTATAGCAAAGAACCATTGCTTCTCTTCTGAAGATGAGGCACGCAAGTATCTGCCTGCATTCCTCAACTCCACATCTTCTCCTTATTATGCACTCAACAACGGCAGCTCACTCAGCATCACTTACGCAATCAGTGCGCCACAGAATGAAACTATCAACGGATATCTGAGCGAGACCGCAAAAGGTATCGAGGAATATAAGCTCAGTGAGGCAGACTATATTGCTGCATGGGAGAGCGATGAGGACTATATCAATGGTTTCGCACCAATGCTCCCTGCCGCCGGAAAGATTCCGGCAATACTGAAAGCCGCATATCCCGATGCACAGGAGGGCGACTTTATTGCAGTAAACTATAATGAGGCTTCTGAGAATCCTATCTTCGGAAGCGTCAGCGGTGGTGACAATGAGTTCAAGCTGTCGAAGGTGATAAAGGATGTCAATGTCGGTGATCAGCTCAGCATCTCCGGAATCGTGACAGGCATATCCACGCGTGGCTTTGTCGTCACTGACGAAGCCGGCTCAATCTGCTATGACAAGGGGAACGGATTCAATGATGATGCGATCACTATCGGCGCGCAGGTAAAGGTGAACGGCACTGTCGGGGTCTACAACCAATGCCTTCAGATCAGCGCAGACAATTCATACGAAGTTGTCGGCACCGGTGAATATACTTATCCCACATCCAAGGCATATACCGCCGAGATGGTAGATGCAGCATGTGCATCCACCGAAAATCTCCTTGCTGAATATGTGGAGCTTCCCGGCACTGTCACTATATCGGGCAACTACTACAACGTGGTCATCGAGGGTGCCACTGCACAAGGCAGCATCTATTATGCTCCAGACTACATTAAGGCAATGCTCTCCGACGGTCTAAAATGCACTCTCACCGGTTATTTCGTAGCTGTGAGCGGCAAGGGTAAATATTTCAATATCCTTGTGACCGGTGTGAAAGACGCGGATGGCACTGCATCTGCTCTTGCAACCCGCGCAGCAGTAGGCACCACAGCCACTACTGCAAAGAATGCTCTCTACAGATTTGATGGCTCCAAGTGGGCAACTCCGTCATACTCTCTCATTCTCCAGCCGGAAGATTATGCTGAGATGGGTCAGAAATATGGCAACCTCAGCGAGGAGCTTCCCGAGACGCTTCTCCCCATCTACCTTGCCAAGTCTCTTCCATACGCAAGCGACGGCGATTGGGAAATGGTGGCATACAAATATTATGGTGGCGGCTCCACTGCATATAAGGCAAACAAATTCATCAAGCATGAAGGAGCATGGACCGGTAATCCTGTAGCCAATGAATTTACAGAACAGTTCAATAAGATCGACGGCAATTGGATGTTTGATCCTTCCATGACCATCACCCTGCCTGCCGGCAAGAATACTGAGCCGAGCATGTCATTCTATCAGGCATGTGTAAACTGGGTATACGAGAATATCGACAAGCCTCTTGGATCCGACAATATCAAGAGCGGCAAATTCTATGTCACCTCCTACGGCAATAACGAATATTATTCCGGCACATCCGCTTATCAGGGTAATGTCGATCTTCGTCCCGGCACTGCTCGTTCTCAGTATCCCGCAGGATATGAGGGCATGTCTGACGAGGAGATCGTAGAGAATATGGAATATCGCCTATGCTATGAAGTCATGCCGGGCGCACTCTCTATGCTATATCCTGATGCAAAGGCTATCGAAGGTCTTGATGTGGTTTATACCATCAACTTCTTCGTCTACACCGGCTCCACTACTGAATATACGGCAGTATACAAAGTGGTAGGTCCTGCTAAGTTTGAGTTTGTAAGCTGCACATTCTGGGAAGACGGCAAGAGTCCTCTTGCAAAATAAACCAGAATACCCCCTATAAAAAACGGTCTCTGCATGACGCGGAGACCGTTTTTTTATCAGAGAGGTTATCGTTTAAACTGATTAGACTACATCATTTCGTAAACCACATCATTCAGTAATCTATATCATTTAGAGAAATATTTGGAAATGTCAGATTTGATCTGCTCCCCTGTCTGGAAGCCGACACTACGGTAGATTTCCTCCCCTTCAGCATTAAGATATATCAACGCCGGTATTGATTCAACGCGGAAATCCTGGCTCAATTCCGGCATACTGTCAACGTTAACCGTGACGAAATCCACCTTACCGGCATACACCCCTTTCAATTCCGTGAATATTGGTTTCAACTTACGGCAAGGAGGACACCATTCTGCCGAGAAATCAACGATAACGGGCAATCCGTTTTTCACCAATCCCTTTCCGAGAGGTGCAGAAGCATCAGCTGCAACCATCTCCTTATTATTCTCAGCAACGGCAGAATCCGCACTCTTCTTCCCCGCTCCGCCGCACGCCATCATCGCGACTGCCAGACCCACGGCTACAAATAAAATCGGTTTTTTCATACTATATCACTTTAATATTTTGTGGTGGGAATTCGATATTTTTTTCACCTTATAATCGTAATTACCATAATTTATTGTTAATAAAGCCGTTTTAAACTTCATCAGCAAATATAATTACAAAGTTAAATAAAAACTTTGTATTTTTACATCTGTAATATAAACAATCAACCTTTCTTTAACAACATTCAAAAAAAATAACTTATTTCAATTAAGGATGTTAAAGAATTGAGTCTTACATGCGCATCAAGGCATAATGGAGCAGATGTTCATCAGATCTTGCTCAAAGGTGTCTCTGTTTTGAGCTCTATTCCTTACCTGAGTCCGGTGATTGAATATGGTCTGAGGTGAATAGAACAGCAATGTGGCAATTTTATTACTATCTGTTATCCCCATTCGGATTAGGGCAAATATGCGCAAATCAGTATTCAACAGTTCATTCTGTCTGGGCAATATCTCTTTACCCGGTTGGAGCAGACTATTGAATTTATTGATGAAATCTGGATATAGTTTGAGGAAAGCTGTATCAAAATTAAAGAATAGTTCTTTCATTTCCGCTTCGGAAGGTCGGGCATTATTGTTTGCGACTCTAAGCAAATCGTCAATTTGCTTGGCTTTAATTTTAAGAATCACAGTACTACGGAATCGGTTCAGCTTCTCTATGTATGCTGCACATAGATCCATAAACAGACTTACGTATTGCTCCCTGATTACATTTGTCTGAGATAACTTAGCGTTCAATTCATTTAATTGAGCATTAAGACCAGAAAGCGTTTCTTTGGATTGAGATACCCTCTTTTTCTGTTGAACCACATACCAAATCATAATACAAAGCCCTATTACCAAAATTATTATTCCGAGCATAGATAGCCTGAGCCGCCAATTTTGAGTGGCTATTTTGTTTTGATAACCTATGGCTATTTCCGGTATCTTCTCGGAGATTTCCAATAGTCGCAATCTATTGTTATAAAATGTGGCATCCTCCAACGAATAATTAAGGTATCTGTTTGCCGTTTCCAAATCCTCATCCTCATTTCTGATAAGCAAAGCAAGTTCCTGAAGCGCAAGATTCTCTTTCAAAGGTGTTATTTGGTCGGAGATTGCAGCATTGATAAGCCATTTGCGATAATTATCAAGATCTCCAAGTTGCTTATATGCCATTGCAAGACCGTATGCCGCCTGTGCATACATACGGGTATCCTGCCTCAACGGTTTTATTGCATTCAAATATAAATCCCTTGCCTTTTCATAATCCTTGAGCCGTAATGACTGGTCGGCTGAATGGTACATATACTCAGGTGTATTTTTATCAAGTGTAGACAATAAAGAGTCAAGATATACAATGCTCTGTTTGTTATATTCATTGGCATATTCTGTATTTCCTGAATATTCTGCCCATACGCCGTAAGTCCATTCCATCGCTGCATAATATTCCTGTCGGTTCTTGATTGAAAGATTTTCAGCATTGATTGCCTTCAGCAAACCGATTGCCTGACTAAAGTGACCGGAGGTTGCCAAAGCAAGTGCCCTATATATTTTGATACGACATCTATAATCATAATCGGCACTCTCCCCTATCAGCTTCTCCGCCCTATCAAGATATATCATTGCTGAATCAAAACGAAAAACAAGGTATTCATGATAGAGTGCTTCATAAGCATCAAGAGTATCTTTCCTATCAGACCGTTTTTTTAGGTCTGATTTAATCGAATCTATTCTATGTTCCTTAGTGGAGATGTAATCATCCCTGTGCGCAAGAACACTCTCCAACCTTGAAAGGTCGGATTTTGCCATTGACGTTGCAAACGTGCAGAAAAAGCAAATAATATATGATATAATCCGTAGAGACATCATGCTATTGGATTTATTTGCAAAGTTAATAAAAAGATTCACATAAGTAAACGCGTTACCTATATGTTATTTGCCATATAACGCATATTATTAATAATTAGTATATTATTTAATTATATCAATACTTATCCACTACCTGAACACTACTGCGCATTGACATTCGGCAAATACATGGTTTAACTTTGCCAAAAAAACGAGAACCCATGAAACCCAGCACTCCTTTCAAACTCTGGCTATGCTCTCTGCCCATGATTTCAATCCCATTCGCGGGATATGCTCATGAATCTAATGACAGCATCGCAGCAAACTCTAAAGGTGGCGAGGAAAGAAACGTCATGTTGAATGCCTCTGACGCTACCAAGCCACGTGAAATACAAATCGGACTTCCGAGTGAAGACGTGACTGTTTACGAAAACGGTCTCCCCGCTGTTTACTCCTCAACGGTGCATCAACTGGCACGTCATTGGAGAAGCGATGCGAGCCTTAGCAAAGTAGGACTTCTTAATCCTATGGAATCCGCTATTAAGACCGGAAACATCGCATACTCCGTAGATAGCTATTCCGGATTAGGACAGAAAGAGTTCAAAGGTGTGGTCAACTATCACACCAACTTGTTCGGTTGGCAAAATTTTGACATGAATGTTTCCGGCGGCATAACCGACAAATGGCTATACACAGCCGGCATATACCAGAACTTCGATCCCGGAAGTTTCAAACCTAAATTTACGGACTACTCCGACCGTACCCAAATCTATCATGCAGGCATCACCCGTCTGCTCGACAAAGGCAGAATAAGCCTTTTGTATAAGTTCTCCAAAAGCAATGGTCTGGGGTCAATGGTCAACTCGGCTCCATTCATCTATGTAGGAGACGGAAGCGTCAAGGAGATACCCGGATTTGCATTGGGCACCACTTCGTATGCTCCAATAGGTGGAGAATTCAAGTACATGGATGTCATGGACGGTAAGATAAAGTCCGGTCGATGGGGTGACTTCACAAACAATATGGCACATGATATTACCGCCTTGTTTGATTACACCTTCGGCAATGGCTATATGCTGAATCTAAGTGCCAAGTACATGAACGCGCCTCATGCTAATTTCGTGGACTTCGGTGGAAGCTCCATTTTCCAAGCCACAGCAGCCGATAATCTGTTCAAGGATGGTTCAGACACTCCCTATACCGGACTTGCTGAAGGTCGTCGTACATGGTTACATATTGGAAAAGTCTCAAACATGCTCTTCACCGGTGAATTGTCGAAGTCTTTTGGCAAACACGACCTCAGATTAGGTCTTAACGAATGGTATTATCATCTTGATTATCATTCATCATCTTTTCAGTGGACAGGTACGGTATCAGCGTATCCCGACATATTGACAAAACATTATGAGGATGGGACAAGTGATAAATTCCGTGGGTTCAATGAACTCAGTCCTGAATACACAAAGGGATATGAGAATAAGTTTGCGGTATATCTCACCGACAACTGGACTCCAACCTCCAAGTTGAGTTTATATTTCGGTGGACGACTTGAATATTACAGAATGTCGGCAGACCAACTGCCTTTCGAGAGATATTCCGGGTTTCATATAGGTGATACACATACCTATACTGATGCGGAAGGCAATCAACACACATCGGTTATTGAGCCTCGCCACGTCCTTAAAAATAAGTTGAACTATGCAGCCTCGTTACAAGGCACATATCAGCTGACTCGCAATTTCGGACTTACGGCAGATGCGACTGTTGCCACCCGATTCCCCCGTATCAATGAATATGCCGGGGTCGGTCCTACGGAAGAGCAATACAAACGCGTCACCATACCTCTTATCCGTGGAGGTATCACCTACCGCAACAATTGGGTGGATCTGACTTCGATGATAACTTATATATCCAAATCCAACAATATAGACCAACAGAATGTAACAAAACCGGGAACGACCCAGTCAAAGACCACCCTATTGATATATGGCATCAAGACATTGGGGTGGACTACATCCGCCGAAATCCATCCGTTCAAAGGCTTTAATCTTCATGCCCTATTCACTTATCAGAAGCCGACCTATAAGGATTACTTTATAAAGTCTCCATTTGAAGGTGTGTCTGATTTGAATGCAAACGGCAATATTGTAAAGGAGATTCCCCAGATACTGATTGAGCTTGATCCAAGCTACAACATAACCGACAATATCCGTTTCTGGCTTTCATTCAGATACTTCGGAAAGACATACGCGAATCTAACCAACGCTTTGTATTTCAACGGCAGGTGGGAGACATTCGGTGGCATCAATTGGGATATCAACAAGCATCTCAGCGTAGGCGCGACAGTAATAAATTTCCTGAATCAGAAAGGAGCAAGCGGCACTATAAACGGAGCCGAACTGTTGAGCAAGGAGGATGCAGACAAATATAAGAACTACTATATGAGCGGAAATTATCTTCGCCCGTTCACGGTAGAGTTCAGCGCAACATTAAAATTTTAACAGGTGCATTTTAAGGTAACAATTGTCTAAGGTTCAGTTTTTAAGGTAAAAAGATTGTTTTTCAGGTTCAAATTCATTTTTAACATCAACACCACAAATCAATATTCATGAAAAGAATATTATCAGCAGTAACAGCGTCAGTTGTCGCTCTCGCGGCAGCGGCTCACCCCTCTGAGGGGAAAGTTATCCGTATCTCTACGGACAATACCGACCTTATCCTGAAGGTCGGAAGTAACGGTCGTCTTTACCAGACCTATCTCGGTCCTAAACTACTTGACGACACAGAATTGTCACTCCTTGACTGGGCACAGCACGCAGGTAGCGACGGCTCGGTATCCACACGCGGCTGGGAGGCTTATTCGGCATCCGGTAACGAGGAGTTTTTTGAGCCGGCACTCGGAGTCACTCATGCCGACGGCAATGCCACCACATACCTATATTATGTGGATTCATCGGTTGAACAGGTTGCCGGAGGCACCCATACGACAATCAGGCTACGCGATGACAAATACCCCTTTGATGTGACACTCAACTACACTGCGTATCCCAAAGAGAACGTGATCAAGACATGGAGCGAGATTAGTCACAACGAGAAGAAGTCGGTCACTCTTTCGGCTTACGCTTCGGCAATGCTCTATTTCAATGAACCGGAGTATTACCTGACAGAGTTCAGCAGCGATTGGGCAAAAGAGGCACAGATGAGTAGCCAAAAACTGCAATTCGGAAAGAAGGTGATAGACACAAAACTCGGCAGCCGTGCAGCCATGCACACTCATCCGTTTTTTGAAATAGGACTCAACGGACCGGTAAAGGAACATTCCGGCGAGGTGCTTATGGGCACTCTCGGATGGACGGGCAATTTCCGTTTTATATTCGAGGTTGACAATGTAGGCAACCTCAGAGTTATTCCCGGTATCAATCCCTACGCCTCCAACTATGAATTGAAAGCCAACGAGACTTTCACCACCCCAGAGTTCATATTTACATTAAGCTACGACGGAACAAGTCAAGGCAGCCGAAACCTGCATGAATGGGCACGCAAATATTCATTGAAAGATGGAGAAGGCTCCCGTATGACCCTGCTCAATAACTGGGAGAACACCGCCTTTGACTTTGATCAGGAGATACTTGCGGAACTTATGAAGGAAGCCAAACATCTTGGAGTGGATATGTTCCTTCTTGATGACGGCTGGTTCGGCAATAAGTACCCGCGCAAGGATGACCATGCCGGGCTTGGCGATTGGGTGGTCACACACGATAAGCTACCCGGAGGAATTGCGGCATTGGTCCGCTCGGCAGACGAAGCCGGCGTGAAGTTCGGTATATGGATTGAGCCGGAGATGGTCAATCCCAAAAGTGAACTGTATGAGAGACACCCCGATTGGGTGATTGAACAGCCAAACCGTGACACATACTATTACCGTAATCAGCTTGTACTCGACATGAGCAATCCCAAAGTGCAGGATTATGTATTCGGCGTGGTTGACAATATCTTGACGGAGAATCCGGACGTGGCTTATTTCAAATGGGACTGCAACAGCCCGATAACAAACATCTATTCGCCATACAACAAGGATAAGCAAGGACAGCTATACATTGACCATGTGAGGGGTATTTACAATGTACTGAAACGTGTGAAGGAGAAATATCCTAACGTGCCTATGATGCTGTGTTCCGGCGGTGGCGCACGTTGCGACTATGAGGCACTCAAATACTTCACTGAATTTTGGTGCAGCGACAATACCGACCCGATAGAACGTGTATATATCCAATGGGGATTTTCACAGTTCTTCCCGGCGAAAGCTATGGCGGCTCATGTGACAAGTTGGAATAAGAACACTTCCATAAAATTCCGTACAGATGTTGCCTCAATGTGTAAGTTAGGTTTCGACATAGGGCTTCAGGAACTTAAAGCTGACGAACTCGCCTATTGCCAAGAGGCAATCGCCAACTGGAAAAGATTGCAACCGGCAATCATGGACGGTATCCAATACCGACTGGTATCTCCCTACGACACCAATCACGCAGCCATTGAGTATGTTGATGCCGATAGGAATATGGGCGTACTCTTCGCTTATAACCTTTCGCCCCGTTTTCAAGAGAAGCTCAGCAGGGTGAAACTTGAAGGACTGGATCCGCATAAAAAGTATCTCGTCAAAGAGATAAATCTGATGCCACATACTGAATCCACATTCGCTCAAAACGGAAAAGTTTTCAGTGGCGACTACCTGATGAAAGTTGGACTTGACGTATTCTCTTACACCCACAACACAAGCATGGTTATAGAGATTACCGCAAAATAATAAGTCTGTAATAAGCTAATAATAGTTCTCCGTGGTCTTAAAGTAGAATCAGGCATAAAGTTTCCATTACTTTATGCCTGATTCTATTAAATCATTATCGTAATTCGCTCATGTATTACGCACATACATTGCTCTGATAGCGTTGAGAATCGCGAGTATCATCACTCCGACATCTGCGAATATGGCAAGCCACATATTCACGATACCGAAGATGCCGAGAATCAGACATACACCTTTTATACCTAACGCCATTATGATATTTTCCCATACAATTTTGAGACACTTGCGGGAGATGCGGATTGCCTTGCCAATTTTCAATGGATCATCATCCATTAAGACCACATCGGCAGCCTCAATAGCAGCGTCACTTCCCATTGCCCCCATCGCTATGCCTATATCTGCGCGTGAGAGTACAGGTGCATCGTTTATCCCATCGCCAACAAATGCCACTTTGGCTTCACCTTTCTCTTTTTTAAGTATTTTTTCAAGTTGCGCCACTTTGTCGGAAGGCAGAAGTTCACTATAAACCTTATCAATACCAAGTTGTTTTGCTGTCTGCTCTGCAACCATCTTAGAGTCACCGGTAAGCATTACGGTTTGTGTTACCCCCGACTTATTCAGGTCGGCAATGGCTTTTTCAGAAGTGGGTTTCACAACATCACCAAGTACAATGTGTCCGGCATATTCTCCATCAATAGCAATGTGGACAATTGTCCCCGCTGTCTTGCAATGACACGGAGTAAGTCCAAGACTCCTCATAAGTTTCTCATTACCTGCCGCTATGGTTTTACCGTCTATCTCGGCAGTAACACCCTGACCACTTATTTCCTTGACATTACTCATACGACTCCGATCTATTTCATGACCATAAGCACGCTGTAATGACTTACCTATCGGATGGGAAGATGATGATTCCACTATAGCGGCATACTCCAAGAGTTGTGATTTCCGATGTTCTATATCTTCGTCGTGATTTCCGTGGTAAGCGTTTACCTCAAAAACGCCCTCCGTCAATGTGCCGGTCTTGTCAAACACCACTGTCTTTACTTTTGACAGAGTCTCAAGAATATTGGCACCTTTTACGAGAATACCTTCACGGCTTGATCCACCGATTCCGGCAAAGAACGACAACGGTATGCTGACAACCAATGCACAGGGACAACTAATCACGAGGAATACCAATGCTCGATAAATCCATGTTTCAAAGGTTGAGAAGTCAAGCGATGCACCACTGAATATGATCAAGAATAACGGCGGTAGCAAAGCAAGAGCCAATGCTCCATAGCATACGGCAGGAGTATAGATACGGGCAAACTTTGCAATAAAGTTCTCCGATTTTGATTTCCTTGACGCCGAATCCTCCACAAGCTCAAGTATTTTTGAGACGGTGGAGTCGCCAAACTCCTTCGAGGTGCGCACTTTCAATACACCTGACATACTCACACTTCCGCTTATCACCTCATCGCCATCGTGAACCTCGCGTGGCATAGACTCTCCGGTCAATGCAGATGTGTCAAGTGACGATTCTCCGGCTACAATAATCCCATCAATGGGCACCTTCTCACCGGGTTGTACCAATATAATACTGCCTACCGCCACATCATCGGGATCAACCTTTACAATTTTACCATCTTCTTCAATATTGGCATAATCCGGGCGAATATCCATCAGTGCCGCTATGTTTCGGCGACTTTTTCCTATGGCATAGCTTTGAAAGAATTCACCGATCTGATAGAATAGCATTACTGCTATTGCTTCCAGATAATCACCACTTTTTTCATATATTGCAAGTGCGAAAGCACCCACAGTTGCAACGGCCATAAGGAAATTCTCATCAAACACCCGACCGTGAATAATCCCAAGCCACGCCTTTTTCAATATATCATAACCAATTATCAGATAAACGACAAGATATAGGGCAAGTCTTATCCATCCGGTAATATCAATAAAAAGCAAACTGACTGTCATCACCAGTGCGATGATGATGCGCGTCAGCATATTGCGTTGTTTTCTGTTCATATCCTTATAGCTTCAGGAAGCAGTCCGACCAACAAGGTCAGGCTGCCACTCTATTGTTTGTCAGAGAATCTCAAAATCAGGCTCCACTTTCTTGGCTACTTTCAGCACTTCAGCCATCACAGCATCCTTTTCGACACCTTCTTCAAATTCCACTTTCATTTTCTGGGTCATGAAAGAGATTGTAAGTCCTTTCACACCGGCAACCTTCTTGGCTGCATCTTCCACAAGGTTTGCGCAGTTCGCGCAATCGACCTCAATCTTAAATGTCTTGCTCATTTTAATATGATTATAAGTTTTTTCTGAGTGCAAAGTTACGCCAAACTTATTGCAAACGGTTTGCAAAATATGACATGGCGACAAAAGGCAATCGCAAGGCTTTTCAAGATGATAATTCCCAAGTCGTTCAAATAAAAATAAAAAGAGGAACAAGACAGAATTATTCGGGATAGCGGATTGGATTTTATCAATGTGAAGCCCGTAGGAAAACTTTTTTGAAAAAAGTCGGTCATCGGATTAAATATAGTATGCTGTTTTGGTATATATGTTATTTGTATTGACTGATAAGATGTTACAAAAAATAGATTGCGAAAATATTTTGTCGATTTTCTCTAAAAATGTTTTGTCGGTTCGGTAATTTGTAGTAACTTTGGACTAAGTTAATCTAAAAACCGAAAATACGAAACAGAAAACCGTATAAAACACATACAATAACGACTTGTAGACAAGTTATTTGGTGTTGGTAAATCTGGAAAATTTAACAAACGTAGTCCAAATGATAAGTCGAAGAGTGGGAATGTACCCGAGCAGGGCGCAACCTACTTTTTCTTATTGTGACTGCAAGGCATTTTCCAGAGCCTATCTACCCAATGAGAGAGAAGTTTATAGGGAGCGACCTTTTTCATTTTCTGCCTTATTGGGGATTTGTCATAAGTCTAAACCGAATAAAAACCGTATAATACCAAAAGACTATGGCAGAAAAGGAATACAAAGATAGCGCATCAAGAGATGGATACATTATAACGCTGTACACTGACAACTCATCAAAGATTGAACGGCTGTTTATACAAAGGGATACCCGAAAGGAACTTGAAAAGATTTGGCGTGAAAACTCCAATGGAGAGCCAATCCCCCCAACTTGCAGCAACACACAATATCTCGGAAAGAAAATTCTCGATACGTTCTGCAACGGAGAGCGCAAAGGCGTAATCGGCGACTATGAGATTACAAGAGAGCCAAACAACAGCATCTCGCTAATCCGTACATACGGGAAAGGTAATGGGATGCAGGGACTGCGCGAATGTGCGGCGCATTTCGGTTTTGAGATTGACCCCAAATGGAATAACCGCCAAATTGCACCGAACCTTATCAAATTTATCCATAAATTGGATAAGGCAGATAAGGATGCAAAGGAATAAGACGGTGACAAATTAAATATCAGACGGCATTTTGTTATATCCCATCAGCTATTAACCCATTGAAAAAAAAGTAAACGATATGAGTTTGTTAGATCACAACAACGAAGCGGGCTTCGACCGATATATGGAAAATAAGTTTTGGTTTGAACACAGCTTCAAAAGCAGAGTTGTGTCAGTGCTAATCATTGACCCAAAGAATGAATTTCCGTTGTGTGACCTTAAATTTGAGGGGATAAGTACAAAATACTTTGACCTGTCAAATATTACGGAACAGGATTTTCACCTTATCGGAAAATGGATGACAGAACGTATTATTGACGGAGGATTTGCATACGATGGTCTGATGTTTGACAATGCCGACTGTATTCCGACTGACTTTGAGGGAAAGGAGGATGAGTATAACTTGGAGCAAATGATAATATCCGCTCTGAAAAGGGAGGATGATTTTCAGATACTTCCGAGTGCTTATCCTTGCAAACCGATACCTTTCGACAAGATAATGGTGGCGGTAAGGTGTAAGAAGTTTCCCAAATATCTATGGGGTAAGGACTTGCAGACCGATATTATTGATATGACTGAATAAAATTACTCACTCTAATTAATAGAGCTATATTCTGAGTTTGTTACACCTGACGAGGAACTTGAAATCAATCCCGCTTTTCATCTATTATTTTATATAATATGGGATATTGAGCCATACGATAACAATTTTTGAGCCGTAAAACAACACTATTATCATTTTTTCAATGTATTTTTGCAGTGTTAATTAGAATCAAGCCCGTGTTGTTCGAGTTTCCGACATACCGCTACCTGCGTACCGGAGATGTTATAGGTCACTGCACGGATTTTGGCAAACAGCTGAAAGATGAAAAGAATAGTTAATCTCATGACGGCTTTAGCTATATCATCCACTGCATTGTCGCAAAATGCGGTGGATGTACATTGCCACGACATTTTGCCTGATTTCGTGAAAGCTCTTGACGTACACGGGGCTGCATTGGATGAGACTTTCCCACTTCCGGCATGGGACGTTAACGACCACATTGCGTTTATGGATTCAGCTGGCATAAAGACTTCGGTGCTTTCAATGCCCGCCCCACAGCCTTACTTTGGCAATGCCGAGGAATGTCGGGATATTATCCGTCGGTATAACGAACAGACCGCAGAGATATGCCGACAGCACCCCGACCGTTTCAGATTCGTTGCGGCTCTGCCGCTTCCGGATGTGGATTTGGCTATGGAAGAAGCGGCATACGCCCTCGACAACCTTGGAGCAATCGGGGTGAAACTTGCCACAAACAGTCGTGGGCAATATCTTGGCGACGAGTCGCTTGATCCATTGATGGCGATGCTCAACGAGCGCAATGCCGTGGTGATAATCCACCCACATAAGCCTGTGCCTGTAAATGACAGTATTATCGCAACGGCTCCGCTGGCAATCTATGAGTATCCTGCGGAAACAACACGCGCCGTCATCAATATGATAGCGCGTAATGTTCCGGCACGTTATCCAAACATCAAATGGGTGATTCCTCACTGCGGGTCGTTTCTGCCGTTGGCTATTCCTCGCATGAAGGCGGTGCTCCCGGCGATGACAGCAAAAGGTTTGATGCAACCGGTGGACTTTGATGCAAACCTTACATCGTTCTATTACGACCTTGCCGGTGCGCCGTCAGTTGAAGCGATAGAGTCGATGCTGACAATAACCACACCCGACCATATAATGTATGGTTCGGATTATCCGTATCAACCGACGCAAGTTCTTGTCGCAGGGAAACGCCGACTTGAAGAGGCTATCGCCGAAAGTCAACGACTATCGCAGTACAAGGAGATGTTCTTTGCCGGGAATGCCTCCAAGCTCTTCAATCTGCCATATCAGCAACCGGTGAAAGCGGTTGAAAACATCGATTCCATGCTCGTGCGTATTTCTGAAATCGATGTATTTCCGGAATATCTTGACGAATACATGAAAGCGGCTTTGACTGTCGGAGCTAACTCAGTTGCTAATGAGGAGGGGGTGGTCTGCATCTATCCTATGGTGCAGAAACGTGATGATTGCAAAGTGCGCATCCTTGAAATATACCGCGATATGGACGCATACCGCCATCACATAACCACACCTTGGTTTCAGACATATAAACAAGGGACCCTCCACATGGTCAAGAACCTCGACCTCGTGGATATGTGTCCGATGAACCCTTCAGATATGCCCAACATATTCCGAAAAATGCAATATGGACACGATCGATAATCATATTAAAAACAATATAAAATAATGAAAAAGGTGTTGATTCTTTCGGGAAGTCCCCGAAAATGTGGCAATTCCGATCTGCTTTGTGATGAGTTCATACGCGGAGCTACTGATGCCGAAAACAATGTGGAAAAAATCTGGATTCCTGCCAAAAAGATCGGTTATTGCCGGGCCTGCTACTACTGTAAGCACCATAATGGTGAATGCTGCATAAAGGATGATATGGCAGAAGTGCTTCAGAAGATGCTTGCTGCCGATGTGCTTGTGCTTGCATCGCCGGTATATTTCTATTCGGTAGATGCCCAGATGAAAGCCGTGATTGACCGCACAGTGGCAAGATGGTTGGAATTTAAGGATAAGGAATTCTATTACATCATGACTGCCGCCGAGGATGAAGAGCACACGATGGACTGCACCCTCGAATGTTTTCGCGGACTTGCCGCATGTTTTGAGGGGTCGAAGGAGATGGGCGTGATTCGTGGCAAAGGCGTGTATGACAAAGGTGAAATACGCGACACCCCTTACATGAATCAAGCATACGAAATGGGGAAATCAATTAAATAAACTATACAGACATGAATAAGAAAATAGCTGTTGCCCTTACATTCATCAGTATGTTGGCAGGTAATGCAGAAAAGGCAAATGCATCCAATACAGGGAAGCAGGAGTCTGACGCTCTCCCTACTGTCTATTTCACTAAGGAGATTTCGCCTGAATCACTCGTAGAGATATTTAAGGCTGTCGGAGTGGAACCTAACGGTAATGTGGCTGTGAAAATCAGCACTGGGGAGGGCGGCAATACCCATTATCTTAAACCGGATTTGATAGGCAAGCTTGTGAAAAAGGTAGATGGCACTATCGTGGAGTGTTGCACTGCATACGGCGGGACACGACAGGATCCGGCAAAGCATTGGGAGACCATCCGAGACCACGGCTTCGACAAGATTGCCAAAGTTGATCTTATGGACGAGTTCGGACAGATGCAGATTCCCGTATCCGACACCACGCATATCAAATATGACATAGTTGGCGACCATCTTGCCGATTATGATTTCATGATCAATCTCGCTCATTTCAAAGGTCATGCAATGGGAGGCTTCGGAGGCGTGTTGAAAAATTCGTCTATCGGTGTGGCGTCAACTGCCGGAAAGGCATATATACATACTGCCGGACGCACTGATGATGCATCAAAAATGTGGGGAAACATTAACGAGATTCCTCAGGATCATTTTCTTGAAAGTATGGCAGCTGCCGCACAGGGCGTGCATAACTACATGAATAGTAAGGATGCTGTCGGAAAGCCGAGGATAGTGTATATCAACGTATTGAATAATCTTTCGGTAGACTGTGACTGTGATGGTCATCCGGCTGCTCCGGAATTGAAAGATATGGGTATCGCCGCAAGTCTTGACCCTGTGGCTCTTGACCAAGCCTGCATTGACATGGTATTTAATCACGCATCAACAGAAGGTGATAATTCCGCACCATTAATCGAACGCATCAACAGTCGCCACGGCACTCATATCCTTCCCTATGCAGCGCAAATAGGTTTAGGCAGCACCAAATATACTCTAAAGAATGTGGATTAATTATAATCCGATATTCTTACCATCTATAATGCTGCAATCAAAAAATGTAGAATAGTATCGACTGCAAGACAGTCATGGAATGATGATAGAAGAGACTGTCTAACAATCAAAAGTTAGATGGTCTCTTTTTTTGTGACGTATTACTAAAAATCAGGCAGCGATGGGGCGATTGCTGTTAAATCTGCACCAAAATCCAATATTGAGCTTTGAGAGGTTTGTTTGAGGCGTGTTTTGAGGCGACAACGGACGTCCAGACGAAGATTTGGCCCTTGCGAGGGCAAGTTTCCTCAGATTATGGGCGAGGGCTTTCAGGCCGAACTCTATTTTAGCCCCGCTCAGTCCACGCAGGCGAAGCCGTCTGAACTTGCCGCATTCCTTGATTTGTCCGAACACTGCCTCCGGTTCTATCGGGCGGTTGCTCCTATGCCTCAGGCCTTGTTCGCTTGTCAGAAGATCTCTTGCAATGGCTTTATATTCATTGAGTGTGTGATTGACCTCTATCTGCCTGTTGCCTTTTGACTTATGGCATTGGCCGCGCAACGGGCAGCCCTCGCAGCGTGTCGCTCTGTATATGCTTACGGTCTGCTCATAACCGCTGGCGGTATGGCGTTTTTCCTGACGCATGAACCTCATTCTCTGCCCCATCGGACATACATAAAAGTCTTCCTGCTGATTGTAGAACAGGTTTGACACTCGGAACGGATCGTTGCGATATTTCCGCCGTTGCTCGACATGGAACATATTGTACTTGACATAGGGGGTCATGCCGTTGCGAAGCATGTACTCATAGTTCTCTTCGGAGCCATACCCGCTGTCGGCCACAATTTCATCGCTCCGGATGCCGTATCGGTTCCTGAACGACTCCAGATAGTCTATCATCGTAAGGGTATCGG
>NZ_SRYB01000017.1:0-105094 GCF_004793975.1 Lepagella muris
GAGGCATATACATTCCTCAACGAGATAGACTATTCGGATATCATGCTGATGCAGACACCGAGTTACAACATGCTCCGTTCATTCCTGAACCGCTTCCTCGCCCTTGAATCGTTTGGTATACCGGCGATCGGCGACACAGATATTGAGGAATGGAGGGAAAAGGCTGAAGTCCAACTGAAGAAAGTGATTGACAAGCCGACACCACTCATGCTCGACCTCCTTTCGGGAGTCTCCTACATCCGCCAACTCGAACTTGACGGAAAACCCTTGACTGAAGTCCAGAAAAGAAACATAGCCGCTTATTATAAAGATGATATCGGCAAACTTGTGCTTGAGGCAGACAGTGTGTTACGTGCGTCTTACGGTAGGGAGTTGTATGATGACAAAACTTCGGAGAGAATAAACCTGGAGGAGTATATTGCCGAAAGATTCCCCGGTAAACCTGTGGTAGTTGACTGTTGGGAGTCGTGGTGCGGTCCGTGTTTGAAGGCGATTTTCGAACTTAGGGAGCGCAAACTGCATGAGAAATATCCTGATGTGGTGTTCCTCTATGTGTGCTCCACAAGTTCTGAGGAGAGAGGTCTGCGGAAATATATTCCGGAGATTAAGGGAGAGCATCTGAAGATTGACAGGGAGACAACCGGCGCTGATATGTATGATATATATGGGCGCGAGGGCAGTCCCTTCTATATCTTTTTCGATCGGGATCACAAGGTGGTGGACAAGATGACCGGTTTCCCCGGCGTTGAGCATTACGAATCTCTCCTTAAACAGATCTCATCAACAGTAGACTGATGTTTAATGAGACGGCAACTTGAAAAAATTGCCGTCTCAATTTTTTAAGGGTTTTACTGTCTTTGCTTACGTTGGTAGCACGTCATTCCCGTCATTCTTATTGATTTTGGCAGTATGGGTTGTGGATGAGGTGGATTTTTTGTAATTTTGCATTGCAGTCGGAACTACGACTCAATTGTAATAATGCCGGAGATGGTGGCAGCTCTCCGCGAAAAAACGTTTTTTATGAGAAAAGAATCAGAACTTGAAGGCGTCACGCTTCTGGGCTGCCAGGGAGTGGCGTATCCCACGGATTATGCACCCCAGTTGCTGGAGACATTTGAGAACAAACATCCCGAAAACGAGTATGTCGTGACGTTTGACTGTCCGGAGTTTACCACACTTTGCCCCAAGACGGGTCAGCCGGATTTCGGACATATCATCATCTCCTACATACCACGTGAACGTATGGTGGAGAGCAAGAGTCTTAAACTTTATCTATTCAGTTTCCGAAATCACGGCGACTTCCATGAGGATTGCGTCAATATCATTATGAAGGATCTCTGGAAACTTATGGATCCTAAATATATCGAGGTGAAGGGATTGTTCATGCCGCGTGGAGGCATATCGATTTATCCGTTTGCCAATATGGGTGATGCCGATCATCAGGATCTCTGCAAGGCAAGAAGAGTGGCTGCACTCGACATGAAGAAATGAAAGGGGGGAAGAGATGGCTAAGGATTCATTGATTATATTATCAGGCGGTATGGATAGCGTGACGCTTCTCCATTACCGTAAGGATAGGATAGCGTTGGCGGTCAGTTTTGACTACGGCTCCAACCATAATGCGCGTGAGATAGAGTGTGCGCGTCAGCAATGTGAGATGTTGGGTATAGAGCATCTTGTGATACCCCTTGAATTTATGGGCAAGTATTTCAGAAGTTCTCTGCTTGAGGGTGCCGACAGCATCCCGGAGGGTCATTATGCCGACGATAATATGAAATCGACGGTTGTGCCTTTCCGTAACGGCATAATGCTCTCGATAGCGTGCGGTCTTGCAGAGTCGCGCGACTTGCGCCACGTCATGATGGCGAATCATGGGGGCGACCATGCCATTTATCCCGATTGCCGTCCCGGCTTTGTGGCGGCAATGAGCGAGGCGATGCGTGAGGGCACTTATGAGGGTATCGACATAGAGGCGGCTTTCACCGACATCACGAAGAGCGACATAGCGCGTCTCGGTAAGGAACTCGGCGTGGATTACTCCAAGACCTATTCATGCTATAAAGGTAGAGAGAAGCATTGCGGCAAATGCGGCACGTGTGTCGAGCGTCGCGAGGCTATGGCTGAAGCCGGAATTGATGACCCTACAATTTATGAGGATTAAGAGATGTATTACGTCAGAAAAAGACTTGAGATAAGTGCTGCTCATCAGCTTGAACTGAGCTATCCGAGCAAGTGCACTAACCTGCATGGGCATAACTGGATAATCACGGTGGAATGTCGTGCAAGGGAATTGAATGCCGACGGCATGGTGGTTGACTTCACGAAGATTAAGGAGCTTGTGATGGATCGTCTGGATCATGCCGTCATAAATGATGTGATCGACTGTAATCCGACGGCAGAGAATATAGCCCGCTGGATTGTGGACACTGTGCCCAACTGCTGGCGCTGTGAGGTGCAGGAGAGCGAAGGTAACGTGGCGATCTATGAGAAAGATTAATGAGATATTCTATTCTCTCCAAGGGGAGGGGGCACATACGGGGAAGGCGGCAGTGTTTGTGCGATTCTCCGGCTGCAACCTTCGCTGCTCGTTCTGCGACACTGAGCATCAGTCGGGTGTGGAGATGACTGATGAGGCGATAGCCGAGGAAGTGGCGTGCTATCCGGGAGAATGGATAATACTTACCGGGGGGGAGCCGTCGCTCTGGATTGACTCTGAGTTTGTTTCGATGTTGAAACGTGTCACGGGTAAACGTGTGGCTATTGAGACAAACGGTAGCCGCGAGGTGCCGGATGAGATTGACTGGGTTACGGTATCGCCAAAGACAGGAATGTCCGGAGCCGGAGAGTATGAGATGCGCGTCAGTCGTGCCGATGAGCTGAAAGTGGTGGATGTCGGTCAGGATTTGGAGCCGTATTTCAGCCTTCCATTCGTGACTCCGGCTACGGAGATGTATCTTCAGCCCTGTTATGTGGGGGATGAGGAGAAAAGTCTTCGTCTGAGGGAGGCTACAGTTCGCAGGGTGATGCATGATCCCCGCTGGACGCTTTCTTTGCAGACGCATCGTTTCCTCGGAATAAGGTGATATAAAAAAACGGCGTGAAGTTCCAAAGACTTCACGCCGTTTTTATGTGATTGTTGGGGGGATATTATCAGGAGTTCTTGGAGAGTTTGCGCTTCGGTTTTACGGGTGCTTCCACTTCCGGCTGCACTTCGCCTACGAGAGCACCGTCTACCATGATTCTACCGCAGTATTCGCATACAATCACTTTCTTGTGCATCTTGATTTCGAGCTGACGCTGAGGCGGGATACGGTTGAAGCATCCGCCGCATGCGCTACGCTGCACAGTCACGATTCCAAGACCGTTGCGGGCGTTCTTTCTGATTCTCTTGAAAGCGGCGAGAGTATAATCGTCGATTTTCTGTTCGAGATCCTTAGCCTTCATGCGGATATTCTCCTCCTCCATGCGGGTCTCGGATACGATCTCTTCCAGCTCCTTGCGTTTCTCTTCGAGAATATGCTTATTGTCGGCGAGACCCTCTTCAGCACGCACGATTTCAGCAGCTTTCTGCTCCTGTTTCTCGTTAGCCTCACGAATGTTCTTCTCAGCGAGTTCAATTTCGAGCCCTTCGAATTCCTTCTCCTTCTCGAGGAAAGCAAACTCGCGGTTGTTGCGGACGTTGTTGATCTGCTCCTCGTATTTCTCGATTTTGATGCGACGCTCGTTGATATCCCCTTTCTTTTGAGCCACAAGATTCTTCAGTTCCTCGATTTCATCCTTATATTTCTGGATTCGAGTCTGATATCGGATAATTTCGTCTTCAAGGTCCTTCACCTCGTTGGGGAGTTCGCCGCGAAGAATCTTTATACGGTCGATTTCGGAAAGATACGACTGTAGCTGATAGAGATTCTGAAGGCGTTCTTCAACGCTGCGTTCCTTATCGTTCTTTTTTTCAGTTGCCATAGGCGTGTATGATATTTTACATATAATTGACAGGGTTAGTCTCACTCTCTGCGAAATAAGTCACAAAGTCGGGATATCGGTCCTTCAATATTGTGGAGAATATCTTCTTTGTGCAAAGTTCGCTTTCATAATGACCGATGTCGGCTATTATTATGTCGAGACCGTATGTGGTGAAGTCGTGATATTTCACGTCGCCGGTGATAATCATATCGGCACCCGCATTAATAGCGTCTCTGATAAGAGATGCACCGGCACCACCGCAGACAGCCACTTTCCTGACCACCAATTGCGGACTTTGGGATGAATATCTCAGACTCTTCACTTTGAAAGCCTCTTTGATTTTGCGGAGAAATTCGATTTTCGGGGTAGGCTGCACATTTCCTACCACCCCGAGACCGGTCAATTCTTCGCCATCGTGAGGTTCAAGCACACGGAGGTCGCGCATGTTGAGCACATGTGCGATCTCGTGGCTTACGCCCTCCCATGCCGAGTCAAGGTTGGTGTGGGCAGAATATATTGCGATGTTCTTCTTGATTGCAGAAATCACGATGCGTTCGGTGGCGGTGCGTCCCGTGACCTCTTTCAGCCCCTTGAATAGTAGAGGATGATGAGAGATTATAAGATTGCAATGCCGTTCCAAAGCCTCGTTAAGCACATCTTCCGTGACGTCAAGACAAAGCAGGGCGGCATAGACGTCCATCTCCGGGTCGCCTACCTGTAGTCCGGCATTATCGTAGGATTCCTGTAGCCTTTTCGGAGCGAAATTCTCTATTGCCTCTGCAATGTCTTTTACTTTTAAATGTCTTACGTTGTTCACTTAGAGGAAAGTATTAAATATTATTCCATCGGTTTGAGCGTCAGCTGCAATTCGTCGAGCTGTGCCTGGTCGATGGGTGACGGGGATTCGTTCATCACGTCGCGTCCGGAATTGTTCTTCGGGAACGCTATGACATCGCGTATGGTGTCAAGACCGGCGAGTATTGATACGAATCTGTCGAATCCGAGAGCGAGTCCTCCGTGAGGTGGTGCGCCATATTTGAATGCATTCATCAGGAAGCCAAACTGTTCCTGAGCCTTTTCGGGAGTGAATCCGAGCAATTCAAACATCTCATCCTGCAGCGCAGCCTCATGAATACGGATTGAGCCGCCACCCAGTTCCGTGCCGTTTACCACAATGTCGTAGGCAGTGGCACGCACGTTGCCTGTGTCGGTGCGCAGCTTGTCGATATCTTCGGGGTTTGGCGATGTGAAGGGGTGGTGCATTGCGTAATATCTCTGGGTCTCCTCATCCCACTCGAAGAGGGGGAGGTCGATCACCCAGAGTGGAGCGAACACGTTCTTGTCGCGCAAGCCGAGACGGTTGCCCATTTCCAGGCGAAGCTCACAGAGCTGCTTGCGTGTCTTCATGGCGTCGCCGCTCATCACGAGGATAAGGTCGCCGGGTTTAGCATCCATTCTCTCTGCCCATGTCTTGAGTTCGTCAGCAGAGAAGAATTTGCCTACAGAGCTCTTGAATGATCCGTCGGGCTCAACCTTTACCCACATCAGACCTTTCGCGCCCACCTGCGGACGCTTCACAAATTCCGTCAGCTCATCGATCTGCTTACGAGTGTAGGAGGCGCAACCGGGAGCCACGATTCCGACAGTCAGCTCGGCGTCATCCACTACGGAGAAACCTTTCCCTTTCACGAGATCGGTCAACTCCACGAATTTCATGCCAAAGCGGATATCCGGTTTGTCGCTGCCGTAGAATTTCATGGCATCGTTCCATGTCATTCTGGGGAAAGGATCGGTGAAATCGATCTCCTTCACGTATTTGAAGATATGCTTCACAAGCCCTTCAAACATCTCGATTACGTCTTCCTGCTCCACAAAGCTCATCTCGCAGTCGATCTGAGTGAACTCCGGCTGGCGATCAGCACGAAGGTCTTCATCACGGAAGCATTTCGCGATCTGGAAATAACGGTCGAACCCGCTGACCATGAGTAGCTGCTTGAAAAGCTGCGGGCTCTGGGGTAGAGCGTAGAACTCACCGGGGTTCATTCTTGAGGGCACCACGAAGTCGCGTGCACCCTCGGGAGTGGATTTTACAAGAATAGGGGTCTCAATCTCCAGGAAGCCTTTAGAGTCAAGGTATCTTCTGATTTCGAAAGCCATCTTGTGGCGAAGCTCAAGATTCTTTCTGACAGCGGGACGACGGAGGTCGAGGTATCTGAATTTCATTCTCAAGTCGTCGCCACCGTCGGTGTTGTCTTCAATCGTGAACGGCGGAATCTCGCTCTTGTTGAGCACCTTGAGTTTCTCGGCAATAATCTCTATCTCGCCGGTGGGTATATTTTTGTTTTTGCTTGTACGCTCGGTCACAGTGCCGGAGACCTGCACCACATATTCACGCCCCAGATTGTTGGCGGCATCAAAAAGCGCGTTTTCTTCAGTATTGTCACTGGTGTTGAACACGACCTGAGTTATGCCATATCTGTCGCGTACATCCACAAAAGTCATACCACCCATTTTGCGGCTGCGTTGCACCCAGCCTGCAACAGTCACTTTGCTGCCGGCATCGGAGAGACGCAGTTCACCGCATGTCTTGTCTCTATACATATCGGAAATTGAATAAATTGAGATCTTTTCTTCTAATTGTTGCGACGTGGCGGCCCTCTCAGTATGCCCGAGAGGGTCGTCATATCGTTTTAACATGCAAAGTTACATAGAAAATCGCGTATTTCCCACCTATGGAAGCGATTTTTTTAATCAAGCGGCTTAATCCACTTTATTTTACGTGGGTTTAAAGTGTTTTTTATGCCGGTTTTAGGTTTATTTTATATAGGTCTCAAGAGCCTCGAAGATCTTGTCAGGCTCAATCACGATGCTTGCGCACGATGCCGGAATAAGGATTGATTCGCCCTCCTTGATTGATTTTGTCTCATTCTCGGCAGTGATTGTGGCACTCCCTTTTGTACAGATCAGGATTACGAAAGTATCCCATTCAGAGTAGTCGCGCATCATCTCATGGTCTATTTCCAGAAGGTTGGTGGTGAAGAACGGGGAGGTCACGAGATTCACCGGGATATCGGGGATTACCTTGTAGTCCACCGGTTTCCCTTCTGTGTCGTTGAAGTTGATAGCATCGAAAGCCTCTTTGGTGTGTAGCTGGCGTTCGTTGCCGTCCTGATCCTTACGCTTGTAGTCATAGAGGCGGTAAGTGATGTCGGATGTCTCCTGTATCTCGGCTACGAAGGCACCTTTGCCGATGGCATGCACTCTTCCTGCCGGAATGAAGAACGTGTCGCCCGGTTTGATTTCATTGAAGTTGAGTACGTCCATAATTTCACCTGTCTCCACAAGATGCTCATATTCCTGTGGGTCGACCGGACGGTTGAACCCGTTTGCCAGACGTGCATCCTTTTCAGCGGAGAGCACGTACCACATCTCGGTCTTTCCGAATTTAGAGCCTCTTTTCTGAGCAAGCTCATCGTCGGGATGCACCTGTACCGACAGATCCTGGCATGCGTCGATAAACTTTATGAGCAACGGGAAAGAGTCGCCATATTTGGTATAGTTTTTCTCTCCCATCAGTCTTGCACCATATTTTTTCAGTAGCTCGGTGAGCGACAGACCTTTGTCAGGTCCGTCCGCAACGATTGACTCGGAGCCTTCCACTCCTGATATCTCCCAGCTCTCGCCGATGGTGGAAAGATCGGTCTGTATGCCTTTGAACGGGGCGATTTTCTCGCCTCCCCAGATGATTGATTTCAAAATAGGATTAAAAGTCCACATAAGGATGAATTGGTTTTTGGGTTTATGAATAAGAAGTTGTCTGAACTTCCTTAAAATATGTATGTATTGTCTTGAAGTTGTCTAAACTTATTCCGGAAGGTCAAAATACCCTAAAATTATGAAAAATTCCCATCTTTGAAATAAGTTTAGGCAATTTCGTCGTCATAATGACCTTTTCAGACGTTATAATAGTCAAATTGTATAACGTTAAAACAGATAATTATGAGCGACATTCTTAGTAGCGAAGAGAAGAAAAGTCTTCCATCTTCCATTTTCGGACTTCCCGAGAGACGGGAGTATCCAATGCCTGATGCAGCCCATGTGAGGGCAGCCGAGGCTTATTTCCGGTATTGTCCGGATAATCTGAAGCCTGAACTTGCGCGTGCCATACTGCGGTTTGCGAAGGAATATAGTGTGGATGTCAAGAGTGCCACGGTGTTGCATTATGCCGCATCGTGATTTTCAGCCCTCTGTCCTCAGCCGGCTATTTCTCCGTCTCGCCTTCGTCATCTCCGGGAAGAGGGAGATCTTTCAGCATTTCTATGGCACGATCCAGAATGGCATCTTTCCCTTGAGCCAGCTCCTCATCGGAGGCATGCACCTCATACCCCTCGGTAGGGTCGATACCGAATTCCGTGCATTGCATGGATGAGTCGAGCAACGGACATGCCGAGAATCTTACGCCCCATCCGTTTGGCAGTTCGGAAGAGAAGGGGAGTCCGCCTCCGCCTCCGGTGCGTGCGCCGACTACCGTGACGTTGGGCAGGCTTTTCATGACAGCCGTGAAGTCGTTGGCTGCCGAGAAGCATGATCTGTTGGTGAGAAGCACTACAGGTCCATCCCATTTCACGTGCCAGTCTTCGGCGGGTTCATACTCTATAGGGAAGGGCTTGGAGAAATCTTCATGCCCCGGACCTGTCTTGTGCATGATGTAGCCTCCGGTGATTTTCTCGCTGATCAGCCGTCCCACCAGAGTCTTGATGTTGGTCAATGCTCCGCCTCCGTTATTTCGGATGTCGATTATGAGTCCGCGGCTCTTATGTAGAATCGCAAGTATATAATCGAGTGAGGTCTCGCTGATGATGTAGGAGAATGACGGATAATAGATATAGGCAATCTCTCCGGGGAGTTGCTTATACATTATTCCGCTTGTGGTCAGCCAATTGAATTCGAGATAATTCTCTTCGATGGTACGCAGGTTAAAATCCTGCGGATAGTCTGACCACCACTTTCGGTAGTAGCTTGTATTATAGCGTGATGTCAGGTTGACGTGCCCGTCCTTCAGCTCGTCGAGCATTGCAGCGCAGATGAAGAACAGTTCCATGCTGTTTGTCTCCGGAGTGATCTGTTCCCGATAAGCTTTGGTGATCTTTACCCAATCGAGATCCTTCTCCTTGAAAAAACAGTATCTGGTGTCGACGATGTCGCATAGCGCGTCGAAGTTGCCATATATTGTGTCGGAATATTCCGGTTCATCATGACAGGAGGAGAGGAATGCCGGCATAATGGCAATGAGGGTCAGCAGTATGGTGGTAGGGATGCGCATGTCAGTAGATGGAATATATTGTTTCAGACGGGATTCTCACCGGTTTCTTTTTAAGACCGATACCCCCCGGCACTATTCCCAAAACGAGGGAGTGGGTGAAAATCTTAGTGTTCAGATTGTTTGCCCATTGGGTGTCGACGGAGAATCTGTAGCCTATCATTGCGGCAGTTCTTCCGAAGTCGAAGGTGGCGGAGAGTAGGTTGTCGATTCTGAAATTGTTGCCCCACCATCCGGCATGCACAAGCCCTGAATGATTGCCGAGATATATCTCATAGTAAGTCTCACCATATTCCGGCGAGAAGAATACGCTTAGTGAAGGCACCGACACTTTGTCGGCAATGAGAAAATCGATTGCTCCTATCCTGAACGGACGGCTTGCCGACAGGCGGGCGGAGATGGCAGCCGTAGCCATTGCCTGCACGGGATTGTTGCCGTTGCGAAGCAGATAGTATGCCCCGCCGTCGATGTCGACGGATCCACCGCCAGTGACCTGCACGCCGTTGGGGAACACGTTTCTCCACGATATACCCCATTTGAATCCGGCATTAAGCCCGATCATCCGTGCGGTTCCGGCAGGGTTGCTAAGGTTGTCGAAACAAACCTTACCGTCGAAATGCATTATTGCGTTGCGTGGATTGAATGGCATCGCCTTGCTCCATTCACCCGAAAGGGTGTATGAGGTGCCATGATATTTCAACGGGGAGAGATATGTGGCGAGTACGCTTTTCCTGCCTATCTCCAGGGAATAATATCCTGTCACCGGTCGGGATTCCACGTAGGTCATATTCCCGGTTGTCTCCGGGGCGGTATTCTCTCGGTCGGCATCATGCCGGGCGTTAGCCACACCGCACCCCAACATCGGGAAAAGAATCGGTAGGATAAGGTTTCTGATAAATTTTCTCATTGCAAAAATTGTCAAGCGTCGTTGCCGTTTCCGGAAGCGTCGTCGTTCTCATCAAAAGCAAACAGGTCGCCCTGCATCACCACCGGACCGGATTTCTCATCGGTCTCCGTTTCCGGTTCAGTTTCCGGCTCCGGTTCGGGTTCGGGTGGGAAGCGAGTCGGCTCAAGTTCGGTGATAGTGTCGAGCTGGAACGTGGTTATTCTCTTCCCTTTAGCCTTAAATCCTTTCACAGAGATGAACTCCTCGGCATCTATCTCCAGGTCGGGACGTATGGCATCGGCACCTCCGAAGCTGACGCTTAACCGAGGGAATGCCGTGTCGGTGAGTAGCAATATCCTTGATTCCGGTTCGGTGCCGACGAAACGCTGTGGCTTTGCCGAAGGCTCAAACTGGAATCTTTTCAGATATGGGAATCCGAGTGAAGAATCGAATAGGGCGAGAGTCCATATCTTATGCGGGTCAAATTTCTCGATTTTCAGGATATTGTCGTCATAATGGTTGGCATCGGAGAATGATGATGTGAAGAACTCACCGTTCTTAGTGATTATCAGCACAAGATCGTCGCCTTGGAACACGCCGAGGCTTTCTCCACGTCCGTCATAGTTGAGACGCAGCACGTCGCGGTCAAACCAGACTTCACGACCGCCGAGAGTACTGGTGCCTTTCTCTACAAGCTTTATGTCGTCCACCTGATACTTAGTTACCAGGTTGCCGAGAGATTCCTTACCCTTTATGTCGAGTTCGGCGAAATTCACAATCACCTCTTTCAGTCTTGGGCGTCGTCCGGTCTCGTTCGGCTCATCCTTTAGCACCACTTTCACCACTTCCGCCTCACCGTTGGGGTTGCAAGTGAGCCATTCCACCCTTGAGCCGGGTGCACCTTTCGTAAGGTTATATTCCTTCTCTCTTGTCAGTCCAGCGATGAAGAAACGTTTCTTATATGCATATCCGAGATATTTCCCGTCGGCATCCTTTGTTCCGGGCTTTCCGTGGCGGTAGACCACGTTGTATATCGTGCGTTTGTCGCCTTTCTTGAAAAGACCGATATGAATTATCTTCTTCCCTACGTAAAGCTTATCCTGCACTTTGACGAGCTTATAAGTGCCATCCTTATAGATTATGAGGATATCGTCGATGTCGGAGCAAGTGAAGAGGAATTCATTATCTTTCAGAGACGTGCCGAGGAATCCGCCGGATTTATCGTAATAGAGACGCTTGTTTGCCTCCGCCACCTTAGCCGCCTCAATGGAATCAAATCCGCGTAGCACAGTGCGGCGGGGGAATGCCTCGCCATATTTATCCTTCAGATGGGAATACCATGCAGAGGTATATTCCACGATATGGTCAAGGTCGAACTGCAGACGCTCGATATCCTTCTCCAGGTCGGCGATACGCTGGTTTGCCTTATCGGTGTTGAATTTAAGTATGCGTCCCATCTTTATCTCCCAAAGGCGGATGATGTCTTCGCGAGTAACCTCACGGAAGAAATCGGGTTTGAACGGATCAAGACGCTTGTCGACATGCTTGATAGCCTCATCCATATTGGCTGCCAACTCCACCTCCCGATCCTTATATATGCGCTCCTCGATGAATATTTTCTCAAGAGAGCAATAGAGCCTTGTCTCCTTTGTCTCAGCTAATTTAATCTCCAGTTCCTTACGTAGTAATTCTTTCGTATGGTCAACGGAATATCGGAGCAATTGGCAGACCGACATAAACTGAGGTTTCTTGTCGACAATCACGCAGCAGTTGGGGGAGATGCTCACTTCGCAGTCGGTGAAGGCATACAGTGCGTCGATAGCCTTGTCGGAGGATGTGCCCGGGATCAGATGCACGAGAATCTCGGCAGTGGCGGCGGTGTTGTCGTCAACCTTCCTGATCTTGATTTTCCCTTTCTCCATTGCAGAGAGTATGGAGGAGATAAGCGTGGTCGTGGTTTTGCCGAAAGGGAGTTCGGTGATTGCGAGAGTCTTGTTGTCAATTTTTTCTATTTTTGCACGCACCTTTACGCTTCCGCCACGTGCACCGTCGTTATATCTTGAAGCATCGAGCAGACCGCCCGTCTGGAAATCAGGCAACAGGCTGAAGGGCTCGTCATGCAGATATGATACGGCAGCTTCGCATATCTCATTGAAATTATGAGGCAGTATCTTGGAGGAAAGACCCACGGCGATACCCTCCACGCCTTGCGCGAGAAGCAACGGGAATTTCACGGGAAGAGTGACCGGCTCCTTCTTCCTGCCGTCGTAAGATGGAGTCCATTCCGTGATCTTCGGGCTGAACACAGTCTCCAGGGCAAACTCGGAGAGTCGTGCCTCGATGTAACGTGGTGCGGCGGCAGAGTCGCCGGTGAGGATATTGCCCCAGTTGCCCTGGGTGTCGATAAGCAGTTCCTTTTGACCGAGCTGCACAAGAGCGTCGCCGATGGAGGCATCACCGTGTGGATGGTATTGCATAGTGTTGCCGACAATGTTGGCAACCTTGTTAAAACGTCCGTCGTCAAGCGTCTGCATGGAATGTAGTATACGTCTCTGCACGGGTTTCAGACCATCCTCGATATGCGGGACGGCTCGCTCAAGAATGACATAACTTGCATATTCAAGATACCAGTTGCGGAACATACCTGTCAGAACAGTTCTCTTGGCAGTAGGATCTTGCGTTATAGATATATGTTTAGTCTCTTCGGCAGATGGTTCCATTGCCGTTGCGTTGATGTCTTCTTCTTCGAATGTGTTGTCGGTTATATCTAATTCTTCGGCCATTTGTTCGGAAAAGTATAATTTTTCCGTAAAGTTAGCAAATTTTGTTGATTAATCATGAAGGAAGCTTAAAAATAATGTTATGATGATGTATCATGTTATGTCATGATTTACCATGATTTGCCATGTTGTATCATGATTTACCATGTTGTATCATGTTATATCATGATTTCATAGCCTTGTGTGCATGATGTCTGTGCATGATGTGTCTTTCAGGAGGATGGTGCCGGATCTGTCAATGAGGTAGAGCGACGGCATCTCGTCGAAGATGTAAAGCTCATCATCTTGTATCGGATCAAGGGAGAAGGCTATTGTCCAGTCTTCGGGTAGGGAATGTTTGGTGTTGTCCCATGTCATCTTGTCCTCCACGACGTCGATGGCGATGATTGCAAGCGTGTCAGGAAGAGACATTTTCTTGAGTTCATCCATTGTCTCCAAGCAATGATTGCAGTCGGGATCGTAGAAAACCACTAAGTTATAATCATTCGACAATAAGCCGGATAGGGTTGAAGTCTTTCCATCTCTTGTCTCCAGATTGAAATCCGAGGCTGTCATGCCGGGACGATTCTTCATCTCGGCGATTAAGCGATATTTCGCCCTTTCCCGTCCTGCCTCACCCAACGCTTCGGATTTGACGGCATTTTGAAGAAATAGTATATGATGCTCCTCATTGCGCATCGGGGAATCCTTTGTTGCAATATACTTGTCAGCCAAGTCGTAGATAAATTCTGCGGCTTCCGGATTCGATTCAGCCTTGGATGTGAGATTCGACACATATTCAGGCAATCTGTCGGACGCGGTTAATCTGAAAAGGTCGATGAAATCCACAAACGCCTGTTCGATAAGAGTGTTCTTATCGTCAGATTGGTTTCCGGAGAAATCAAAATTATCCCAGAAGTGAGTCGCGACAAAATCGGCACGTTTCAGCGTGTCGGATATTGAGTCCGGCACTTTCGGAAGAGGAAAATCCTTCGGATAGCTATATTGACCGGCGGCGCTTGCCGATGAAGACGCTGCAATATTGAGAATGCACACGAATAGGATTATAAGAAATTTCATAGGCGATTATTAATTTAAGTTTCGCAAGTTTTCCAACTTGCTTCACTTAAATGGTTTAAGGTTTAATGTTTATGGTTTATGATCATTAAATTTTGTATAATGAAAAGATTCGTGGATTTTCATGAATCTTAAACCTTAAACTATAAACGTTAAACCACTGAAGTGCAGCTTGCGAAACTTCAGTTATTAACTTTTGAGGTTTAGACAACTTCGTATTGAAGTTTTATGACTTCCTCTTTATATAACAACAAATATTGAAAACATTAATTGCCTATTGAGGCAGGTGATGACGGATTTTACTAAAAAAATTAAAATTTCCCGACCGAATTGTATAGGTTTTAATATTCCTGATGTTATAGTAAATAGGTGCAGCATTTTAAATATGCCACTCCATAATCTCAATTACTTTGCCCTTGACAACTTTACAAGGTGAATCAAAAATAAATTATAAATATGAAAAATTTCAAACCGCAAGCATGGCTGCTTCCGCAGCCGGTTCTGATTATCGGTACATACGACTCCGATGGTACTCCCAACGCCATGAATGCCGCATGGAGCGGACAATGGGATATGAAGGAGATAATGATTTCGATGGGTAGCCATACCACGACGGAGAACCTAAAGAGGTGTCCTGACTTCACGGTGGCTTTTTCCACGGATAAGACCATGATAGCCGCTGATTATGTCGGCATAGTAAGTGGCAAGAAATGCCATGACAAGATAGCCAATACCGGCTGGAATGCCGTAAAGGGTGAGCATGTCAATGCGCCTATATTCGACAGTTTCCCCATGACGATGGAATGTCGTATAAAGGAGAAGCTATATGAGTCTGAGAGTGGATTCTATATCATCGCGGAGATAGTCAACATCGTTTGTGATGAGAAATATCTTGCGGAAGATGGTAAGCCGGATGTGGAGAAGATGAACCTCATCACATACGATCCGGTACATCACGGCTATATCGCACTCGGAAAGCGTATCGGCACTGCCTTCCATGACGGAGCCTTGCTGAAATAAAAACAGGGGAGAGTGTGGGGATTTTGAAAAGGATAATTTTGGAGCGTGATGTATCATGATGTGGCGTGTTTTATCATGTTATATCATGGTGTAGCATGTTTTATCGTGATATGACGGATTGCATCATGATATATCATGCTTCTTTTTTCAAAAAAAATGGAAAATATTTTGTCAATATAAAAATAAGTTGTAATTTTGCAGTCGCAAATGCGCATGTGGCGTAATGGTAGCCGCGCTAGACTTAGGATCTAGTGTCTCACGACGTGGGGGTTCGAGTCCCTTCATGCGCACGTAGAGAAGCCTCTTAGCTGATGAAGTTAAGAGGCTTTCTTTTGTCAGGGCTTTTATGCCGTGATTTCTGTGTCGAGATTTCTTTTGTCGCGTGTTTTGATGCTTTTTATTTGCCTGTCGCTACTGCTGATGGTGTCCAGTTGCGGAAGAATCGCATCACTTTCTTCTTGTCGTAGCCTTCGCCTGATTCCAAGAATGAGGAGTCTTGGATGTGAACCACATTCCCTTTGCCGTCGAGCACCACAAGAGCGGGGAAGCCGAAACGTGCCGGATTGCCGAGGATTGCAAGCATCATCTTGGTTGCGTCATCCGATTCCTGACGCGGGTTGTAGTTGACGTGTGCGTAGACGAAATTATCATCAACGAGTTTCTTGATCTCCTCGTCATTCTCGATGAAAGCGGCAAACCAAAGGCACCACTTGCACCAGTTGCCACCTACCTGACACACTACAAACTTCCCTTCGCTGTCAGCCTTTTTCACGGCATCGTTAATCTGCTCGACAGGATTGACGGATTCGTCATACACTTTCTTCACTTTCCCTTGTCCGTACATTGATAGCGACACCAATGCCACGCATAATGTAATCAATACTTTTTTCATATTACATCCCTATTTTTTAAGATTCTCACAAAATTACAAAAAGCCTGTCAATATTCCCTAAGTCATCACCAAAAAATCATGCAGTCCGTGAGGGATTATGGAATTGTCGGATATTTTGTGTAATTTAGCGAATCCAAAATTTAGACTTAGTTAGGAATTATGAGAAAAGGTTGCCATATAAGAGGGCATCAGAAATATATGAATACCACTATTGTCTATAGAGGTGTATGGTAGTGAGGCGTTACCTACCATTCGAAAGCAAGCGACACGCCGATACTGTTTAGCGTGATATTTCGGCTCCATGAGTTCCAGTAGTTGGAGGTCAGGAGCCGATAATTTATCCCTATATCGACCGCCTGCTTTGGATTGCGGGAGTTGGTCGGAATCCTCATGCCGATGGATGGACGCAGGTAGAAATATTCCTGATTAGTGAGGTATCCGTCGCCGATTGAGATATACTTATTGCCGAGAAGGAAAGAGCATCCCACTTTCATGTCGATGAAGAACGATGCGCCGGAATTACCACCGATGTTGAAGCGGAAGTCGGTAAAGAGAGGTATCATTGCAGCTGTTGTGGTAGATCCTCGGTCGGAACCGTAGGATGGGTTCTCCCAATCGGATCCCCAGTCATCGTTCTTGTGGGAGAATAGCACGTCTACCCCCAGACCGACGCCCATATAGAACCAGGAGTTATACTGGAACCCCTGAGATGTGGACAGCTCCAAGAAATCGGCGTCATAATTACCGAGTGTCTTTGAATATCCAGCCTCGATAAACCCCTTATATTGTCCTGATCCGGATAGGGCGGGCTGTATCAGCGACGGTATCCTGTTGGCTATCTCATAATACTGGGCTGATGCCGACAAAGAGGATAGCATTGATAATATTATGGCAATAATGCCTGATGCGTAAAAATGTTTTTTCATAATATACCGGTTTACTTTTTTAGAATACTCACAACAATAACACGTTGGGGATGTATATGGTTTATGTCGGTTGGTAATGGGATTAAAACACCGACAAATGGAATAACAGCCGAAAAAGGATTTGTTAAATTAAGTTATATACGTATGGGTTTTGTCACAAATATGGTGAAACTTTAGTAATTTTACAAGACAAACAAAACGACCGATGGTATATACTGCACCGATTGATGAGAAAGAATTGGTGAAGCAGTTGCAGAACAAGGCTACTGCTTCGCAGGCATTTGACGCGCTTATAAAGAAATATTCGCAGCCGGTATATTGGCAGATACGCAAGATGGTGATGAATCATGATGATGCTAACGATTTGGTGCAGAATGTGTTCATCAAGGCGTGGAATAATCTTCATAATTTCCGGGGAGATGCAAAATTATCGACATGGCTCTTCAAGATAGCCATAAATGAATCGATAAATTTCATCAATAAGGAGAAACAGCGTCTTCAGCTCAGTGAGGATGCGGATGAGGCGTTTCTTATCAATAATCTGGAAGCCGATGATTATTTCGATGGTGACGAATTGCAGAAAGAGTTGCAGAAGGCGATAGCGAAATTGCCGGAGAAGCAGCGTCTCGTGTTCAACATGCGATATTACGACGAGATGAAATATGAGGATATGTCGGAAATACTCGGCACCTCGGTCGGCGCATTGAAGGCAAGCTATCATCATGCAGTAAAGAAAGTGACGGAATCCCTTTTGGAGTGAAAAAACTGAGAAAATAAAAAAACGGCTGATTTCACAATCAACCGTTCGTGTTTTCCATAATACATTATTTTCACTAACCTAACATCATGAATCGATTTTCTTTACGCTAATAGAACGTCGGTCATGATTAAAATGTTCATGAGATAAGTGAAAAAATGGAGATTCTGAATTTTGAAGAGGTATTCCGGTGAGAAAATATTTTAAAATAGGATTAAACCTCAAGGCTCCAATATAGTCATAGCTTAAAAAGGTAATAAATATGCGACACGAAGATAAGCTAAAAGAAAAATATGGTTCAGATCCCGGATTTGAGGTGCCTGACGGTTATTTTGAAGAGCTGAACGTCAGCATCATGTCGAAACTCCCTCCATATCCGGAAGCACCCCGAAGTGTGGATATGTCGTTATGGCAGCGCATCAAGCCGTATGCATATCTTGCGGCGATGTTTGCTGGAATATGGCTGATGATGAATATGTTTCATCACGTCTCGTCATCTGCCACATCCCTAAGCCTTGAAAATCCGCCGGAGGCACTTGTGGATATGATCGATGCCGGAGGCTACGACATGATTCCGGTCTTCTCGGAAGAAACAGACTATGACCTTCAGAAGGATGTGAGCGTGAACTATGACTCATTTGATGAGTTTGAGGATGATTTCGGATATGAACTTGAGCCGGAATACTCAGCGATGCAGGTGTCAGTGTCGGCAAAGGATTCCAAGAAAGAATCCCGGTCAGTCTGATTTCCCGGTCTGATTTCCCAGTTTGATTAATTATAGCAAAAACAGTTGCTTAACCGAATAATTATGGTAAAACACATATTACTTTCATTGATGCTGATAGTGATGGCAGCCGGAAACGCCATGGCTTCAGCAGGATGTTGTCCCCCTCCTCCGGAGGGGAAGTCGAAGGAACAGATGTTCCGGGAGATACAGGAGTTCAAGATGAAGTTTCTTGCTCAGGAAATGGACTTGAAGGAGGATCAGCAGCAGAAATTCTTCGAGCTATATGATGAAATGAGTAGAAAACGCTTTGCCGCGATGAAGTCTGCGCGAGAGCTTGAACGAAAAGTAAAGAAGAATGCCGATGCTACGGAAGCAGACTATCAGGCTGTGACGGATGCCTGGAACAAGGCTAAGACAGAAGATGCTGCAATAGCAAAGGAATATGACGAGAAATTCTCAAAATTCTTGACACAGAAGCAGATTTTCCAGATGAAATCCGCTGAGGATAAGTTCAGGAAGAAGATGGAGGAGATGCGTCATAAAGGTCGTAAGGGACACAACCGTTAACGAGGTGAATATCTTAGGTTTAAATAGATTTTAGGTGATTAAGGATTTTACTCCATGACCAAAACATTTTAATTATGACCAATTTATTATGATAAAGATTCGTACCCATAAATGCAAGGCAGTCCTGTTGACTGCCTTGTTGCTTATCCTGCAAATCCCATTGTCGGCAGCGGCAAAGGGATCAACTTCAACACCAAAGCAGAAAATGACACAATCTACGTTTGAAAATCCGGATTTTGCCTTTCCACAGACAGTTGAGAAAGATGCCTCTGCGCAGTTCTCTGTTGCGCTTGATGAGCGCGACGGGGTGAAGGCTCTGAAAGCGGCGATACAGATGGTAGTGGCGCGTCAGCAAGTGTCGCAGTCATCATTTGAAGCCAACGTGTCGATGATCGATTCGGCAGCTAATATTCTTCCGGCTCCATATTCGTCGTTATCATATCTGCTTGAGGCTACATTATACGTGAGTCTTTACAGGCAGAATGCCTGGGACTACAATCGCCGCAACTTGCCGACGGATTCTTATCCCGACGACCCGAATAGTTGGAGCGGTAGCCTTTTTGCTAAAAAGACCCTTGAACTGATTGACAAGGTGTCGGCAGGTATGCAGGATGCCGAGGGTATGCCGATTGCAAAGATAGCCCCTTTGCTGACCGATACGAAAGATGCACAGGATTGGAATCTGACCGTGTATGATTTTATCGTCTATAGATCAGTTGCCCTTCTCAACTCATTCGGCAACGGGTCGGAGACGAAAGTCATACCTTTCAGAACGGATATGACCCAGCAGAACTTGTCGTATCCCGACAGATGCCAGAATAAGGGTATGGAGATGCTTGACGCCCTTCTCTCACTTCGGGAAAAGGATTCTGATGCGTCAGCTCTTTCTGTAGCCGTGGTGCAGCGTGCCGCCATGCTGGATAGGGATGAGAAGACGAATTTCCTGCAGGGTTGGGCGAAACGTCTCTCTTCCACCCCTTGGGCTGCTACTGTGCTGAATGAATATTATCACTCTCTGTCGAATACGGAATTTGTCGGTTCTCCGGAATCTGTGGCACTCTATCGAGAGATGGAGGATTGGACAAAACGTTTCCCGAAAGCTGTTGGCGTCGGGATGGTGAAGTATGATATGGCAATGATTGCTCAGGCTGTGGTGCGTATTGACGTGCCGGATGTCATGATGTGCAACACTCCCGGCAAGGGTAAGGTCAACGTGCGCAACATGAACAGTGCCTACGTGCTTATATATAAGGTGCCGGAATCTATGGTTACGGTCAATTCCGTAAAGATAAAGAATTTCCCGACAGGAGCAGTCAAGATTGCATCCATTCCGCTGTCGGCTTCGGGAGAGATACCATTCTCGCAGAAACTTGAATTTGATATTCCTGCATTGGAGCCTGGTCGTTACGTGGCATTGCCTTCGCCCACATCCTCGCTCGGCAAGGATTGGCGCAACAGACTGGAGCAATGGTCGATAGGAGCGATCAATGTGACGGATATTTCTATAGTAACGGTTTCGAACTCATCACAGAAGGATTCCGGCGTTGTCTATGTGGTGGATTCCCGCGATCAGCGTCCTGTGGCAGGTGCATCCGTGAAAATATATTCCAATGACGGACGCAAGCTTGTAAAGTCGGGAGTCTCGGATGCCAACGGTGCATTTTCTATTCCGAAGGGTTATTATCGGGTGAAAGCCACCAAGGGTAAGTCTGTAGCGGAAATGTGGAGCAGCTACGGCTATTATAAGAACGACGAAAAGGTGGTGGCTGTAGGTAATATATTCACGGATTTGGCAATCTATAAGCCCGGCGACCGTCTTCAATTCGGCATTGTAGGCTGGTTGCCTTCGCGAGAGGGTAACAGATTGCTGAAGAATGAATCACTCAGTGTGGTGCTGCGTGATGCAAACTATAATCCTGTCGATACGCTGTCGCTGACATCTGATGCCGACGGACGCTGTAACGGTGCGTTTGATCTTCCAAAGAACGGATTGCTCGGTACATTTACACTTGAGGCAATCTATGAAAAATATAAGCCCTCTGTTGCTGCAAGGGGGAATGTGGAGGTCGCTGAATACAAGGCTCCGGGTTTCTACGTGGAGATAAATGCAGATTCCACCACGAATTATAAGGCAGGCGACTTGCTGAAATTTACGGGCGTGGTGAAGACTTACAGCGGTATGCCTCTGGATGGAGCGGATGTGAAATTCAATATATCATGGAATCCCTGGTGGAGACTGTGGCATGGCACTAATCCTGACGCCACGTTTGGAGGTGAAGTCAAGAGCGATGCCGATGGTAAGTTTACCATATCGTTGCCTACAGAGAATCTGAAAGGCACCGATTTCGAATATGGAGCCTACACGCTCAACGTTGATGCCACATCCCCGTCAGGCGAGACTCAGAAAGCATCCCCGTTCAGATTCTCGATAGGGAAGGGATTCAGTGTAAATCCGTCAATACCGTCAGAGGTGTGCGCTTCGGATAAGGAGGTGCGTTTCAATGTGCCGGTATATGACATACTCGGTCTTCCGGTGGGGAAGAGAGTGGATTATTCTGTTGTCAATACCGATGGCGATGCCACAATCCTTTCCGGCACCTTTGACAGCCCGACATTGATACTAAATTCATCAGATCTTCCGTCAGGCAAATATAAATTGGCGTTCTGTCTCTCCGGCGATACGCTGAAAAGCGAGACAGAGACTGTGATATGGCGTAAGGATGACCGCAAGGCTCCATATAAGACTCCGTTGTGGGTGCCACTCCATAAGATCGTGGCATCTGAGGGTTCCTCGTCGGTAGATGTGGAGTTTGGAAGCGGATATGCTGGATCCTGGATTCTTGCGGTTGTTTCCGGAGATGACGGCATAATCAGCCGCGAATGGGTTCAGATAGATGGCGACAATAAGAGTCTGAGCGTAGCGGCTCCACAGGGTAACGAACGCGTATGGGTGGCTTTCAGCGGTATGCATGAATTCAATCAGAAGGTAACGAAGGTGGAGATCCTTCCGGCATCGGCTGAAAAGAAACTGTCGGTTAAGGCAGAATCATTCCGCAGCAACATCACGTCGGGCTCGCATGAACAATGGCGTTTTAAATTTACGGTCGATGGAAATGCTGTAAAGAATATTCCGGCGTTTGCAGTCATGACTGACAAATCGCTTAATGCCTTGTCGCCGTTCGCATGGAGTTTCAACGTAGGGCGAGGATCTGGTTTTGATAATACTTTCGTATCAAATACAAGAATCGGCTCCATCTCACCGCGAGGCACATTCTCCACATTGCCGCGTTATGACCGGGTAGGTGATCCGATACCGGATTGGGAGACCTACGGATATGGTTTTTCCGGAGGTGGCGGACGTATGGTGATGTATAAGACGGCAGCGCGTTCAGCAGGAGTGATGATAAGAGGGATCAATGACGTCAAGGAGGAGAGTGCAGAAGCGGAAGAGGTGTTGGTTACTGTTCAGACCACTTCTCTCAATCTGGCAGCCGCGGCACCGGATCCTGTAGATATGGCGGCGGATGAAGCCGTGCTGGAAGAGGGTAAGGTTGTCAATGCTGATGGTGGAGCCGCTGCCCGTGAGGAGGTGGAGCTTCGTCCGGTGGAGATGCCGCTTGCTTTCTTCATGCCCGATCTGAAAGGGGATGCCGACGGCAACGTGTCGGTGGAGTTTGACAGCCCGAATTTCAACACCACATGGCAGTTCCAGATAATGGGTTATACCGACGACCTTCTGACGGCAGGTATGCTGAAGGATGCCATGTCGACGAAAGAGGTGATGGTGAAGAGTAATCCTCCGCGCTTTGTCCGCACAGGGGATGACGTGGAAGTTTCCGCTCTGCTCTTCAATAATACCGATCATGACTTGCATCTATATGGCGAAATAGAGCTGTTTGACCCGATGACAGGTAAGACCATAGCATCAGAACGCTCCGCTTCAGAACTCACCAAGCCGTCGGCAAACAGAAAGATTGCAGTGAGGTTCCATGTGCCGACCGACCTTTCGGCTGTCGGTATGCGAGCGTATGCCTACGGAGAGAATCACTCGGATGGGGAGCAGACGGTCATCCCGGTTCTCCCTTCGTCAACTCCCGTGATAGAGTCTGTGCAGTTCTATCTTGGAGCAGATAAGGATTCATTTGTGAAGAGATTGCCGAAGTTCAGAAAGGATGCCAACCTGACTTTGAAATATTGCGACAATCCGATTTGGGAATGTGTGCTCGCTCTCCCGTCGATTTCCTCTCCTGAATCTAAGAATGTCGTGGCACTGATGCGTGCTCTCTATGCCAATTCAACGGCACTAACGATCACGCGTAAATATCCTGTCATAAAGAGTGGCATTGAGAAGGTGCTTGCTTCTGACGCCATGAGTGCACGTGATGCTCTCAAATCAAATCTTGAGAAGGATGCCGAACTGAAGACTGTGGAGCTTATCAACACTCCATGGGTAAACAATGCGTCGGCAGAGACGCTGCGCATGCATAGCCTCAACACATTGCTTGATGAGAAGGGTGCTGATTCAGCCGTGGCTTCGATACTTGATCAGGTTAAGGGTCTTCAGAACTCCGACGGAGGTTGGAGCTGGTGCCCGGATATGCGCTCATCATCGTTTATGACGCGGGAAGTGCTCCGGCGTTTCGGTATGATGAAGAAGACCGGTGCGCTTCCTGATGGTTGCAACGCCATGATACGTAAGGGTATTGCTTATTGTGATAAGTCGGAATATGACGACTACGTGAAGTCAAAACATGAGTTCTCAGTATACGATATGCTTGACTATCTTTATGTGCGCAGTTTCTTTGATGCCGGCAACGGACCTTCCGGATTCTCCGGCTTGAAGAATAAGGCGTTGAAACGTATATCGGAGGAGTGGCAGAAATTCTCTGTAAAGGAGAAGGCGATTGCAGCCATATTGATGTCGCGAAGCAACGGGTATGAGCGTACAGCAGGAGTTATATTGGAATCACTCAACCAGTATGCCTCAAAAGATGAGACGAAAGGCTGGTGGTATGACAATCTGTCGTCGGGCTACAACGGTTGGGATAAGCTTTCGACCACCGCTACAGTGCTTGAGGCATATTCTGAAATCTCACCGAAGGCACAGGCTGTGGATGGTCTTCGTCAGTGGCTCGTTCTGCAGAAGGAGACAGAGGACTGGGGTGCCAACTCCAATACGGTAGAGGTCATACAGTCGATATTGTCAAGTGGCTCTGACTGGAGTGCATCGACAGGCATTCCGGAGATAAAGCTTGGCGACAACACGCTCAGCTTGCCTGAGGGCGAGATGCTGACAGGGATTATGACCCTTCCGATAAGTGCAGAACTTGCGTCGGGCAAGGGGTTGACCATACGAAAAGGTGGCGACGGTCCGGCATGGGGCGGAGTCATCAGTCAGTATGTGGCACCGATGAAGGATGTGAAGGCAGAAAGTTGCGAGAATCTGAAGATAAGGAAGCAACTTCTTGTTGTCACTGACACCCCTGCGGGAGAGGTGGCTAAAGAGTCGCAGATAAAGGTGGGCGACAAGGTTCGTGTGACTTTGACCCTGACTTGCGACAAGGATATGAATTACGTGGCGATCACGGATGAGCGTGGGGCAGCGTTCGAACCTGCTGACCAGTTGTCGGGCTATACATCTCAGGATGGTCTTGGCATTTATAGGGAGGTAAGGGATTCGCGCACGTCATTCTTCATTGAGTTCCTTCCGAAAGGTGTCAATGTGATCACCTATGATTGCTATGCTGACCGAGAGGGTACTTACTCAATCGGTATCGCCTCAGTTCAGAGTCAATACTCACCGTTGCAGGTGGCACATTCTGCCGGTGAGGTAGTGATAGTGAGATAATATCCGGTTAGACCCCTCGGTTCCCTAAAGGGGGTGTTGAGAAGCAAGTGAAATAATAAAGGAGACGGCTGAAGAATTACACTCTTGGTAATTCTTCAGCCGTCTCCAGTTCTGTACCTTCTCATTAGCTTCCCTTTTGGGGAGTGGGGCTAACCAACATTTGTTACCAGTCCCTCACGGTTGAGGATGACGTTGGGGAAGATTTCGGCGGCCTCCTTTTGGAAGAGAGTGTCGTCGTTATAGCGGGAGGAGTAGTGACCCGTGAGGAGAGCCTTGGCTCCTGCATCTCTTGCCACCATTGCTGCCTGTCGGGCGGTGGAATGACCGCGTGGTGCCGCCATTGCTTTGTGCTCCTCCAGATATGTTGTCTCATGGAAGAGAAGGTCTACAGGACCAATCTTCTGAGACAGATCCTTCATGTAGGCAGTATCGCTTATGTGGGCATACGAAAGGGAGGGGGATGGGGGAGTGGTCAGTATCGCATTGCAGATCACGGTTCCATCCGGTTTCACGAAATCCTCACCCGCCTTAATACGCCGCATCATGGTAAGTGGCACCTCATGAAACTTAGTCATGTCAGCCTTGATATGCCTCTCCTTCGGTTTCTCCTCAAAAATGAAACCTACGGTAGGCACACGATGATTGAGCGGTACGGTCCTTACGGTAAGGGATTTTGTCTCCAATATGACCGCCTCTTCGCGTTTGATTACGTTGAACCGTATATCGAAAGGGGTGTCGCGGCAGAAATAATCGAAGATTGCTGAGAGTTGCTTCATCCCCTCCTCAAACGTATGGATGGTGATGTGTCCGCCCGTCCCGTTAAGGGCAAGCGTTCCGATAAGACCGGGAAGACCAAACACGTGGTCGCCATGAAGATGAGTGAGGAAGATATGTTGCAGGCGGCTGAACGAAAGCCGCTGTCGCATAAAGGCGAGCTGTGCCCCTTCACCGCAGTCTACCATAAATAGGTTGCCCCGATGATTTACCACCGTGGAAGAGGGTTGATGCCTAAGGGATGGGCGTGCGGAACCGCAGCCTAAAGTATGAATCTTGAAATCAGACATTATCTATTTTATAATCTTTCGCAAGACCGCCGGCACCGGTCTCCTTATAGAGAGACGGCAGGTCATGGCCGGTCTCCTTCATCACTTGAATCAGTTTGTCGAAGCTGACGCGGTGTCGTCCGTCGGAGAACGAGGAATAAATGTTGGCATCCAAAGCTCTGGCGGCGGCGTATGCATTTCTTTCGATACATGGAATCTGCACGAGTCCGCACACAGGGTCACAGGTCATGCCGAGATGATGCTCGAGACCCATTTCCGCAGCATATTCTATCTGTGCGGGAGAACCACCGAACAGCTGGCAGGCGGCACCGGCAGCCATAGCGCAAGCCACGCCCACTTCCCCCTGGCAACCTACGTCTGCACCCGATATGCTTGCGTTGTGTTTCACCACGTTGCCTATTAGGGCGGCAGTGGCGAGGGCATGGCGTATCTCCATATCGGAGAAATTACGGCTTTTCCAAAGATGATAGAGCACGGCAGGCACCACACCGCAGCTTCCGCACGTAGGAGCTGTAACGATGGTGCCACCGGAAGCATTCTCCTCACTGACGGCAAGTGCGTAAGAGAATACGAGTCCGCGGGAGCGCAGATTGTCGCGATATCCCTCAGCCCTCATGTAGTATGCGCGTGCTTTTCTTCGCAGATTAAGCGGACCGGGGAGACGTCCGTCGGTAGCCAGACCCTTTTCAACGGCAGCTTTCATAGTAGCCCATACTTCATCAAGGAAATTGTTTATATCCTTCCCTTCGCATTGCTCCACATATTCCCAGTAGCTTCGTCCGCTACGGTCGCAATAGTCCATGATCTCCGACATGGTATTCTTTCCGTAGATTTCCGCGCCACCTTCGTGGGCGAGACCTTCCCCTTCGATAGCACCTCCGCCGACGCTGTAGACCGTCCATTCATCGGATGGCAATCCGGCGGCGTTAAGGCTACGGAATGTCATGCCGTTGGGGTGGTATGGCAGGAATACGTCGGGCTTCCATATAATCTTTACCGGAAGGTCGCTCTGCGACAACACGTCGATGATGGCAGCGTCAGTCATGTGTCCTTTGCCTGTGGCGGCAAGGCTTCCATATAATATCACTTCATATCCCGATGCGTGGCGATGATTGGAGAGAAATATCTCTGCGGCCTTTCGTGGTCCCATTGTATGGCTTGATGACGGACCTGTGCCTATTCTGTATAGTTCCTTTATAGATTTCATGGTTAATTCAGTTTCTGATTTGCAAAATTAATAAATAAAGGCGTTTTATCCAATATCTTGTCTATTCTTTGTCAGCCGGCGATAAAATCATCAGAAATGAGGATTGCAGGCATCGCTGACTCTCGTTAATTTTGCGGTGTGAAAAAGATAGGAATTATAATGTCGGTCGGACTGGGATGCGTACCTCTCATGATGAGAGCGGATGAGGTGCGTCCGGACACTGTCGGTGTGATGCTTGAGGAGGTGAATGTCGCAGGAGTCAAGCAGATGGCGCGTCTGAATGATGAGCCGGAAGCGGCTACTGTTCTCAGCGGGTCAGCACTCGAACGCCTTGGAGTGGCGGCTATAAAGGGAATCTCGGATGTGGTTCCCAACTTCTACGTGCCGGACTACGGTTCACGCATGACCTCGTCAATTTATGTGAGGGGCATAGGCGCACGCATGGATCAGCCGTCGGTAGGGTTGAACGTTGACAATGTGCCATATCTTAACAAGGATGCCTACGATTTCGATATCCCCGATATCGCTTCCGTAGAGATGCTTCGCGGACCTCAGTCAACACTCTATGGGCGCAACACGATGGCGGGGGTCATAAATGTCACCACCCTCTCACCAATGCGCTATCAGGGATGGCGTCTTATGGCGGAATATGGATCAGGGGAGGCAATCAAGATCTCTGCCGGATGGTATCATAAGTTTAATTCGCGTGCCGGATTAGCCATTGTGGGAGCCTACGGAAGCCGCGATGGAGTTTTCACCAACCAATATAACGGTAAGAAGGTGGATCATGAACGAAACTGGAGCGGTAGGGTCAAGTTCCACTGGCGTTTCAAGGATGGCTGGAATCTTCAGAACACAGCCGCCGCCGGTTATCTGAAACAGGGAGGGTATCCCTACGAATGGAAAGAGACGGGAGAGATAGCCTACAACGACACCTGCTTCTATCATCGTTTCACGTTTACGGATGGTCTTGCCATAAGATACTCAGGCGACAACTATTCCGTGGCATCAATCACGTCGGTGCAGCATATCAATGACAATATGACCCTCGACCAGGATTTCCTTCCGGAGGATTTCTTCACGCTCACGCAGAAGAAACGTGAGACGGCACTGACGGAGGATATCGTGGTGAAAGGGAAGGAGGACGGCAGCTACAGATGGCTTGCCGGAATCTTTGCATTCTATAAGCATCTTGATATGGATGCGCCCGTGACGTTCAAGGACCGTGGCATCGCCGATCTTATTGAGAAGCACCGTAATGAAGCCAATCCGATGTATCCAATAAGTTGGAATACAAGAGAATTTTCACTCAATAGCAATTTTACAATCCCAACATGGGGACTATCTGCATATCATGAATCGGACCTCACTCTCGGCAAATGGACTCTAAGCGCGGCGTTGCGTCTGGATTATGAGAAATCGGTGCTGAACTATCTCAGCTCGTGTGACACGGGATATGCCATATATCAGCTCACCGACGGGAAATATGAATATTATCGCGACACAGAGATATACATCAATGACGAAGGGCGCATCTCCCGCGACTTCCTCACGTTGCTTCCTAAATTGTCGGCAACCTATTCTTTGGGTGAGGATGGGGGCAATATTTATGTTAAAGTTTCTAAAGGATATAAGGCGGGAGGATTTAACACGCAGATGTTCAGTGATGTACTCCAACAACGGCTTATGGTGATGATGGGCGTCGGCACACAATATGACGTTGACCGTATCGTTTCTTATAAGCCGGAGAAGAGTTGGAACTACGAGATAGGCAGCCATCTTCTTTTCCCGGAGATAGGCGTCAGACTTGATCTTGCTGCATTCTACATAGACTGCCGCGATCAGCAGCTGACCATGTTCCCTGATGGCACCACTACCGGACGCATCATGACGAATGCCGGACGCACCCGCAGTTTCGGCGGAGAGATTTCTGTAAATGCAGAGCTCACCGACCGCCTGATACTCAACTGTAGCTATGGTTATACTAATGCACGGTTCATCCGATTCAATGACGGTATCAGCGACTACAAAGGTAAATATCTTCCCTACGCGCCACGAAATACCTTCTTCGTGCAGGGTATCTGGAGTGTGCCTACGGGGGTGGCGTGGCTCGGAGATGTGACTTTTGATGTCAACATACGCGGCACCGGTGATATCTATTGGAACGAATCGAACACCGAACACCAGAATTTTTATGCGTTGCTCGGGGCAGGTATAACCTTGGGGGATGACCGGCTCTCTCTCCAACTCTGGGGAAAGAATCTTACTGACACGAAATACCATACGTTCTATTTCAAGTCGATGGGTAATGAGTTTCTGCAAAGGGGGAGAGGCTTGGAGCTTGGAGCCACGTTGAGATACAATTTCTGAGCTGAGGGTATGCCGGTATTATGTCTCTAAAAAAGTGGGCGTATGCTCATGTCGAAAACTGAAAAAATAATATAACCAATAACATAAATATAATTGAAATGAAAAAAAAGTTGATTTACGCACTTGCGGGATGTTCGCTTCTTCTGACTGCCTGCAACACCGGCAACGGAGAGAATGAGCAGACGATGACTTATCCCACCTGCAACTTCGTGATTCCGAAGGATGGCACCACTCCGACAATGTCTTACGGTTCCTATACCTTCAAGAGCAAGATGTCGGCATCGTTATGGGATATGTCGGTTTCGACTACCAGTCTTTCCATCAACAATACTGCCCGCACGTTTGTAACTCAGACTTATCCCGTGGTCAACGTCGGCGGATATAAGCAGATAATCAAGAACGTTAGCAGCGATCCGGCATCAGGAGGATATGAGATAAGCAACGGCACTTTCATGCTGAGTGCATACGATAATCTCCCTAAAGATTTCCTGCCCAACAAGGTGTTCACTCCCACACAGAAGGATGAAAAGGGTAAGATCTCTTACATCCCCGGCACCGTGTTCTATCCCAACATGACAGGCTATATATCTCCGCTTGTGGTGGCACAGTATGATTTCGGGTCAGAATATAAGGTGAAGACCTTCTTCTGCGATGCCTTCTATGCCGGCAAGACCAACACTTCGTATTCTCTACCCAACGGCATGTCGGGAATGGCTGAGAGCGAGAAGATGGTATACAGGGTGATCATGGACCTTGATAAGAAGAAAGCTGGCATAGTTATCTACAATGCCAAATTCTCAGATTCCGACAAAGAGCCAGAGAAGGCAGCTATCTATATTCCGGGTCTTGACATAACCTTCCAAGGCGAAAGCTATGAGATCAGCGGAAAGGATATCATTCCTCTGATTCCGGAAGGGAATCTTCCCGCACTCCCGGATCCGGATAAATTTACTCCCTATCCGACGTTTAAATTCAATGAGTTCAAGATGGTGATGACAAACTCATGGCTCACAAGCACCAGAATGGAATTCAGCGTGGCCGACACCTACAAGGGCTACTTCTCCGGCAGCTACGTCAAGATTCCCGAGAACATGTGATCTGTATCCATCGTCCGATAAATCTACCTACAGATAATGAGGAAGTCAGAAAAAGGCTTCCTCATTTTTTGTCATGAGAGTGGATATGAGTATTACGGAGATTGGAAATAGAAAATAAAAGTTGCATAAAAGTCAAATTTATGTGCAATAAAAATTTTTAAGAACGATAATTTTTCGTACCTTTGCAAATGATTGAGTACCATAACCCGGTCAAAATAAAAAGTTGAGAGAATAATTATTTAAAAATAAGACGATTATATGAATCTTTTGTTGGAGATAAGCAACAATGCATTGGCAGTGACCGCCACGTTGACGGGCATCGGTCTTGTATTTGCTGCTTTGTTGATAGCGAAGTTGATTTCTCCGAAATCGTATTCTGTCAAGAAGTCGGAGCCTTATGAGTGTGGTATACCAACGCGTGGCAAGTCAATGATTCAGTTCAAGGCTGGCTACTATATCTTTGCCATACTCTTCCTTATCTTTGATGTGGAGACAGTGTTCCTCTATCCTTGGTCAGTGGTGATGCGCAGCCTTGGTCCGCAGGGTCTTCTGTGCATCGGCATCTTCATGTTTGTGCTTATTATGGGCCTTGCCTACGCATGGCGGAAAGGAGCGTTGCAATGGAAGTGAAGATCAAGAGCATGAAGCATGAGGACTTCAAAGACAACGAGTATATCGACAAACTCGTGGAGGAACTCAATGCTACGGGAGCGAATGTGATGGTAGGCAAGATTGATCAGCTGATCAATTGGGGTATAGCCAACTCACTCTGGCCTTTGTGTTTCGGCACGAGCTGCTGTGCCATAGAGTTTATGAGCCTTGGCGCAGCACGCTACGACATGGCTCGTTTCGGCTTTGAGGTGGCGCGTAACTCACCCCGTCAGGCCGACTATATAATGGTGCAGGGCACGATTGTGCATCGCATGGCGCCGGTGCTCCGTCGTCTGTATGAGCAGCTTGCCGAGCCTAAGTACGTGATAGCGTGCGGAGGTTGTGCCGTATCCGGCGGTCCGTTCAAAAACTCCTACTGTGTAGTGCCCGGTGTTGACCATATCCTTCCGGTCGACGTGTTCATCCCCGGTTGCCCGCCCCGTCCGGAGGCAATGTTCTACGGTCTGATGCAGTTGCAGCGTAAGATCAAGGTGCAGAAATTCTTCGGAGGCGTCAACCGCAAGGAGAAAATCGCGGAATTCTTCGCACAGCATCCCGAGGAGAAGGGTAGGATAGATTGAGAGCCCTTGATTAAGTAGAAGATTATATTGGAACCAAGAGACAAGATGAGCGATATAAAAGAAAAAATCAGCAGTATTCTTCCCGGAGCTGTCTTCACAGAGGGCGAGACCCTGATGGTGACAGTCGAGGAGAAAGACTGGCATAGCTTTGCCAAGGCTCTCAAAGAGACCAGAGGACTTGAGTTCGATGTCCTTACCGCAGTGGTTGGCATGGATTGGAAAGATTCTCTCGGCGTGGTATATTATCTGACGTCGACGTCGCGCAACTGGGAGGTCATATCTGTCAAGGTGGCAGTGGCAGATCGCGAGAATCCTATGATTCATAGCGTCAGCGATCTGTGGAAAGTGGCTAACTTTCAGGAGAGAGAGGTATTCGACTTTTACGGCATAAAGTTTATCAACCATCCGGATATGCGCAGGTTCTTCCTTCGCAACGACTGGAAGGGCTATCCTTTGAGAAAAGACTACGATGCTGATCCGAAACTCAACCCCATACCTGCTGAAGACGAGCAGAATGAGGATGACACGGTCAGCTACGTGGAGGATGCCTCCGGCAAGGTGAAGGCAGTGCCCGGCAAGGTGTTTGAGGAGGATGACTATGTGGTCAACATCGGTCCGCAGCATCCCTCTACCCACGGTGTGATGCGTTTCCGTGCAGCCGTAGATGGCGAGACAGTGAAGAAAGTAGACGTGGTTTCCGGCTATATCCATCGTGGAATTGAGAAACTTTGCGAAGGGATGACCTATCCGCAGATCCTTCATTTCACTGACCGTATGGACTATATGTCCGCCCACCAGAACCGTCATTGCCTCTGTATGTGTATCGAGAAGGCCATGGGACTTGAGATTCCGCGGAGGGCAGAGGTGATACGAGTGATGATGGATGAGCTGATGCGTATATCCAGCCACCTGCTATCGTTTGGCTGTACTGCCATGGACCTCGGCGCAACCACGGCATTCTTCTACGGCTTCCGTGAGCGTGAGATGGTGCTTGATATTTTTGAGAAGACTTGCGGTGCACGTATGTCGATGAACTATAACGTGATAGGCGGCGTGATTGCCGACCTTCATCCTGATTTCGTGAAAGACGTAAAGGAGCTTATTCGCATCATGCCGGAGCGTCTGAAGGAGTATCACAAGGTGTTCAGCGGCAACCTTATCGCCAAGAACCGTCTTAAGAAAGTGGGTCATCTTTCAAAAGAGGATGCTATCAATTATGCCATCACCGGACCGAGCGGAAGAGGCTCCAATTGGAGCTGCGACTGCCGTAAGAAGCACCCGTATTCCATCTATTCGGAACTTGATTTCGAGGAGGTGCTTGAGACCGGTTGCGACTCTTATTCACGCTACATGGTGAGAATGAAAGAGATAGAGCAGAGCTGCAAGATTCTTGAGCAGCTTGTTGACAGGATTCCGGAAGGGGATATACGCGCACAGGTGCCGAAGGTGGTGAAACTTCCTGCCGGCAATTGGTATCAGCAGGTGGAGGCAAGCCGTGGCACGTTTGGAGTCTACATTGAGTCGGACGGAGGCAAGAATCCTTACCGTGTTCATTTCCAGAGCCCGTGTTTCAACCTTGTCGGAGTCATGGATCTCACATGCTCGGGCTATATGATCGCTGACTTGATCACGATCGGTGCCGCCCTTGACTTTGTGATACCGGATATTGACCGTTAATACTATAATAAGCGACTTAACAAAACAACCGCAAACGACTTTCAATAAAAAATTATGTTTAATTTCGGAATATGGACCAGCGAGTTCAATAATTTTCTGATGGGCTTCCTCCCGGAATGGGCCACTGTTCTCGTGGAATGTGTCGTCATAGCTCTGCTGGTGCTGCTCACCTATACGGTGCTCGCCCTTTTCTATATTCTTTACGAGCGCAAACTGTGTGCATGGTTCCAGTGTCGTCTCGGACCTATGCGCGTAGGTAAATGGGGTTTGCTGCAGGTGTTTGCCGATATGTTCAAGATTCTCGTCAAAGAGCTTATCAGCCTTAAGGACACCGACCGCTTCCTCTTCAAACTTGCGCCGTATCTGGTGATCACCTCTTCAGTAGTGATGCTTGCGTGTCTGCCATGGGGCAATGGTCTTCAGATCATTGACTACAACATAGGCATCTTCTTCATCCTCGCCGTCTCCTCCGTGGGTGTACTCGGCATCCTGCTTGCCGGCTGGGCATCCAACAACAAGTATACGCTCATCGGCGCAATGCGAAGCGGCGCGCAGATGATCAGTTATGAGCTGTCGCTCGGTCTTGCCCTCATGACCATCATCGTGATGTCAGGCACAATGAACATCAACGAGCTTGTATGGGCACAGGATAAGGCATGGTTTATCTTCAGAGGCCATATCCCCGCAGTCATCGCTTTCCTGATCTATATCGTGGCAGCGACAGCGGAGACCAACCGTGGTCCTTTTGACCTTCCGGAGGCAGAGCATGAGCTTACCGCCGGTTATCACACCGAATACTCCGGTATTCACTTCGGATTCTTCTATCTTGCAGAATACCTCAACCTGTTCATCGTGTCGGGTATCGCCTCCCTTATGTTCCTCGGAGGATGGATGCCGCTCCATATCCCCGGGTGGGAAGGATTCAACAACGTGATGAACTATATTCCGTCGATCGTATGGTTCCTGGGCAAGAGTTTCTTTGTATCGTATGTCATAATATGGTTCAAATGGACGTTCCCCCGTGTGAGAATTGACCAGATGCTGTCGTTCGAATGGAAATATCTGATGCCGTTGTCGCTTTTCAACCTTATCCTGATGGCTGTCATCGTGGCATTCGGCTGGCATTTCTAAACATAACCAAGAAATAAATACTACAAGAATATATGAGCGCTAATTTCGGAACAGTGACTCAGGTGATCGGTCCGGTGATCGACGTGTCGTTTGAGGGAGGGAAAGAATGTATCCCGCCTATATATAACGCCCTGAAAGTAGTGCGCGACAACGGCGAGGAACTAATCCTTGAAGTTGAGCAGCACATCGGCGAAGACACTGTAAGGTGTGTCGCCATGGAGAGCACCGACGGCCTGCGCCGTGGTGTGAAGGTGGAGGATCTCGGTCGTCCTATCGCGGTGCCTACAGGCAATCAGGTGAAGGGCCGCCTTCTCAACGTGATAGGGGAGCCTATCGACCACCTCGCGGATCTCGACAGAGACCATCTGCGCCCGATACATCAGCCGGCGCCGGCATTTGACGATCTTGCAATCTCTACCGAGGTGTTATACACCGGTATCAAGGTGATTGACCTTCTCGAGCCTTACTCAAAGGGTGGTAAAATCGGTCTCTTCGGAGGTGCCGGTGTAGGCAAGACAGTGCTCATCATGGAGCTTATCAATAATATCGCGAAGGGTCACAACGGCTTCTCGGTGTTCACCGGCGTCGGCGAGCGCACCCGTGAGGGCAACGACCTTCTCCGCGAGATGATTGAGAGCGGTGTCATCAAATATGGTGAGAAGTTTAAGGAGGGTATGGAGAAAGGCGAATGGAATCTCCATGACGTCGACATGAAGGAGGTCAACAATTCACAGTCCACCCTCGTGTTCGGACAGATGAACGAACCGCCGGGCGCACGTCTTCGCGTGGCTCTTTCCGGTCTGACCGTAGCAGAGCAGTTCCGCGACAACGATGGAGGCGGCAAGGAGATCCTTCTCTTCATCGACAACATATTCCGTTTCACTCAGGCAGGTTCGGAGGTTTCTGCACTTCTCGGACGTATGCCGTCGGCAGTAGGTTATCAGCCTACTCTGGCATCAGAGATGGGTATGCTTCAGGAGCGAATCACGTCGACCAAGCAGGGCAGTATCACATCAGTACAGGCTATCTATGTGCCTGCCGACGACTTGACCGACCCGGCTCCTGCCACCACCTTCAACTTCCTCGACGCCACAACGGTGTTGAGCCGTAAGATTGCCGAGCTTGGCATCTATCCGGCAGTTGACCCGCTCGACTCCACATCGCGTATTCTTGATCCGAATATTATCGGCGAGGAGCACTACAATACCGCCCAGGCAGTGAAGCAGCTTCTCCAGAAATATAACGACCTTCAGGATATCATCGCCATTCTCGGCGTAGATGAGCTTTCAGATGAGGATAAACTCGTCGTGGCACGTGCTCGCCGCGCTCAGCGATTCCTTTCGCAGCCCTTCTTCGTGGCAGAGCAGTTCACGGGTCTTCCGGGTGTGATGGTGCCGCTTGCAGAGACCATCAGAGGCTTCAAGATGATCCTCTCCGGCGAGATGGATGAATATCCGGAGCAGGCCTTCCTCAATGTCGGCACTATCGATGAGGCAATAGAGAAAGGTAAGAAACTTCTCGCGGAAGTGAAATGAGACAAACCGCAGCTGACAAAATAAATCAACTAAAATCCAGTACATGACACTTGAAATAATATCTCCAAATGAAATCCTCTTCAAAGGGGAAGCAGAGGCGGTGACGATGCCCGGAGCCCTCGGGTCGTTCACTGTGTTGAAGAACCACGCCTCTCTGATCTCGGTGTTAAAGGCGGGCTCGGTGCAGTATCGCACTCCGGGCGGCGAGGAAATCAGTGTGGAAATCGGCGGTGGGCTGGTAGACGTTGACAATAACGTGGTGTCAGTATGCGTCTATTGACGACATCAGGGATAGAAATCGGTAAAAACAACAAGGAATGAACTCAAGAATAAAAATAACGGTTTTGGCAATCCTCGCCTTTCTCTGCATCCTGCCGGCAGAAATGAAAGCATCCGGCTCCGGAGAGGAGGGCAAGGTGAATGTCAAAGAGATAATGTTCCATCACCTTGGCGATGGATATGGCTGGGAAGTACCCTTCAGCCATGTCTACCGCATACCTCTTCCCGTGATAGTCAGAGCGGAAGATGGCAAATGGATCACATTTTCCTCCTCCCGTCTCACGAAGATGGAAGAGGTGGCTGATGACGCCACAGGCAAGACAGAGACAGAGGCTGTGCCTCAGATTGTGGAGATAGAGAAAGATGGTAAGACCTATCGTTTCGTATTGGCTCATGTCAGCAGCCATGCCAACAAACTGGTCGAAATCTTCCCTGCCGATACAGAGTCAGATAAGACCAGGCTTGCCGCCGCGCAATCCGACTCCACACTCAGCGGCGAATATGGCGTTGACCGCGTGGTTGACGGCTACGTGCTGTTTGATGGTAAGTACTACAGGGAATATCGTCCGTTGGATATCTCCATCACAAAGAACGTGCTTGCCCTGTTCATCACTGTGATTATAGTGACGGCAATGGTCATGTCGGTTGTGAGATGGTATGCCCGGAAGGGTCTGAAGGCTCCGCGCAAGGGCATGGGCTTCATGGAGATGCTGATAGATTTCATCTATACGGGCGTCATAAAGTCGACACTGAAGGACAAGTCGAAGAAATTCGCGCCATTCCTGCTGACGTGTTTCTTCTTTATCCTCGTGATGAACCTTGTCGGGCTCATCGTGATCTTCCCCGGCGGAGCAAACCTGACAGGCAACATATCCATCACGCTTGTGCTCGCGGTGTTGGTATTCATAGTCACTAACGTCACCAGCACGAAGCATTATTGGAAAGAGATTTTCTGGCCCGATGTTCCGTTGTTCCTGAAGTTCCCGTTGCCTATCATGCAGTTTATCGAGATCTTCGGCATCTTCACTAAGCCGGCAGCCTTGTGTGTCCGTCTCTTTGCGAATATGATGGGCGGTCACATGATTGTCATCACGCTGACGCTTCTGATCTTCATCTTTGCGGCATTCGGCGACATGGCGGCAAAAGGCTCGGTGGTGGTCTCCTTGCTCTTCTCTATATTCATGCTTGCGCTCGATGTTCTGGTGAGCTTTATCCAGGCATACGTATTCACCCTTCTCGCCACCCTGTTTATCTCTATGAGCCAGGAGGACGGCCATCATGAATCGAAGCATGAAGAGGTGAAGCATGAGCAACTCCCGTCGGAAGATACGGAAGTATCCATCCCGGCAACCAAATAAAGAAAAACAATAAATAATACAAATAACACATTAAACCATTAAAATTATGTTATCAATGATTTTAGCAGCAGTTGCACCTCTTGCAGCACTTGGTGCAGCAATCGGAGCCGGTATAGCAGCAGTCGGAGCCGGCATCGGCATCGGAAATATTGGTTCATCTGCCATGGAGGCTATTGCCCGTCAGCCTGAATCAGCCGGAGATATCCGTTCGAACATGATTGTAATCGCGGCTCTTATCGAGGGTGTGGCTCTCTTCGCTGTGATCGTATCAGCACTCGCACTCTTCCTATAAGCCAATCGACCACCGTAATAATTTATCATAATGGAATTATTCACGCCGGAATTAGGCTTGGTCTTCTGGATGTTTATCGCCTTCGCGATCCTCTTCATAGTGTTGTGGAAGTGGGGATGGCCGGTGATACTCAAGAATATGGACGAGCGAGCAGACACAATCGACAAGGGAGTGGAATATGCGAAGGAGGCAAAGGCTCAACTCGATTCCGCCCGTGCCGACGCTCAGAAATATATCGATGAGGCAAGGAAGCAGCAGGCCGAAATGTTGCGTGATGCGGCAAAAATGAAATCTCAGATCATCGAGGAGGCAAAGAAAGAGGCTTCCGAGGAGGCGAAGAAAGTAATGGATGCTGCCAAGGTGTCGATAGAACAGTCACGCAAGGAAGCAGAGCTTCAGTTTAGAAATGAAGTAAGCAAGTTCTCTCTCGACATAGCCGAGAAGATGGTTCGCAACAATCTTCAGAGCGATAAGGCACAGAGTGAGCTTGTAAACAAATTGTTGGACGAAATAGAGAATAATTGATCTGATGGACAACGGTCTCATACCATATAGATATGCAAAGGCGCTGTATAAATATGCGTCGGAACACGGCACGACGAAAGCTGTATACGACCTGATGAACAGGGTGGTTGACTCCTTCCGGAGTGCCCCCGACATGCAGAAGGTACTGTCAAATCCGTTTGTCAAGGCCGAAGATAAGGAGAAGCTCCTGTTGTCGGCGGCAGGTGGTGAGACCGACGGTGCGTATGCTCGATTTGTCAAGCTGATACTTGAGCATAAGCGCACGGAATACGCCTACCGTATGATGCTTGCCTATCGCGATATATATCGGAAGGAGAATAATATCCTTCAGGTCAACATCACGACGGCTGCAGAATTGCCTGCCTCGCAGATGCAACAGTTGCGTCAGTTGGTGGAGCGTGCGTTCAAAGGTTCAACACTCGAATTTTCACAATCGGTCAACCCTGACCTGATCGGCGGGTTCGTCATAGACGTCGATTCCGTAAGGATGGATGCCTCTATAAGCAACGAACTCGAACAACTACGTCAAACCCTCTTAAGTAGCAAGTGAGAAAATGCTTAACCCAAGCGAAATATCAGATATTCTAAAACAGGAGCTTGACAACGTCACGTCAAAAGTCAAGTTTGAGGAAGTGGGCACCGTGCTGGAAGTAGGCGACGGTGTGGCCCACGTCTACGGACTTGAGAACGTGCGCTCAAACGAGCTCGTGGAGTTTGAAAACGGCGTCAAGGGCGTCGCACTCAACCTTGAGGAGAGCAATGTGGGTGTTGTGCTTCTCAACAATGTAAACAAAGTGACAGAAAACATGTCGGTGCGTCGCACGGGTGAGATCGCTTCTATTCCTGTAGGGGAGGGGCTTCTTGGCCGTGTGATCAATATTCTCGGCGAGCCGATCGATGGCAAAGGACCGATCATCGGCGACCGTATCAATCTGCCGCTCGAGCGTAAGGCTCCCGGCGTGATTTTCCGTCAGCCCGTGACCCAGCCTCTCCAGACCGGTATCAAGGCGGTCGACGCAATGATACCTATCGGACGCGGTCAGCGTGAGCTTATCATCGGCGACCGTCAGATCGGTAAGACTGCAATCGCAATCGACACGATCATCAACCAGCGTCAGAACTATCTCGACGGCAAGCCCGTGTATTGCATCTACGTGGCAATCGGACAGAAGGCTTCGTCAATTGCAGCTACGGTGCATACCCTTGAGAAATACGGGGCTATGGACTACACTGTAGTGGTGGCTGCCACGGCGTCCGATTCTGCATCCATGCGTTACTACAGCCCGTTTGCCGGAGTGGCTATCGGAGAATATTTCCGCGACACCGGCCGCGACGCGCTGATCGTATATGACGACCTCTCGAAGCAGGCGGTGGCTTACCGTGAGATTTCACTTATCCTGAAGCGTCCGTCAGGACGTGAGGCATATCCGGGTGATATCTTCTATCTCCATTCACGTCTGTTGGAACGTGCCGCCAAGATCATCAACAATCAGGAGGTGGCTGAGAAGATGAACGACCTTCCCGATGCTCTCAAGCCGTTGGTGAAGTGCGGCGGTTCGCTGACAGCACTCCCGATCATTGAGACACAGGCAGGCGACGTGTCGGCATATATCCCGACCAACGTGATCTCCATCACCGACGGACAGATCTTCCTTGAGACGAGTCTTTTCAACCAGGGTATCCGTCCTGCCATCAACGTGGGTATTTCTGTATCCCGTGTGGGTGGTAATGCGCAGATAAAGGCGATGAAGAAGGTGGCGGGCACACTGAAGATTGCCCAGGCACAGTTCCGTGAGCTTGAATCGTTTACAAAATTCGGTGGCGATATAGATCCGGTGACTGCAAAGGTGATCGACAGAGGTCGTAAGAATCAGCAGCTGCTCATCCAGCCGCAGTATCAGCCTTGGCCCGTGGAGAATGAGGTGGCAGTGATCTATTGTGGTGTCAACGGTCTCCTTGAGAACGTTCCCCTTGACAAGGTCCACGAATTTGAGGAGCTGTTTATCCAGCTTCTGAAATCTCGCAATCAGGATGTGCTTGACACGCTTCGCGCCGGCAAGCTCACCGAAGATGTGGAAAACAAACTGCGTCAGTGTGCCGAAGAGGTCGCTTCGCGATATAAATCTTGAAAAATGTCATACAGTGGTGGAAGTCATTCAGCTTCCACCCCTGTCATGTCATAACGTGCGGTCTGTCTGCGACAGGCAGCCATAACAAATAAAACCATTACAAGCAACACAGATGGCAACACTAAAAGCCTTAAAAACTCGTATCGGTTCGGTATCGTCAAGCGAAAAGATCACCGGGGCGATGAAGATGATTTCCTCCGCAAAGGTGCATAAGAATGAGCAGGAGCTAAAGAAGCTTCTTCCCTTCCGAAACCAAGTGAAATCGATCATGGGTCATTTGCTCGACACGGGTATGGAATTCGATTCGCCGCTCCTTCAGGAAAGGGAGGTGAAGCGTATGGGAATGGTCGTGTTCGGCACGGATGATGGCCTATGTGGCGCATACAATCTCAACATCTTCAAGCAGGTGCTTATAGAATTGAGGACGTTGCGTGAGAAATATGGGGAGCATCTTGAGATCACGCTTTATCCTATCGGAAAGAAGATAGCGAAGGCAACGAAGAAATTGCAGGATCATCTCACGCGGGTGCATCTCACAGAAGGGGTCGACTCAAAGATGGCGCCGTCTGTTGTCAATGGTTTCGTCAGAGAATTGAAAGACAGTTTCATCTCCGGCGACCTTGATATGATCGAGGTGGTCTACATGCAATTCAAGAGCATGAGCAAGCAGATACTGACTGTCGACCAGCTATTCCCCGTAAGTCGTGCGGCGATAGAGGGGAACAGCACAGAAGGAGAATCAGATAACAAGCTATATATATTCGAACCGGACGTCAACACGATTTTCAATGAGGTTCTGCCTATGTTTGTGGCATCCACGATGCAGGAGATCACCATAGAGAACCGTGCCTCCGAACAGGCGGCGAGAGTCATGGCGATGCAGAGTGCCAACGACAATGCCAAGAAGCTTTTGGAGTCGTTGCAGCTTGAATTCAACAAGCTCCGTCAGCAAGGCATCACCACCGAGTTGCTCGACATCCTGGGAGGGCAGGTGGAGAGATAACCGGGTTGGTAAAAATCATGAAACCGAATCAAAAGATTTACTAAATGAGTAGTATAAAGGAATATTTTTCGGAAGCCGGCAAGGGATTGAAGAGTCTTATTGACGGCATGGTAGTGACAGGAAAGGAATTGGTCACTCCGAAAATCACCGAATGTTATCCCGAGAACCGTGCGACTCTGAATATCGCCGATCGTTTCAGGGCAGAATTGACCCTGAAATATGACAAGGATGGGCGCCACAAGTGTATCGCCTGCGGGATATGCCAGATGAATTGCCCCAACGGTACGATTCAGCTGACGACAAAGATGGTGGATTTGCCCGACGGCAAGAAGAAACGTAAGCTCGACAAATACATGTATGATTTGGGGAGCTGCACGTTCTGTATGTTGTGTGTGACCACGTGTCCGCAGGATGCCCTTGAGTTTTCAAATGATTTCGAGCAGGCAATGTTCACCCGTGAAGGTCTTGTCAAGCAGCTCAACTATCGTCCGGAACCGAAGGATGATGCCGCAGCACCGGCTCCCAAGCCAGCAATGGATCCGGAGAAACTCGCCAAGATAAAGGCGGAGGCGCTCGCTAAGGCTGCCAAGATAAAGGCGGAGAAAGAGGCTGCCGCCAAGGCTGCCGCTGCCGGAAACGCTCCTGATGCAGCTTCGCCGGATGCACCCAAGGCATAAGAAACAACTAACCGATAATCAGAAACATAAATCATAATGGATTCAGTAGGAAATATAATCGTGTATTTCGTAGTTGCCATTGTCATGGTGGTGTTCTCCTTCAAGGCAGTGACGACGGGCAAGATATTGCGTGCCGCTACCTACTTGCTTTTCGTGCTGCTCGGCACTGCCGTGTTCTATTTCCAGCTCGGCTACCAATTTCTGGGAGCCGTGCAGATAGCCGTGTATGCAGGTGGTATAATGGTGCTCTTTGTCTTCGCAATTTTGCTGACCCACCGACCTGATGATTCATCGGGCCGCATCGGGTCGCACCGCAGACAGATCGGACTCACCCTCTCGGGTGTATCCGCAGTGTTGCTGCTCCTTGCATTGTTCTATATGCCGGTGCTTAACGGCGTCTCTCTTGCAGAGTCGCTTCAGGCAGGCAATGAGATCACGATGCATGAGATAGGAGAGGTGTTTACAGGCAGCGGACGCTTCCAGTATCTTCTCCCGTTTGAGGCAATCAGTGTGTTGTTGCTCGCATGTATAATCGGTGGCGTGACAGTTGCCCGTAAAAACTAAAGAGATATGGACTTGAGTATGTTATGGTATCTTGTGCCGAGTGTGGTGATGCTTGCCTGCGGCATCTACGGTTTTGTCACCCGTAAAAATTTGATTGCGATTCTCATCTCTCTGGAGCTGATGCTTAATTCGGCGGATCTGAACTTCATCGTGTTCAACCGTTTCCTTTTCCCCGGCTCTATGGACGGCATGGTCTTCACCCTCTTCGCCATAGCGATAGCCGCTGCGGAGACTGCAATCGCTATTGCCCTCATCATCAATATCTACAGAGCGATAGGGAATACTGACATTACAGAAATAAATAAAATGAAATTCTAAGATATGGACATTACACTTCCAATTTTAATTTTGGCGATTCCGATCACGATGTTCCTCGTCTTAGGAATAGGCGGGGTGAAGATGTCGAAGAAGATGGCAGGCATACTTGGCATCATCGGCATGGGCACGACTGCCACAATCGCCTATACAGTGGCTATCACTTACTTCTTCAGTGGTGATGCCAATTTCATTATCGACGGAGTGCGCCAGCAGTATCAGGTGTTTGACTTTACCTGGCTCTCATTTACGGATACACTCGTAGTGAAACTCGGTTTCCTCCTCGATCCGATTTCCGCGATGATGCTCGTAGTGATCACCACTATCTCCTTCATGGTGCATCTCTACAGCTGGGGCTATATGGAAGGTGAGCAGGGTTTCCAGCGTTACTACGCTTTCCTCTCGCTCTTCTCATTCTCTATGCTTGGTCTTGTGGTTGCGACCAACATCTTCCAGATGTATATCTTCTGGGAGCTTGTGGGCGTCTCATCCTACCTTCTGATCGGATTCTATTATAAGCTTCCGTCGGCAGTGTCGGCATCAAAGAAGGCATTTATCGTGACCCGTTTCGCCGACCTCGGCTTCCTCATCGGTATACTCCTTCTCTCGTTCTACACCGATACGTTCAACTTTATGGATCTTACCAGCAATCCTGAGAGAGTGCTTGCCTCCACGGGCGGCGCATCATTCATGGGTGCATCCGTATTGACATGGGCAATGGTGCTGATCTTCACAGGCGGTATGGGTAAATCAGCAATGATGCCTCTCCATATCTGGCTTCCCGATGCAATGGAGGGTCCGACTCCGGTGTCAGCCCTTATCCATGCTGCTACGATGGTGGTTGCCGGTGTGTATCTGGTGGCTCGTATGTTCCCCGTATACTGTGTGGTTGATGCGGCGATGACGTTTATCTGCTGCGTCGGTGCTATCACGGCTTTCTATGCGGCAGTGGTGGCATGTGCTCAGATCGACATAAAGAGGATTCTTGCATTCTCCACAATCTCGCAGATTGCCTTCATGATGGTTTCTCTCGGCGTTGCCTACGACAAGCCCATCGAGGGTGTCCACTATTCCGGACTCGGCTACATGGCGGGTATGTTCCATCTCTTCACTCACGCGATGTTCAAGGCACTCCTGTTCCTCGGAGCCGGTGCGCTGATTCATGCCGTACACTCCAACAACTATACGGCTATGGGCGGTCTTCGCAAATATATGCCGATCACCCACTGGACATTCCTTATCGGCTGTCTCGCTATTGCCGGTATCTGGCCCTTTGCCGGATTCTTCTCAAAAGATGAGATGCTTGCAGCAATGTTTGCTCGCCACTGGTTCTGGGGCGCATGGATGACGATGGTTGCAGGTCTTACGGCGTTCTATATGTTCCGTATGTACTTCCTCGTATTCTGGTGGGAGGAGAATCCCCACTATAAGGAGCATAAGCCGCACGATGCCCCCTGGCAGATGTCGGTGCCTCTGTTGTTCCTCGCAGCAGTGTCATGCGTATGCGGTTGGGCACTTCCGTTTGGCGAACTTGTGACTTGGAACGGTGAGCCGTATCATATCCACATCGAGTGGGTGAAGGTGGCAATCCCGAGCATCCTCACGGCGTGTGTTGCCATTGCACTTGCCTACGTGATGTATCACAAGAAGAACGATCTCCCGACCAAGGTCAAGAACTTCTGGCCTACACTATGGACCGCAGCCAACCGTCGCTTCTACTGGGATGAGATCTATATGTTCATCACTCATAAGATCATCTTCAACATCATCTGTAAGAGCATCGCATGGTTTGACCGCCATGTCATCGACGCTACTATGGACGGATTCGCAAAGATCACCCAGAAAGCATCTTATGCTATCCGCGGAATGCAGGCAGGCACAATACAGGCCTACGTGGCATGGTATCTTGCCGGCGCTGTCGCACTCGCGGCTATCACATGGATTTGTCTGATTTAACATTCATATTGCAACTCAGAAACAACTTAACATTATGTTTGGAAATATATTAATCTGGTTCGTTGTTATTCCGGTCATCATGATGGCGGGATTGGGTTTATGCCGCAACAGCAGTATGAATGCGATCCGCAGCGTGATGGTGGTATGCTCAACCATTCTTCTCGGACTCTCAGTCTGGCTTTGTATCGACTTCCTCCGCCTTCGCGAGATGGGAGTCACCGACGAGATGCTTTACACGGGCAGCTGGATGTGGTATGCACCGCTCAACATTCATCTTGCAGTAGGTGTCGATGGCATTTCAGTGCTCATGCTGATGCTTTCTTCAGTGATTGTATTTGCCGGCACATTCGCCTCTTGGAAAATCAATCCGCTTCCCAAGAACTTCTTCCTCTGGTTTGCCCTTCTGAGCACCGGAGTGTTCGGCTTCTTCATCTCGATTGACATTTTCACGATGTTCATGTTCTATGAGGTGGCACTTATCCCGATGTACCTCCTTATCGGAGTGTGGGGCACAGGCCGCAAGGAATATTCAGCCATGAAGCTGACTCTTATGCTCATGGGCGGCTCGGCATTCCTCATGCTCGGTCTTCTCGGTATCTACTGGCACAGTGCTCCGGAGGGTGGACAGCCCACATGGAATATCCTTGAGATTGCGCACAACGCTTCGATAGCCCCCGAATGGCAGAACCTTCTTTTCTGCTGCACATTCGTAGGTTTCGGTGTCCTTGGTGCAATGTTCCCGTTCCACACATGGAGCCCCGACGGTCACGCATGTGCGCCTACCGCCGTATCAATGCTTCATGCCGGTGTGCTTATGAAGCTCGGTGGCTACGGCTGCTTCCGTATCGCCATCTATCTTCTTCCGCAGGCAGCCAATGAGCTTGCATGGATATTCATCGTGCTCACGGGCATCAGTATCGTCTACGGTGCGTTCTCCGCATGTGTGCAGACCGACCTCAAATACATCAATGCATATTCATCGGTGTCGCACTGCGGCATGGTGCTTTTCGCTATCCTCATGCTCAACACCACTGCTATGACAGGCGCAATCCTCCAGATGCTTTCCCACGGCTTGATGACAGCACTCTTCTTTGCCCTCATCGGTATGATCTACGGACGCACCCATACGCGCGACATCCGTCAGATGGGCGGCTTGATGAAGATTATGCCTTATCTCGGCGTCTGCTATATGATTGCCGGTTTCGCATCGCTGGGTCTCCCGGGTCTCTCCGGCTTCGTGGCAGAGATGACAATCTTCTTCGGCTCGTTCCAGAATGCAGATCTCTTCCACAGGGTATTCGTGATTGCAGCCACATGTTCGATTGTAATCACGGCAGTCTACATCCTGCGAGTTGTCGGCAAGCTTCTTCTCGGTCCGGTGCAGGATGAGCATCACCTTGCCTTGACTGATGCAACATGGTTTGAACGCCTCTCTACAGTGACTCTCATACTCTGCATAGCCGGCATCGGTTGCTTCCCCAATTGGATCAACGAGACTATCCAGCATAGCTTCGCCCCGATTATGGCAGCCATCCAGTCAGCAGCCCTTTAATAAAATGTATTGAATAAATAAAACAAGCAATCTACAATGGACTATTCTCAATTTGGATCTATGATTCCTGAACTTATCGTTCTTGGAATATTCATGCTGGTCTTTTTATTCGACACATTCTCCTGTGAGAAGGGTAAAAAGATACTGACACCATTCACCACCATACTTTTCGGACTCGGCACCATCGCCATCTGGCTTCTTCCTGCCGACGGGGAACTGGTATTCGGTGGAATGTATATCAACGATACCACCACAAATGCACTGAAGGCAATACTGAACGTCGGTGTGTTCATCGTGTTCCTTCAGAGTGCAAAATGGGTGGAGAGTGATGAAGTGGCAATCCGCAAGGGTGAGTTCTACGAACTTATTCTGGTGACTCTCTTCGGCATGTACCTTATGGTATCTGCACGTCACTTCCTTCTCTTCATCATCGGTCTGGAATCGGCATCACTTCCTCTTGCCGCACTCGTTGCGTTCAATAAGAATCACTACGAGAGCCATGAGGCAGCCATCAAGTATATCATGACAGCCGTGTTCTCCTCTGCATTGCTTCTCGTGGGTCTGTCGTTTGTCTACGCCTTCTCCGGCGGATCGCTCTATTTTGATGATCTTGCAATCACCATCAGCCAAGGTCAGACAAGCGGACTCCTGATAGTGGCACTCGCATTCGTGATAGCCGGCATCGGTTTCAAACTTTCCCTCGTGCCTTTCCATCTCTGGACAGCCGACGTATATCAGGGAGCACCGACAGCCATCACGAGCTACCTTTCCGTTATCTCAAAAGGTGCGGCGGCAGTAGCGTTCTTCATCATCTTCGTGCAGTGTTTCGGTGCTGTCTACAGCGAGGCATGGGAATGGATGCTCTACGGCATCATTATCCTGACCATCACAGTGGGCAACCTTTTCGCAGTGCGTCAGAAGAACATGAAGCGATTCATGGCGTTCTCCTCCATCTCACAGGCAGGCTACATCATGCTTGGTGTAATGGCGGCTGACGGACTCGGACTCGCAGGCATGTTGTTCTACATCTTCGTTTACGTGGTCAGCAACCTCGGCGCATTCGCGGTTATCTCCACCATTGAAGACAAGACAGGTCTGGTCGGTATGGACGACTACAACGGACTTCACAAGACCAACCCATGGCTTTCATTCGCCATGACTCTCGCGATGTTCTCACTTGCAGGTATCCCGCCGTTTGCCGGCTTCTTCAGCAAGATACTTATCTTCACATCAGTGACAGGCACCGGCTCATGGGCACTCTATATGCTCGTGCTCATCGCATTGATCAACACCATCATCTCGCTCTACTATTATCTGCTCGTGGTGAAGGCTATGTGGATCAGCGCGGATGAACCTAAGATCGAGACATTCCGCAGCGCATGCAGCGCACGTGCTGCAATCTGGATCTGTGTGGCAGGTATTGTATTGTTCGGACTTGTTCCCTACATCTACGAGTACTGCTACGATGCTGTTCAGAACTCACTCTCATTCCTCCTTCTTTTCTGAATAGGATAGAAATACTGACAACCATAATTCTGCGTATGGCTTCTTCGCGAGAGGGAGCCATACGTTTTTTATAATACTTGACTTACACTATATTGAAAAGTTTTGCTAACTTTGCGAATAAGAAGGCTCCTTCTAATATTTTAAAAGATATAATTATGGCAAATCTACGATACCCTATAGGAATGCAATCGTTTGCGAAAATTCGAGAGGGTGGTTATTTATATGTCGATAAGACGGGATATATCCATGATTTGGTATCAAATGGAACGTGTTATTTTCTGAGCAGACCGCGCCGTTTCGGAAAGTCGCTTCTGATATCAACCATTGAGGAGTTTTTTAAAGGGAACCGCCGTCTGTTTGAAGGATTGGCAATCTCCCGTCAGCCTTATGATTGGGACGCTTATCCTGTGCTTCATATTGACCTTGCTGGATGTAGCCCGGATTCTTTAGATAGATTTGTTGAATATTTCAATAATTTTCTGACACGTTGGGAAAAGGAGTATGGAATCACCACAGATAGTGATAAATCAGTGGGAATACGATTTAAGGATATTATACTCTGTGCTCATGAACAGACTGGAAAGCCGGTCGTGATTCTCGTGGATGAGTACGACAAGCCATTGCTTGAAACTGTTGACAATCCGGAATTGCAGGAGCGCATACGGAGGGAACTTCGGATGTTTTACAGCAATCTAAAAAGCCTTGACGGTCATATTAGGTTTGCCATGTTGACGGGTGTGACCAAATTAGGTCATCTTAGCATTTTCAGCGATCTGAATAATTTGCAAGACATATCTCTCAGCATGCAATATAACGGTATATGTGGCATCACGAAGGAGGAGTTGCATGAATATTTTGATGAGGGTATCCGGAAGTTTTCCAAAAATGTAGATAAGACTCCGGAAGAGATCTATGAAAAATTGAGGGAGAATTACGATGGTTATCATTTTACTCCGAAAGGTGGAGAAGATGTCTATAATCCATTCAGTCTGCTCAACTGTATGTCGGAAGAGTGGTTTGGTAACTATTGGTTCAGGACAGGCACCCCCTCATTCCTTATAAAGATGATAAGAGTGGAGGGGCTTCCACTTCCTGAATTGGCAAGCTATGAAATCGGTCTTTCATCTCTTTCCGATGTGTCGTTTCAACTGACCGATATAATCCCGGTATTGTATCAGAGTGGTTATCTCACAATAAAGGGGTATGACGAACGCTTTGATATTGCCACACTCGGTTTCCCTAACAAAGAGGTGGAGAATGGGTTCTTCAATCAGCTGATGCCGCTTAATTCGGGGAATAGATAGCTGGATAATTTCCCAATGACATTCTTTGCCATATTAGTTTAAGACACAACCTTAGCATCCAATCGGAATCAGACGGCAGTTTAAAAATACTGGAAAAAGATGGAGAAATAAAAGAGATTGTGTAAATTTGTAAAAAAATAGAGTATAAGAAAAATAGCAGATGACAGAATATGGATTTTTGCGCGTAGGCGCAGCAGTGCCCAATGTCAGAGTGGCAGACGTTGACTACAATCTCAATGGCCTCATTGAGATTGTGAAGGATGCCGACCACAAGGAATGTGACGTGGTGGTTTTTCCGGAAATGTCTGTTACGGGATACACCTGTGCAGATCTATTTATGCAGCCCCTTCTGATGGATGCGGCTGCAGAGGCTATCTCCGAACTTGCACGCGAGACGGCAGAATATCAGATTATGATAGCTGTCGGTGCGCCCGTCATAGCCCACGGCAGACGATACAATTGCGCGATAGTGATGGCTTCCGGAAGGATTCTGGGCATAGTGCCGAAATCCTACATACCCGATTACGGAGAGTTCTACGAGAAAAGATGGTTTGAATCCGGCTATGGTATATCCGCCGACGAGATAATGTTTGCCGGGAGGATGGTTCCATTCGGCACTGATCTGCTCTTCGAATATAAGGGGGCAAAGGTGGGCGTGGAGATCTGCGAAGATCTTTGGGTGCCCAATCCGCCGAGCACACCGTTATGTCTTGGAGGTGCCGATATAATGCTCAACCTGTCGGCTTCCGATGAATTGATAGGGAAGCATGACTATCTCTGCCGGCTCATCTCTCAGCAGTCGGCACGTTGTCGTTGCGGCTACGTCTACGCCTCTGCCGGATGGGGAGAGTCATCGACCGACCTGGTATTTGCCGGAAATGCAATCATAGCTGAGGATGGTGCCGTCACCCAACCGGAACAGCGTTTCTTCACTGCGGCTACAATTCTTGTGAAAGATATAGACGTGGAGAAACTCCGGAATGATAGGGCAAGATTCTCCACATATTTCGACAACGCCGGTGTGAAATCGGGATTGCGATTGATGACGGCAATGTGTCAGGAGGTTCCCAAGTCTCCACTTCCGGATATGCAGGTAGACCCACAGCCCTTTGTGCCGCATGACGAGAGGAAGCTTGGGGAGCATTGCGAGGAGATTGTCAATATCCAGGCGCGCGGACTCATGCAGCGTCTCAATGCGATCCATTGCCATAGGGCAGTGATAGGTATTTCCGGAGGTCTTGACTCCACACTCGCACTACTCGTGACGGTAAGAGCCTTCGATATGCTTGACCTTGACCGCAGCGGCATAATAGGCATCACGATGCCGGGAATGGCAACCACTTCGCGCACCCATAACAATGCCGTCGATCTGATGCATGCCTTGGGTGTCACCTCAATGGAGATTCCTATCGGCAAGGCAGTCGCACAGCATTTCACCGATATAGGTCAGGATCCGACAAACTACGACGTGACATTCGAGAACTCACAGGCACGTGAACGCACGCAGATATTGATGGACGTGGCAAATAAGGAGAACGCGATAGTGATCGGCACCGGCGACATGTCGGAGCTTGCTCTCGGATGGTGCACCTACAATGGCGACCAGATGTCGATGTACGGGGTCAATGCCGGAGTGCCTAAGACGCTCGTGCGCTATCTCGTGAAATGGTTTGCCGAAGAGTTGGGCGCGAAATCGCGCGAGATACTGCTTGATATAGTGGATACCCCGATCAGTCCGGAACTCATACCCTCCGGCGACGATGAGATCTCGCAGAAGACGGAAGACTTGGTGGGACCATACGAGCTGCATGATTTCTTCCTCTACCATGTGCTTCGCAATTCCTTCACTCCACGGAAAATCTACTATCTCGCTACAGTTGCGTTTCGCAGCAGCTATAATTCAGCCACGATACTCAAATGGATGCGCAACTTCTACCGCCGATTTTTCAATCAGCAGTTCAAGCGTTCATGTATGCCGGATGGTCCGAAGGTAGGCAGCGTGTGTCTTTCCCCGCGTGGCGACTGGCGTATGCCCTCCGATGCTTCAAGCGCATTATGGCTGTCGGAAATAGATAGATTGGAAGAGGATTTGAAATCCTCACAGAATATATAATTCATACATCTCACTTCATGACATTTCAGGAAGATATAAACAAGGCAGTGGAATGCCTGCGTAATGGTGGAATCATACTCTATCCGACCGATACGGTTTGGGGGATAGGGTGTGACGCCACAAATGCAGAGGCGGTCAGAAAGATCTATGATCTGAAACGCCGTGCTGAAAGCAAGTCAATGCTTGTGCTGGTTGACAGTGAAGGTGCACTCGACAGAATTGTCGATGATGTCCCGGAGGTGGCATGGCAACTGATAGAAGCTGCCGTCGACCCGCTCACCATTATTTACGATCATCCGCACAATGTGGCGGGAAACCTTCTTGCGCCCGACGGGTCGCTTGGGATAAGGATCACCGGCGAGAGATATTCCCAAGAATTGTGCCGGCGTCTGCGTCGTCCGCTTGTGTCGACTTCCGCCAACATAAGCGGAGAGAAGACCTCCGGAATATTCAATGATATTTCCGACGATATAAAGAACGGGGTTGACTACATAGCATCCTACCGGCGCGATGAGAACTCGGCTCCCTCGCCGAGCAATATCATAAAGGTGTCAGACGGAGGATTGATAAAAGTGATAAGATGAGAATTGCAGTTGTCAGACAGGGGGAATAAATTGATCTGAGCAGAAGATGAGGAAATCAGCAGTATCTATAAGGGTGCAACAGATGAGGTATGCCGCAACGGATTGGCTTACCGGCAACATCGCATTCCTGTTGTTTAATATCTGCCGTTTTGCCATCCTGCGTGATAATTCGTCGTGGGGTAGTCTTGAGCGTTTCCTCTTTTCCGGCAAACTTATAGCCGAGCAGCTGTCGGTGCCACTTGCCATGATGGCAGTGTTCTGGCTTTCCGGCTACTATAATCAGCCGTTTGGCAAGTCGCGTCTTCAGGAACTTCAGACCACACTCTGTTCCGCGCTTATCAACTCTTCGCTTATCTATCTCATCCTGCTGATAAACGACCAGACGGGATTGCGCATCATCAATTACGAATTGATATTGTCGCTTTTCGGGCTGCTGTTTCTCTTCTGCTATGCCGGGCGTATAATAATAACGCAGCGGGCACTGAAGAATTTCAGAAATCATAATTGGGAGCTTCGGACTCTAATCATAGGAAATTCCGAGTCGGCACGCCTCTCAGCAAGGCGGCTGATGACAACACCGTCAAGGGTCAGCTACGATGTCTGTGGATTTGTGAGGATTCCGGGCGAACCGGATTCCGGAGATGGGGTAGACGTATATGATCTGGAATCTTTGCAGACGATATGTGCGGATAAGGGGGTGACGCATCTGATCGTGGCTCCTGCCACAAAAGATGAGGATAAGTTGCTTAAGCTGCTGTTTCATCTCTTCTCCTGCGGACTCTCCGTGAGAATAGCCCCGGACACGTTCTCTTTCATCACGTCGTCGATACGCCTGAAGGATATATATGGCGACCCGTTTGTGGATATCACGTCGCCGGCACTCTCTGAGTCAGCAAAAAACGTGAAACGCACGTGTGACGTAGTCATATCGTTGTTGGTGCTGCTCCTTTTCTCTCCGCTCTATCTGCTGATAGCGGTAATGGTAAAGATTGGCTCTCCGGGACCGGTCTTCTACAGCCAGGAGCGTGTGGGACGGCAACAGAAGCCGTTTGCCATCTACAAATTCCGTACAATGATAGAGAATGCCGAGGCTGATGGACCGTGTCTTTCAAGCGAGCACGATGAGCGTGTCACTCCGGTGGGGAGGGTGCTCCGCAAATATCGTCTTGACGAACTCCCGCAGTTCTGGAATGTGGTGAGGGGGGATATGTCGATAGTCGGACCGCGTCCGGAGCGGCGATACTATATAGAGCGGATAATGCAGCATGCCCCTTACTACGGACTCGTATATCAGGTGCGTCCCGGCATCACATCCTGGGGAATGGTGAAATACGGATATGCCTCCACCCTCGACCAGATGGTGGAACGCACGAAGTATGACCTGATATACATATCAAATATGTCGCTCTCCCTCGATATAAAAATATTAATCTACACCTTGCGGACAGTCGCGGGGGGTAAAGGAATGTAATAAGTCAACACATGGCATATACAGAACATAACAACAGATTTACGGAATGGTGGTTTAAGGTGGTCAGCTGGCGCGAGACCCACATAAAAGAGCGTAACTTCGTGTTGATTCTTGCGCTCGTGGTGGGGGTGGCGTGTGGATTTGCCGCCCAGTTGCTCAAACTGCTGATTCATCTTATCTCCGGGTTGCTTACGTCTCATTTCAGCGCGACCACTGCCAACTATCTCTATCTTGTCTATCCGGTGGTGGGCATATTGATAGTGCTCCTGTTCCTTCAATATGTGGTGAAGGACAACATATCTCATGGCGTGACGAAGGTGCTGTATGCTATTTCCCGCAATAAGTCGCGCCTTAAGAAGAAAAACATGTATGCGTCTCTTGTGGCCTCCTCCATCACGATAGGATTCGGCGGATCGGTCGGAGCAGAGGGACCGATCGTGTTCACGGGCGCGGCGATAGGCTCGAATGTGGGTCAGGCATTCCGTATGTCGCCCCGCATATTGATGCTTCTTGTGGGATGTGGCGCGGCGGCAGGCATAGCTGGAATATTCCGTGCGCCTATTGCCGGTATGCTTTTCACTCTCGAGGTGCTGATGATTGATCTCACGGGAGCCACCGTCATGCCGTTGCTTATCTCATCAATCACGGGAGCGACTGTGGCATACGTGCTGGAGGGCTACAATTCCGAATTCTTCTTCTCGCAGAGTGAACCTTTCTCCGTGAGCAAGATACCATATACCTTACTTCTTGGCATATTCTGCGGATTGGTGTCGTTGTATTTCACGCGCGTCATGTTTATGATGGAATCCATGTTCTCCCGATTGAAATACCGGATGTTGAAGGTGGCGATAGGTGGCGTGATTCTTGCCGGACTCATCTTCGTGTTGCCTCCGCTCTATGGTGAGGGCTACGGGGCTATCAATAATCTCCTTGAAGGTGACTACTCAAAGATTGTCGACGGCACATTCTTTTATGTTGACCGCGATAATATATGGTTCATAGCCTGCTTCATTGTCGCCATAATACTGACGAAAGTATTTGCAACGAGTGCCACCAATGGGGCCGGAGGTGTAGGCGGCACGTTTGCCCCCTCCCTCTTTGTAGGTGCGATGTGCGGATTCCTGTTTGCTTTCCTTCTCAACAATATATTTGAGGGGGGCGTGGGAATCTCCAACAAGAATTTTACCCTTCTCGGTATGGCAGGACTGATGAGCGGAGTGATGCATGCCCCGCTGATGGCTATCTTCCTCACGGCGGAGATGACCGGTGGTTACAACCTGTTTCTGCCTCTGCTTATCGTCTCCACATTGTCATACATGACCATAAGAATCTTCGAGCCTTACAGTATCTACACCATGCGTCTCGCCAAGCAGGGCGACCTCCTGACTCATCAGAAGGATAAGTCGGTGCTTACCCTTCTTAAAATCGACAATCTCATAGAGAAGGATTTCAAGACGGTGCGTCCGGAGATGAATCTTAAGGAGGTGGTAGATATTATCGCCACGTCAAACCGTAATCTTTTTCCTGTAATTGATGCTGAAGGGGTGCTGGTGGGTATAGTGTTGCTCGATGATATCCGCAACATAATGTTCCGTCCTGATCTCTACAAGAAGATGCACGTGACGCGCTTCATGTCGATGCCTCCTGCCCGAATAGAGATAGGTCAGCCGATGGAGGAGGTGATGCGCATTTTCGACAAGACAAACGCATGGAACCTTCCCGTAGTGGAGAAAGGGAAATATATCGGATTCGTTTCCAAATCAAAGATATTCAATTCCTATCGTCGCGTGTTGCGTCATTATTGTGATGACTGACGCTGTCGGCGAGCTGGATTGAAAGATAATGTCACCGGAAATTGCGGTGCATAAACAGAAAAATTATAACCAGATGAGTGAAAACAAACTAAAGATAGTGTTCTTCGGAACCCCCGAATTTGCCGTTGCGAGTCTTGACCGACTGATGAAGGATGGTCAGGATATAGCTGCAGTCGTCACGATGCCCGACAAGATTGCCGGACGCGGACATAAGCTTATTCAGAGCGACGTGAAGCGGTATGCCGTGGAAAACGGACTCCGTGTGCTTCAGCCAGAGAAATTGAAATCACCCGACTTCGTGGAGGAGTTGCGTGCCATAAATGCCGATCTTTTCATAGTGATAGCATTCCGTATGTTGCCGGAGGTGGTATGGTCGATGCCACGTCTTGGCACATTCAATCTTCATGCGTCGCTTCTCCCGAAATATCGCGGTGCTGCACCTATCAACTGGGCGGTTATCAACGGGGAGACGGAGACAGGCGTCACCACCTTCTTCCTAAAGCATGAGATTGATACCGGCGACATAATAGAGCAACGCACCATCGCTATCCTTCCGGAGGATAACGTCGGCGACGTGCATGACAAGTTGATGACGCTTGGTGCCGATATGGTGGCTCATACAGTAATGGATATTGCAGCCGGGAATGTGACGCCTCAGCCTCAGCCGGAGGGTGAGTTTATCCCAGCCCCGAAGATATTCAAGGATACGTGTCGCATAGCATGGGATCGTCCTGCCACTGAAATCCATAACCTTGTGCGCGGATTGTCGCCTTATCCTGCGGCGTGGTCCACGTTTGAGGATTCACGTACTCTCGGAACGTTTGCCGATGTCAAGATTTTTGAGACGGCACTCTGCGGAGATACCCCTGCGGGCAACAGGAAGCCGGGAGAGGTGATTGTGGCTAAGGACAGATTGTTTGTCGCGGTGGCTGACGGTATGCTTGAGATTGTGTCGTTGCAGCCGGCGGGTAAGAAGCGTATGGGGGCGGATGCCTTCCTTCGCGGATATAAACCGGAGCGTTTCGTATGATGACAGACCGACAAGATACCGACAAACGGTTCTGCTCCATATTGTTTGACGTCATGGAGGCGCACGGGGTGAGAGACGTGGTGTGCTCACCGGGCTCACGTAATGCCCCGCTGCTGATAGCTGCGGAGTCGCGCAGAGGTATGAGGAAATATAACGTGGTCGATGAGCGTGCAGCCGCCTTCATGGCTCTCGGCATGTCGGTGGTGAGCCGTAAGCCTGTGGCACTGGTGTGCACTTCCGGCACCGCGCTCCTCAATTATGCCCCGGCGGTTGCGGAGGCGTTCTATCAGGGTGTACCACTCATCGTGATCTCCGCTGATCGTCCTGAGCAATGGATTGATCAGGATGATTCGCAGACGCTGCGCCAGTTTGAGGCGTTGTTGAATTTCGTGAAACGTAGCTACGAATTGCCGGCATGGGGCAACGATGATAAGGAGATGCTATGGTATGCCAACCGCATATCAAACGATGCCATGATAGAGGCGATGTCGCGACGTAAGGGACCGGTGCATATCAACGTGCGTCTTGCGGAACCGCTCGGGCTCAAACGGGAGGCAATAGGCACATCGCCAAGAGTCATAGAGATGATCTCATCCGATGGTATTGTCAATAAGGAGATTGTCAGGGAACTCGGACGTAGTGTGGCAGGCTCGAAGGTGATGTTTGTGGCTGGATTCCTTCCCCCTGACTCACGTATGCATAAGTCGGTAGGGGAGTTCTGTAGCCTTCCGAATGTAGTGGCTATGACCGAAACTCTGTCAAACCTGCATCTTGGAGAGGAGGCGAGTGGTGTGGACTCCGTGCTCACCGCATTGCCGGAGACGCGTCTTGATTCCATGTCGCCCGATATAGTCATATCAGTAGGCGGGTCGCTCGTCTCGCGGAAACTGAAGGAATATCTTCGCCGCAACAATTCGGTATGTGAACATTGGTCGGTGGGATGGAATCACACCACGTCTGACTGCTTCATGTCGCTGACCAAACGGATAGAGGCAGACCCGGCAAGATTCCTTCATCAGCTGTATGCCGCAGCGGTCAAGCACGTCGGTGACAACAGTTATAGCAGCATCTGGAGCGAGGCAAGGCGTGAGGCATTCAAGGCGAAGGATGAATATGTGGATTCCGTAGGCTGGAGCGAACTTAAAGCCTTCTCCATAATAGATGAGATGCTGCCGAGAGATGTGAATCTCTTCCTTTCAAACGGCACATCGGTGCGCTACGCTCAGATAGTAGGGAAGCATCAGCCGCATGCCACGTATTGCAACCGGGGGGTGTCGGGCATAGACGGATGCGGCTCGACAGCCGTAGGTGGCGCAATGAAATATAATGGCAAGACGGTGCTTGTCACGGGCGATATGTCGATGGCATACGATGTTGCAGCATTATCGTTGCCTGGTATACCTGACCGGATGCGTATAATAGTAATAGACAACAACGGCGGTGGAATCTTCCGGTTCATACCCTCCACCTCCCGACTTGAGGAACGCGAACGCTACTTCTGTTGTGCCCCTCAGCTTCCACTCCGGCATCTTGCCGAAGGCTATGGTTGGGAATATCACGAAGCTACGGATGCAACCACCTTACGGGAATCGCTTTCTATGCTCCTCTCATCTCCGAAGAGAGGTGTCTTGCGCATAGTATGCGACGGAGAGAGCAGCGCGGCAATCCTCCGACAATACATGCAAATCACCGTCCCGGAATAAATAGTTGTCATTCTGTTTGGAAATAATGAGTAGAAACATTATTTTTGTACTCATTAATTATGCTGCGTTATGAAATTTGTAGACAGAACTAAAGAGAAAGCCCGGATAGAGAAGGTGTTGGATTCGGCGACATCGAAATTAATCGTTGTATACGGTCGGCGTCGTGTAGGAAAATCTACACTAATCAGGAAATGTCTGCAAGATAGAACCGCTTTATAAGATAGATGATTATTTCTTGGATTCCTACTACCATTTCGTATCACCGAATGCCTCGCTTATATCATTGGGACGAAGTGAGGCAGTGTGGCAGAAGATATCAGTCAGTCTGCCCGGTTATTTGGGAGGCGTATGGGAGAAGCTATGCAGGGAGTATGTCAGCGGAAGGGAGATAGATGGGATATATTATGGTTTGGCATCCAGATGGTGGGGTAATGTGGCTGTCAAGGAAGAGAAACGTAACGTAGCCATGGAATTTGATGTGGTTGCGAAATCACTTGATGGCAAGCATCTTTTAGTAGGGGAATGTAAGTGGACCGAAGGAGAGTATGGCGAATGTTTTCTTGAAGAATTGAGAGAAAAGACATCGTGTGCTCCATTCGTAATAGAAGATATGACCATACACTATGCTCTCTTCACAAAAACAAAATTATTGGATTCACCGGCTTGCCTGGTATTTTATCCGGACGATATAGTCCTTGCCGATTAATAACAAATCAAAATGAAAAATAATAATGAGTAGCAACATTATGTTTATGCTCATTATTATTTATGATGATATTTTATTGATGTCAGTATGGAGATTACGAGGGAATATTGCCTTTATTGAAGTTGCGAGAAAGTTTGTCAGAGTGTCGTAAGGAATGTCGTAAAAGGTTGAAAATAATTTGAAAAGTGAGATAAATGTTTGTAAATTGAGAAATAATGCTTAAATTTGTGCGGCAAAGTCTGCCCGCAGGAGCCCGATAAGGTTTCCGGAAAGCGAATCCGGCGAGCCGAAGGGTTTGGGGTGGGGTCTGCTGACATATTATAATAGAGCGTCTTTGTGCGCTTTGTTCTTGACTCTGAGAAACTTTCCACAAATTCTTTTCCAGTCAAAGACAAAGGCAACAAGGTCGCTCACGGCAAGGTTATAGTCCTTGGTGTACCTGTATGTATAGTGTACCTGAGGTTTATATATACCAACACGTGGGCTTCTACGTTGTTTGTCTCGACTGGGAGAAGGATACCAACGTCTCTCAGGGCAGGACGAGCAAAGAAAGAGAATCCTGCGTTTTCTATTTTTATATGCCAAGAATTACGTAAAATCCGATAAGGGATTCAATCGGGGACACATTGGATGTATTTTTCAAACATAATTAATATCTACATTATGAACAATTCTAAGTTAGCAATCCTGCTTGCCTCATTGAGCTTTTTTTCAACGGCTTGCAAAAATTCCGGTAGTGCCACCACAGCAGACAACGAAACCGATTCACAAGTGGCTGAATCTCCAAAACCTACCCAAGGAATATGGGAAATGATCGGTATGGATGATGAGGGTCCTCTACTTGAAATCAGGGATGACGAGGTGGATTACTATGAATACGGCTTCGGTAATATGCCCCAGAGATACATAGTCACTAACCGTACTGATTCTACAGTGGAATTCCAAGATAAGAAGAAACGTGGTCTTGTATTATTCACAGATAACTTTATAGACTTGCAGATATATAATGTTGCGGATGGAGAAATGTGTCTCTCGGAGCAGAGCACACCATATCCGACATACGGAGGTCTTGTCTCAAGGAGTAAGGATGATCAGCGCACAGTCTATTCCGACACGGCATGCACGGTAGTGGCAGGTTTGGCAGAAAAATATGTGGCACTCCCCATCATTTCGCTGCATCCGACTTACACTGCGTTGCTCTTAAATGGGAAGGATACTGTATGTCTCCCAAATAATAGGGTGGGGTTTGATTACGCCAAGTGCAACCTCGCAGGATTTGGTGGAATGTATGAATCCACCGCAAAGGATGGTACATCGTATGAGATATCCGATATTACTTTGGGCGATTCAAACAGTAAGAACCAGCGTTTCAAGATAATGAAGAATCTCATGGAAGAGTTCCGTGGATACAGCAATTATTATCTTGGGCATTCCGATGGCAACCGCATAGTGGTGGATTCGATCACGGATGACTACGATGCTTTTGAGAATGCAGATGGATCCAAGTTCACAAAATTGGATAAACCGTTTGACATTATGGTGTATTCCACGATCAGGTCAAATCTCATGTACGTTGACAGCGTGGCATATAGACCGGCATCATATTGAGTTATAGTGTTAAATAATTAATATTCATGTACTTAATCTCTGAAAATATGATTAAGAAAATTGCGTTACTATTTATCTCCTTGATTTTCCCATCTTTGTGCGCGTTTGCACAGGAACCAAGACAAAGCAGTTTTGATGACTTCGTATTTAAGACTCCGGTGGCTTATAAGACCGATTATACAAATGAGACAAACCGCATCTTGGAAATTTCGGACTGGGGACCGTTTACCGCAGTTAGGATGTCGGATAAAGTGAGAATTTTGGCAGACAGTGCTGATGTATATATTCATCCATACGAATTTCTGTGTGATCCCGTCACCGGGAAAAGATATCATCTTGTGAATTCCGAGAACTTACCTAAATTTCGTGGGATTAAATATTTAAAAAGAAAGAATGGAATGCCAACCAATTATGATATTGAGTATACCCTTCTGTTTGATCGTGTCCCTCAGGATGTCAAGATGGTGGAATTTCATCATAATCCACGATGGGAAAACTTTGACAAATACTATTCTTCGAAAACTTTCTTTGACATTGACATGACTAAAAGAAAGGTTTATGCCGAAGATAAATACCAGTGGGTAAACCTTGAGCCAAAAGCAGACAAAATCAAATATTATACTCCGCTTGGGTTGGCAAAAGACGCAGAACCGGAAAATGGGAAAAGTCATCTTTTTCTAAATCTTGCTTTTCGGAATGTGGAAGCAAATAGTCAATATGGATCAATCAGTTTCTGGCTCAATAATAATTTCTCGCTAGTGGATCAATCAAAGAATCGCACTTACAAATCAGGAGCGGTGTTCGGTTTTCCGCTCGGGAAAGATAATTTTCAATACATTCAGGGGTATGATATCATGGCATTCGGTGTAATAATAGAGGATGTTGATTCAGATGTGGAAGTTGTTGATGTGTATGCGGGCAATACCTGTATTATCAAAGGTCTTCATCTGAAACCGTGACAGTGCTGGATCTTTAAAAAGACATTGGAAAGGAGTCTGCGATAATCAGACTCCTTTTTAGACCAGTATTGATATGACAAATTTAATTTTTCGAAATAAGTTTAGATTTCATTCCATAAAAATGGATGCCAAATAGTTGTAAATTGAGAAATAATGCTTAAATTTGTGCGGCAAAGTCTGCCCGCAGGAGCCCGATAAGGTTTCCGGAAAGCGAATCCGGCGAGCCGAAGGGTTTGGGGTGGGTCTGCTGACATATTATAATAGAGCGTCTTTGTGCGCTTTGTTCTTGACTCTAAGAAACTTGGCGGTTTCAAACAAAATCCAGTTAAAGGACAAGGGCAACAAGGTCGCTCACGGTATGGTTATAGTCCTTGGTGTACCTGTATGTGTAGGTACAAGGGTTCCTATATACCTACACGTGGGCTTCTGCGTTGCTCGTCTTGACTGGAACGGCAACGCCAAGGCCTCTTAGAGTGGGACGAGCAAAGAAAGAGAATCCCACGTTTTCTGTTTTATATGCCATGAAAATACTTAATCACAAAATCCGATAAGGGATTCAATCGGAGCCGCATCATCTATGGCTCTATCTGATACACTACTACACTACATCTTCAATATTTTAGATTTATAAAAACAGTAAACGGTTATGAAATGATCATATAGCCGTAGCAATTGTTGTGGATCGTCATTAGATACAGTTATTGAGTTCTGCTTTTAGTGCGCTTGTTTGCATCATCTGCGTGAATATATAGGATGATTTTTTACCTTGATACATATAAAAACTAACATAAAATGAAACAAAGCTCAAAATTAAACAGAAATCTGGTGCTTGCCGGTGGTTTCGCATTGCTGACCACAGCTATCGCCATGTCGCAAAGCGGCTTTTCGCACGGCAATCCGACACGAGCCTCTGAGGAGGGAATTTTGGTGGTTGACCTTAACAAGGAGTGTTGGTATGATCTTGACGGAGATGGGAAACGAGAATTCTATCAATCAAACGTATACGTGGGTAATCGTCGTTATAAAGGATTGTTCCGGTTGAATGAAGAATGTAATCTGGCGAATTATATCATTGATTCTTACAGAAATTTAGGAAGTGACGCAATGGCGAATATTGTCAACTTTGGTCTTGATATTCCGGGTTTTGCCTATGGCGGTTCAAAGGAATTTCCTATATACAAGACCAACGGCACTGAGGATCCTGTACCCATTGATACGGTGCAGGCAAGGTCTGTCAATTTCATTGATATTGACAACAACGGCACAAATGATATATGGCTTCGTGGATACAATAATGATGCCAATGTTGCAATCATGGGACCTGACGAGAGGTTTATGTATCGTACGGTGAAGATAATGTCACCTCAGGAGTACTATGACTATATAGTTGAGAAACCGAGTTCGGGATTGGGTTCCGGAATGTCTGTGATTGATATTTCAACCGGAACACCGGGCTGTTTCGGTTCTTTCCAACAGATAGATATCAACAATGACGGTCTGATGGATTACATCTTGCCTTCTACCGGTGAGTATCTGATGAACATAGGCGATGGTGCCTTCATGAAAAGTAAGTTTGCCGGAAAAATCTATTTCCGTGATTTCAATGACGACGGTTTAAACGACATGCTCTCATACAATGACAAGGAGAAACAGCTCACTGTCACTTATCAGAATAAGGATGGTGAGCCGGAGACAAAGAAGCTTGTCAGTGGTATGGCATGTGGCGACAAGATATGGTGTCATGACTTTGATAAGGATGGTGATATAGATATATTGGTGCCTTTCAATGGATTGGAAAACAATGAACAAGGATATCTGATTATGCTTGAGAACAAAGGGGATGGTTCCTTCAAAAAGCATGAGCATTATATTGATAAGGGGCAATTATTCTTGGATTGCGCAGATGTTGACAATGACGGTAATTACGAAGTCTTCTTTTTGGGAGGTGATACATATTATGGTAATGATATGTATGTTTGGTATCTTAAAGTCACAGGAGTTGATGTGGATGAAAATGCAGTTAAGCTTCATGACCAAGAACCTAATGATGAAAGGATTGCCCTTTTAGATGCTAACAACAGTGGTTTTGTAAAACTTTACAGCTACTTTGGTTCATATCCGGATTATGAATATAAATCATTCTCTTTCGGAGACGTACCAAACACACGACCCGAAAAGATGGCTAAGCCATCTGTCGTTTACAATGAGGAGGATGAGACAATTGAGATATCATGGGATCTTGGTGCTGATAAAGAGACAGCCTCTCTCGACCTCACTTACGAACTGAGGATAGGTACAGCTCCTGATAAATGTGATATCCTCTGGGTTGATGCTCTTGCCGATGGTCATCGCCGTAATTTTAAGGATGGAAATTGCGGATATCTGACAATGCGTAAGTTCAACACAACCTCTTGGCCTGAAGGGAAGATTTATATCTCCATCCAGTCAATTGACGGTAATTATATGGGTTCGGAATTCAGTGATTACGCAATAGTTGAGAAGAAGACGGCTGCCGCCGATTTCCTGATAGATTGCGCAGTCACTACCGCAGTCACGGAAGAGGTGAAACTCAGATTCTTCGGTACACCGGATTCCTCCGTCACTTACGGTTGGGATTTTGATGGTGCTGAGATTGTCTCTGAGAATGGAGTGGATGCTGTCGTGAAATGGGCAACGCCTGGCACGAAAAAGATTAGCTTGACGGCAACTACGGCAGTCGGTAAGACAAGGACGGAGACAAAGGAATTGAAGGTAGTTCCGGCAAAACTTGTTCCGGATAAGAAGATGGGGGAGATATACCTGGAACCTTCAGTAGCTGTAGACTTGGATTTCGATGGTGTCTATGAATTGTTTGATGGTCGTTTTTACGAAGCAAATGCTGATGGAGAATACAATCTGTTGAAAAGATTGTTTAATAATAATCTCCCTGGTGGGGGAAACATTGCTGATATCAACAGAGATGGTATGCCCGATGTCTACTGTAACACTTCTAATAAAATATCACATACCTTGAATCTTGGAGACAAGGATATGGAAATTGTTGATTTTGACAATCTTGAAAGAAAATCAATTAAATTATTCGCAGATTTGGATAATGATGGCTTCTCCGACGGCTATTTCGGTGTCGATTTGGGTTATAATAGGGGAAATTACAAGTCAATGGAGGATATTACCGATTTAAACACACTTCTCTATTGGGGAACTATCAAGGAGATATATGATTATGACGGCGATGGCTTTATGGATTTATGCGTGATAAGAGTAAATAATTTTATTGATTGGGAGCATGTCTATTTATATCGCAATTTGGGAAATCGTAATTTTGAATTGGATAAAACAATTTCAGTTGAAACATCTGTTAAAAATATAATTTCATCGGATATTGATGGTGACGGCAAAATGGATATGGTTAGTTCCGATTATGCTTCGGGTTTGGGAGTGACTTCTTATTCCGATTACGTATATGTTTATTGGGGCGATGGAACAAACATGAAAATACCCGCGCCAGCAGGACATCAATTCTGTGATATCAGCGAAATCGCAGACCTTGATAATAATGGCTGTAATGATATCATATTAGATGTAGTTAATGGCGAGTCTGTTTCAACATGTATTATTTTCTTTTATTCAGATCGGAGCTATGAAATAGTGAATTGCGGAGAAAGACGTAATTTTGGTGAAGCATTCTTCCGGCGTGCTGATGGTAGAATGGGACTTGGAGCCAATATCGTGATAGGTCCTGGAAATACTCTTCCAACCGCTCCCACCGGAATCAAGATGACAGAGACGGATGACTTCTATGTCTTCTCTTGGGATGCTGCATCTGATGCCGAGACTCCTGTTGCCGGATTGAAATACAATATTTCCCTTAAACTGAAGGATAAGGAGGGGGATAATTCCTACGTCTGGTCGCCATTGAATGGCGGTATGAATGGAGTGCCGGTGCCAAGCAGTGCCCAGTTGCTTGTATCCACCACAGTCTCTATCCCGAAGAGTGCTGTCGGTCCCGGTGACTATGAGTTTAAGGTGCAGGCTGTAGACACTCAGATGGAGTGTGGCGATTTCTCCGAGGCATACGGGTTCTCCGTTTCTATGAACAACTTCATATCCGGTCCGTCAGAGACTATGGTCAACAAGAGGAATATGTTCCGACTCTTCCCCGGAATTGATGCGTCCACAATCAACTTCGGAGAGGGTGCCGTGGTAGAAAGCGTGGAGGATAAGAGTATAACTGTGTATTGGACCTCAGAAGGGGAGAAGAACATTACTTATGGCGAATATTCCAAAGCGGTGTTTGTGCATCCAGCCCTTGATGCTTCTTTCTATATTCCTGAAGAGGTATTCTTATTTTCAAAAGTTAATGTCAACTGGGATAATGATCACAACAGTGAATGGAAAGTAGAAGGATTACCATTTCCGGGAGATGGTATTTTACCATCTTCTTCAAATAATTATGGAGTAACTTATACACAGACAGAAGACAACTCCGGATATCTGACAATTGGAAATAACAATGGATCATCTTACTATAAACTTAGGATTACGCATACATTGACTGAAAGCTATGGTACAGACTCTTATTCAGTGGAGTTCAAGACAGTGAGGATGAAGGAGAATCCGACTATCACATTAGTGGATATTGATGAGGAGACCAATAAGCATCGTATCCGCTGGAGTGTGCCTGAGGAACTTCGTTCAGGATTACACCGTGCATATATGGCGAATGTCTATAAGGAAACCTCTGAATTCGGCGTATATGAGTTGTTGAGTACTATGTCTGCCGATGATTACACCTCGCATATTGATGAATATTCCGATCCCGACAAGATGGCATCACGCTACTCCCTCTCCTATAAAATGGGTTATGGGGAGACAATGATGTCGGTGGCTCATCAGCCGATTCATCTGCAGATAAACCAAGGTGGTGCGAATATCTGGAATCTCTATTGGGGTAAGTATGAGGGTCGCAACATAACCACCTACCGCATCTTGCGTGGCAATTCTCCGCAGACTCTTGAATGTATAGCGGAGGTGTCGGGAAACGTCACCTCTTACACCGACTACGACGTTCCGACCGATGCATATTATGCGGTTGAGATACTTCTTAATGTCGGGACACGCGCCACTGAGACATTGAGATCGCGTTCTAATGTGGTGTCTGTATCGGATAGCGGTGTTGATGATGTGTTAGAGGATGGCTTCTACGTTGTCAAGGAAGGTAACAGTATGACAGTCATATCTGACGCTGACGTGACTGTTGTGAATGCTCAAGGTATTGTGATTTATACCGGAAAACCATGCAGAATCGATAATCTGTCAAAAGGTCTTTACATCGTGAAGTCGGACAAACGTATACGTAGGGTCATGATTTGATATACCTGTTATGCTACGTTATAAGTCTATATGGAAAGTGGTCGCTCCGAGTCGGGGTGACCACTTTCCTTGTGTTGTATAGGGTGAGGATTATGTCTGCCAATGCATGAGATGCCCGAGAGGGAAAAAAGGAGTGTGGAAAATTGATTGGGAAAAATAAATTTGTAATCAAAATACCAATGACGATACATCAGGAGGGGCATCACGCTGCGCGTGATCTGCTATCAACGTCCGCGCTATCTAAATCATTATGGCTTCAGCTCGTGGATGCAGCCCCACGGCGGCTATTAGGCATATTGTCGTGAGAAGTGTCGTAAAAGGTTGAAAATAATTTGAAAAGTGAGATAAATGTTTGTAAATTGAAAAATTATGCTTAAATTTGTGCGGCAAAGTCTGCCCGCAGGAGCCCGATAAGGTTTCCGGAAAGCGAATCCGGCGAGCCGAAGGGTTTGGGGGTGGGTCTGCTGACATATTATAATAGAGCGTCTTTGTGCGCTTTGTTCTTGACTCTGAGAAACTTTCCACAAATTCTTTTCCAGTCAAAGACAAAGGCAACAAGGTCGCTCACGGCATGGTTATAGTCCTTGGTGTACCTGTATGTGTAGGTACATGTGTTTCTATATACCTACACGTGGGCTTCTGCGTTGCTCGTCTCGACTGGATAGGCACGTGGAAAGGCCGCTCGGAGTGGGACGAGCAAAGAAAGAGAATCCCACGTTTTCTGTTTTATATGCCATGAAAATACTTAATCACAAAATCCGATAAGGGATTCAATCGGAGCCAGCATCATCTATGGCTCGAAATCGAACTTCATTACCCCGACATTTTTATACGCCAAACGGAGCAATCAGCCTTTCATTCCAGTCATATCATTTCATTACTTTACGGAGATGTGGTTGATGTCTTCCATTTTATATGGGATATTAGTGGCAGTTATCCTTACGGCAATTGTGTATGCAATTAGTTCAAAATTAATTGCTGTTGACTTGAATATCATTCATATTGGAGCATTAGGGTGTCTTTTTATTTTTATTGCAGTACAATCCTTTTTGTTTTTCGCTGCATTGGAAGCAAAACAGGCATTGAATGAATGGTCGGATTCTGTCAATTTAATAATATCTTCCGCATCGGATTTTGTAGACTCAGTAAAAGAGAATACAGATGCGGAGAAGCTTGCCAATGAATATAAACCGTATTTTGAGATGTTTGGACTGAATCTTGAAAATTCGGATAAATCGTTAAAGGAATCAATTGACGCATTAAACGATTATTTCAATGTATATATATGGAAAAGAGTTGGCTGGGTATCCGGAGCCATATTCTTATACATTCTGGCAAGTGTGTTGTTAACTTCAAAAAATAAATCAAAATCAACTTATAGCTACGGAGATACATCATCAATAGATATTTCCGATTGGCATAAATATTAAATACATCATGGAAAGTCATTTGATAATTGGATTAGGAGGCACAGGAGGCAGGGTGCTTTCTGCATTTAGAAAAATAGTTTATGAAAAGCTTGACGGCAACATGAAGCCGGATTGGCTTTGGTTGGATTATGTCTATGTTGATTCAAGCGCGAAGGATCTGAAGATGGAGGATCCTGAGCTATGGAGTGTTATGGGTCAATCGATAAAGCTGGATGATAGTGCCCTTGTCAGAATCCCTGCATCCGATCTTGCAAAATTTGTAGAGAATAAAAACAGATATAAGTATCTTTCACCTTGGTTGGGAGATGAAAGCAAGTGGTCTAATATAATACGCGATCCGAAAATCAGTGAGGGTGCGGCAGGGCAGAAGCGTCGGTTAGGAAGGCTTCTTTTTGCAAACGGTGCACCGATGTTTAATGAGGTTATCGGGAAAAAGGTTTATCCTCTTGCCCAAAATCCTCAAGGACAAAGAGTGAATTTCCATGTGATAGCCGGTCTTGCGGGTGGTACCGGTAGTGGCAGTATAGTGGATGCTGTTGCCCAGTTGCGCAACCAGTATCCTGATGTTGAAAACTTTAAAATTTTCCTTTATCTCCTTCTTCCGGAGATTGGCTCTACATCATGGGCAACGACTGACAACTATAGACCGAATGGTTATGTTGCGCTGACAGAATTGAATGCAATGGAAATGAGTGTGTTCAATCCGTGGAATGTAGGTGAAAGAGATTATGAGGTAACACGATTGAAACAGGATCTGCCATTTTATTCCGCTTATCTCATCACTAATGAAAACTCCCGAAATGTAAGTTTTGATGTGGCTAAAACAGTCCCTGCATCAATTGCGGAATTTTTATTTCAGAAGACAGTCGGAGTGGCCATTAATGAAGAGAACTCCAAACAAGGGGATGGTCAGACAAAGGATATAGAGGAGTTCTTCAACAGTGCACAGCGAGGCGAAAATCCTAAATACACAGAATATGATCAGCCGTTGTCATACAATTTTATGACATACGGTATCAAGAGATTGGCATTCCCGGAAACTGAGATAATGGAATATTTCGGTTATAATTTCGCGGCACAGGCAGTCTATCAGATGTTGTTCAACAATCTTACAAATGAACAAGGATTTGTCGGCGAGCCGAAAGCGATTACTGAAGATGATTATTCCTTGGTTATAGACAGGAAAAACCGCGACAAATGGTTCTTGTCGCGTCAATACCTATGCCTGTCACTACCTATTTTGCCGGAACATAAGAAGGAGGGATGGCTCCCTATCAAGGAGGAGTTTTCTTCGGTGATTGGAAAGATTCGCCATAAGGTTATGGACGACAAGGCAATCAAGCACACCGATAAATTTACAGCCATACATAATTTAGCGCGTAAATTTTATGATAAGGATTTCCGTCCGATAAGGGAAGCCGGTCAAAATGGTGTGGCGAATTTTTATGGAGATAAAAACAAATATGGCAAGACTGCGATGGCTGAGTTTATCGCAGATCGGATAGGGAGTGACTTTTTTGCTTCATGGATTAATGGAGAGTATTCGTTGCAGCAACTCAGTGCAATGACCGCCCGTCTGATCCAGACATTGGATGAGGAGAAAAACAATCTGAAAGTAGCCATATCCTCAGCTAATGATAATATAGAGCAGGCATCCAGGGCAATTCAGCAACTGGAGAAGGATTGGAATGGACTTGGTGCAATCAGCAAGCTCGGACTGGGTAATTCCATGTCAAAGATTGAAAATGGTTTTGTTCAAGCTGTCATTGACAAATATACGTTCAAGGCATGGGCAGAGGCATACGGATTTGCCATCCAGCTCAGTGATGCAATAATCAACCTTCTGGTATTGTTGAAAGGGAACATTGACAGAGTGAATGCGGAATTCAAAGCCGTAGCTGAAGATATTGAAGGGGAGGTTAAATCTCGCTGTTCAAATGAAACTGAAGAGGAACAGAGCCGAAAAGGGATGATCATAAAATATTATGATTCTGACCGGGTACACCAGATATGCAATGGGGCAATTCAGTTGGAATCGAATATGGCAAGGGTCAGAGATGTGAGAGCAAAAATAGCCGAACGTTTGGCTTCAGATAAGCAGAACTTTAAAGAGGCGGCTGATAAGTTGCATTGTGGAGATATCAAGAATCAACTTGAAAAAATTGTCATGGAACAAGTGGCAAACTTCTTTGCGGATGCTAATGAGACAAAAAATATTCCTCAGTTTGAACAGCTTCTTGGAGTCAATATCATAGAGAGATTGAAAAATGAATTTTCAGGGAATGATGAAGGTCTCAAAGAGAGACTACGCAATCTGGTGTTGCATGCAGCGGTGATGGCTAAGGAAAATCCGACTGAGATTCATGATGGTCCTAAGATAAGACGCAGCATGTTTATTGTTGTGCCTCGATATGAAAAGGACCAGGCGTTTTTGGACAAGCTAAAGATGATATTGCAGAGTCTCGCACCATCTACTGGGGAAATAAAAGTATCGGAAGGTGGTGACGAAAATGAGATTATAGTTATGAATCTTGAGGCGAATGTCACACCTCGCTATCTTCTTTCCGTGGACAGACTGCGGAAAGAGCATGATAAGCTAATGTCATCTGAGAGGGGAGAGGTGGCTCGATTTGAGACAAGACTGGAGGATTATGAGAGGCCTCTTCCGAGTCTTTTCAAACCAACGGATGCTGAAATTCGGGCTATGCAGGAAGCTGTCGCTGAGAGAGCTCTTCCGAATATCTTGCTTGCAAAAGCAATGGGCATACTGACGATGATGGAAGATCCTGAAACCGGATTGGAAAAACTTGTCTACATCCCTGAAGATGAGGATGGTTTGCCGGATCTTGAAAATATGGTCACTCTTGGCAAGACAATTGAGAAAAGTCTTGACAAGATTGATGTCAAGATAGCTGAGATAATTGACAAGGCTGTAAAGGAGAAAATTCTTAAAGAATACAGGCATGTCAACCGTCAGGCTGAATTGAAAAACACCGTGTTGGCGGAAATCAAGCAAGTCATAGCCAAAAACGGTGCTTTCAGTGAGATTTCTAAGAAGTTTAACCTTGCGTTCAAGAGTATCAAGGATATGTTTGAACGCATAAACGACATGTAATATGCAACGTAAAGGAATATGTAAAAATGTAGGTATCTGCAATAAGGCAAACCGTCATGAGACTATCATCATAAACGATGATAACGAACCGTTTGAATGTCCGGAATGTCATGAGCCTCTTGAAGAGGTGAAAGAGGACATTATGGAAGAAAGGTCAGGCAGTAGAAATAATAAAAAGACTGGAGTTATAGCCCTTTTCGTGATAGTGGCACTCATTATCATCGGAGTCTTAGTATGGTTATTTATGCGTGGCGGTGAGTCTTCTGATAGCAATACTTCAGTGAAAGATGTGGCATCCGTTGTCGCGAATGAACCGAGTGAGACACAGACCGACAGTCCTGAATTGGCTCAGGTGAAAACTGACAGTATTAAGTTGGAGCAAGAGGGAGCTGTCGCCATTCAACAGACGGAAGATAACAAGGTTGCGACAGATAATAAGGATAAGAAATCGTCAGAGACCAACATCGTATCCCAAAAGAATGGGAAATTATCGTTGAGCTATGGTTCCTATTCAGGAGATATCAAAGGAGGTTATCCTGACGGAATGGGACGTCTCACTTATTCCAAATCACGTCAAATCAATAAATATGATTCAAAAGGACGCATGGCTGATGCAGGCGACTATGTGATAGGTGAATTTGTAAGAGGTTTCTTTGTGCAGGGTAAGCATTATGATTCTGATGGTAATCTGATTGAGACTCTTATGATCGGTGTGCCTGTGTCAAATGCATACGATCAAAAATAAATTCCGTATTATCAAGCATATATGAATAATAGATATGCACTCATATTGTTAGGTCTGTGCATAAGCTCTTCAGGGGCTTATGCGCAGACTCAATATGCCTCTTCAGAACTTGAAGGGATTGGGCTTCTTTTAGCTAATCGAAACATAAGTCATAAATGCGAGAAAGATACTCTGACAGATAAAATCATGCATCTTGGATTACCACTTTTCAATATGTCGGGAAATGATGACGTAGATGCGGTGTTGAGATATATCGAACGTGTCAAACTCCATAAGAAGTTGCTTCCGGCAATAGAGGCGAAATATCTTTCGGATGATGACAAAATTAAAGAGAATGGGTTACTTACAATCGGAGAATCTCCCAAGTCGGATTATTCAATCGATAATAATGGCACTACAATCACCGTGTCTTGTGGAGGATGGTGCATCTCTTTCCCAAATTCTTTTTCACAGATATATGGCTTGAATAAGAAGGAGTCGGACGATTATATATACTACGGACTTATGGACCGTAAACCATTGCCACAGAAGCAAAATACCATTACCGTCGGCGATTCGATTGTAAAAAGGATTGGTGAAAGTTATATGATTCAAGGGATAAATACAGATAAATTCTATATCCGCTCATCTTCATCAGATTCATTGGTCCCTGTCTATAGTAAGGAATTTCCGATAGAGACAATCAGTAACCAGTTGCTGTCTGTGATTGATTCGGATATGAACCTTGATATCACTCAGAGATTGTATGGGTATAAAAAAAGAAGTTTTTCGCTTCCTATGTCTGTGTTGGCTGATTATTGTGCTGCTACGGGTTGTCGTCCCTATATTGGTATTGAATCAGCGGATGATAGGGAAATAAAGGCAGTCTTGGTCTACCGTAATAATTTTTTCTCCTATAATCATCTTCTTTATATGACTATCGCGGTTGAAGATATTGCAGAGAAAGAATCGAGGGCGACCGCTGATTTTTACACATATATTCCTACACATAATTTGAAATCACTTTTTTCGGAATATGAATAAATATTTAATTGCATATATTTTCTCCCTGATAGGGCTATTGGCTTTTGCGCAAGAGGAATTGACTCCCCAGCAGCAAGTCAATTCAATCAAACGCAATCGAACGGAGTATATATTTGGAGAATCAACGGGTTCAACCGAGGAGGAGGCGTATGAGCTTGCTAATGAAAAATTCATGAGTAATTTGCAAAATTATATTGAAAGTATGCCTGAACTGAAGGATGCTTTTGCAGTCATGATGCCTACGATTAATAAGTCGATTAAGAAGATTTCATTTGACAGGCGAGTTAATGTAAAGGTGGTATGTCTTTATATTAATAAGGCAGATATCAAACCGTTATACAAGAATGTCGAAGGTAAACAGGAAATCAATCTGACAAATGATAAGGTATCAAAAAATCAAGCTGATAAGCCTGGGAATGTTTCTTCAGATCATAAAGATCCGGTTAATCCGAAATTAATTAATTCCAAGCCGGGTGCAACAAAAGAAAAGCAGGAAGAAAAAATAGAACTGAATCAGTCAAATCGGATGAATCAGATGAATCAGGCGGATATGTCGGCAAAAAGTGTAGAGATATTGTCGGTGTTAGGCGGTATGTCGGACTATGCGAATCAGAAGCAATGGCTTGAAGATAGGAAACAGAAAGAGCATGATATAATGTTTGGTCTTACTAAAAGCTTCAATGATGCTGAATCGTATTGGGTAATATACAATAATGATCGTAAGATGATAGCCCTTCTTGATCAGACAAAAACGAAAGATTTACTGACCGGAATGCAGATAGATGCGGATAAATATGTATCCTATCCTAAACTCTGGATTATCATATATGAATAAGTATGGGATATGTTTTGAGAGTAGAGGATGGGTGGATTAATGCTTCTTTCGTTTGCAGCTTATTGACAACTACCTTTATTATATTAAAATTGAATAGTCAATTAACAAAATGAAACGTATAATTTTATTATTTATATTGACAATTGCGTTCCAACTGTCATCATGGGCGCAATATCTGACTTCTTTTGAAATAACTGATATCAATAACGATGTTCTTACTGCTAAGGTACAGGACAATCTCGGAAAACTTGTATCTGAGATAAATACGGCATGTGCTGAGAAACGTACTCCCAAATTGAAGGGTATTGACCTGTCGGATAGGGTCTCTGAATCAATAATGATGATGTGGGAGAGTTCTCCATTCCGTTGTGAGGAGACAGAGGTGATTGAACCGGCATTCACTGATGTCTCAGGTTGGTGGCAGATACGCAATATCCCCTTCATATTTACAGATTTTGAAAAGGATGACCAATACCATGAGTGTATAGTTTCATTTGATAATAATGGGAAAATTACAGGTTTTCACATGGCGATAAGTCAAAATCTGTATAGAAAGGTGATGAAATCCGGAGCGGCAGTGAAAGACGCGCGTCGCAGACAGTTGATTCTTGATTACGTAGAGCAATTCCGTACTGCCTACTGCACTAAAGATATGCCTTTTCTTCAGCAGGTCTACAGTGAGGACGCTCTTATTATCACTGGGCATGTTGTAAAGGTAAAGCCTTCTCGGGAGAATAACTTTATATCCTCTACTACAAAATATAGTGTTCAAGATAAGAAGACTTATCTTAAGAAACTTGCGCAGGTCTTTCGAAATAACAGAACTATTAGAGTAACTTTTGATGAGATAAAGGTGCAGATGCATCCAACGGAGGCTGATTGGTATGGTGTCACACTTCATCAAGGATATACCGCCGATAGGTATCATGATGATGGTTGGCTATTCCTCCTTTGGGATTTTACAGATGAGGATAACCCTACTATTCATGTTCGTTCCTGGCAAGCGGATACGGATCCTGAGACACAACTTAAAATATCAGAGGACGAAATTTTTGGAATGGACGATGTGAACATAGTGAAATAATTTAATGAAGGTTAGACACTTTCAATACAATAATTTAAAGTAGTTTTACAATTAACATGGAGCGGTTTGCATCGCTCGACTAATCATTACATCATATATGAGAAACGTTTTTATAATAGTTTTCGCCATGTTGATAGGCGGGGTGTGCGTTAATGCACAACGTTTGGAAATAAAATCTCCTTTGAAACATGTTGGTTCGGTGCCCAAGGCTGATTTTATTAATGTCGGGACGAAAGATGGTGTGGCAAAGATAATTGTCGAATTGAACGCACCTAACGTGACAATCAGCAATCCGGATGTCGTAATAGGAGAAGTTGATCATGAAATCGGTAGATATGAGTTTTTTGCAAAGGTTGGCAATGATAAGAAGAGGAATCATGTCATAATTGATGCCGGTAGAGAGGGAAAATTGAAGCTTGATCTTCTCGCAGAACAACAGCCACTTAAAGGTGGCGAGGCATATCAGGTGATTATAGAAAGACATCATGATGCGAATGCACCACAAGGCGCGATAAAGATCAGCAGTTACCCTGCCGGAGCACAAGTGCTTGTAGATGGGGTTGAACTCGGTGTAACGTCCGATCAGCCCTTGGAAGATGTGGTCTTTGCAAATGAAGAGCACACCATATCTTTCCGTAAGCCGGGATTTCTATATACCGACACTGTCGTGAATGTCAGTGAAAATGAGACGAAGCAGATAGCTTCCTCTTTGAGAGCCGGTATGTCTAACATACGTATCCGAACAGACATGCCTGATGCAACAGCTACAATAGATGATGAATCAGTAAGTCTTCCTTACAAAGGTATTGTCGATTATGGACTGCATCAATTGACCGCCACCGCACCTTATCGTAGTGTAAATGGCAGTCAACTCAATTATTCTCCAATATCAATGATAATCACGGCAGATGATGATAATCCAAATATCAACCATTCGATACGTTTCACCGGAGCTGTCTTAATACGTGCGAAATCCGCTGTTCCGGGGCGTCGTACAAAGATATCGATTAAGCCACTTTACGATTCAGACACAACAAAATATGTTGTGGATACTCACCATGGTAAACGCGATACGAAGCATCTCTTTGATGGATTGTATGGAGATTATGAGGTGGCAGTGGAGTCGTATATGTCAGAACCGATTTATAATACTATTCATATTGGCTCTAATGAAAGCCGATCTTTCAATTATGAGCTTGAGCGTGCCGGCTATGGCAAGACCATTGTGGCATACAGGGGTTCACTGCGTGCACCTTTAGGACTTTTCGTGGCGTATCTACGTTCTGTATGGGGGCTGTATGCAGCGGGAGGCACCAATTTTGCAATAACAAAGAAACCTGACACCATGAGTAAGAATGAGCACCGAGGTGCAGAATACTATCTGTTTGGTATAAAATCATATTATGGGGCAATCGGTGGAGTATATAACCCCAACAATTGGTTTTATGTCAATCTTGGCGTAGGATATGGAGAATATGAAAGTGCAGGATATACCGTCAACAAGGATGGGGAGCAGCACGATACTCATTATGATCCTGTCGGGAAATACAGAGGCGTGGATCTTGATGCCGGCATCGGTTTCTCGGTATTTAAAAAAGTATATTTCGGATTTGGTTATAATGCTATACTTGGGAAGAAGATCACTCCTTTCTTTACCAATCTAAATATCTCAATTGGCGTGGTGATATGAAATATCTGGTCGCACTGATAATATCCTTTATTACAATTAATTTGAATCTGTCTGCACAGACCCTTGGTGCAGACGGATTCAAATTTTCAGGTATGGGTGAGGATTCCGTGTTCTGGCCTTCTGACAACAATGGCGAGAGCTCAGTCAAGATTATTGTTGATTGTAATGTAGGGAATCTGGAACTTGAGTCAGATCTCATATCCAAGACTGAGATTGTAGACGGTAAGTCGGTGATATATCTATTCCCTCCGGCTAAACCAAAGAAAACGCTCACAATCCGGCATGAGAAGTATGCTTTAACGGAAGTTTTATTATGGGACAATGACAGACCATTGCAAAGAGGTGGTGTCTATTATTTGAATGTGGTGGCGAGTAAGAATACGGCTACAGTGTTGATGGAATCACGTCCTTCAGTTGCTGAGATTAATGTTGACGGAAAGGATTTGGGACGCACTCCATGTGAGGTGGAATTGTTACCGGGTATCCATAAGATAGTTATATCGAAATATGGGTATCAGACTTTACGAAAACCATTAAAGGTTGATTCAACAGAATCACTGAAGTTGGAATTTGAGTTGTCGAGAAGTATTGCGGAACGATTGGTGACTGTACGTTTTACAGCACCGAAGGGTAGCCGGATCCTGTTTGACAAGGAATCGCTTTCGGCTCCTTATGAGAAACGCACAACTCGAGGGAAGCATGAGGTGGAATGCCTAATCAATGGCAAGCTCATGAAGAAAACTTTGGAGTGCAAATCTGACACTGTGATAAATCTTAGATAACGTCTTGGATTGGGTTCTCCGCAAAATATTAACTACAGCAAATTATTCACTTTTTCATTAACCTAAAAATATTTTTACAATGGAAACAAATGAAGCACGCCCTTGGTTTCTCAAGCGCTGGATTGTAAATCCACTCACAACAATCGACAGTAAAATTTTCGACAAACACGTCACAGGACCCTATCTCTCTTCCGGACTGGTTGTCTACTCAGCCACAATCACGTTTATCGTGGTGATGGGTATTGCTTTGATAAGCACTATCTGGGCGAAAAAAAGCACACAAGAGACAGTCCTCGGCATAGGTCTGTCCATTGTTGCACTCTACAACATTTATTGTATCGTGCAGCTTCTGCGCCAGAACTTCACCGTAATGACTGCCACAAATGTAAGGGTCTGGCGCACGCTGTATGTGCTCTTCCTGGTGGGAGCAGGAACCATAGTCGCCATTATGCTCACCAATATTGTGGTATTTGTCTTAGTGGGAGGGTTGATATTGTGGGTCGTATTCCAATTCATAAGTCCCGGATCTGGAAGTTCAGCTAAAAAGGATACGTTTGGACGAAAGACTTACAAGCTTCCCAATGGAGTGACCGTCACAGAAGAGACAGGCATACTCGGCGAAAAATCATGGCATGGAAGCGATGGTTGCAACTACGAACTCAAAGGCGACGGCAGATTCTATAAAATATAATCCTTAGGAATCTTATTCAATAAACGACAACTGACAATTGACATTAAATTGGTCACATCGTGGAAGATACCGATGGAAATGACCTGTTTGAAGAATATACTTTGCATCTGGCAGAGGAAAGGCAAAAAACTAATGATAAAGAGACGTTATGTCTTTGTTCTGCTACGTTCTAAGTCTATGTGGAAAGTGGTCGCTCCAAGCCGGGGCGACCACTTTCGTTGTGTTGTATAGGGTGATGACTGTGTCTTTTTCAGATTGCTGATTATATCCGATTCGGAGTGATGTAGGTATCGGATTTAGAGCATGACTTTGCGTACTGTGCCGTCGGCATCGCGTACTATGTTGAGTCCTTTTGTGGGTCCCTGACGGCGTACTCCCTGAAGATCGTACCATACTTGAGAGCCGTTCTCGTTGTCAATGGTTATGTCATTTACTCCGGAAGTGGTACCCCATTTGAAGTTGGCGGTCTCTTTTTCATCATCACACGTCATTATCAGGCTTTCTACGTATCCGTCAGAGGTGAATGTCCATTGGAAATTTACCGTGTCTTCTTCGTCCTTGCAAGAGTTGGGGAGATAACGTGCCGGTTTTCCGAGTACCCCTGCCATGTATGCCACATCCATCTCGTCAAGATCTGCATTATACAAGCCGTCGAATAGCATGAGTCCGCATGTATTTTCCAACATGTCGTTATATGTGAATGTGGAAACTGAGGTCTCGGTGGTGTTATCTTCCAGATCGTTTTCTACGGAAGTGACACTGATTACGGCTCCATCCTTATATTCTAATGTGATGGTTGAATTGGAGTCATCCTGACTGCGTTTCACCTCTGTCAGATGACCCTCTTTGTCGTATGCGAACGACCAGTCTTCTGTCTCGGTCTCATACGTATCCTTGCTTATTGAATAGGCAGATACGGCTACGCCATTCTCTATCTTGATGTAGATCATTATTTCGTCATCCTCATCTATTTCAGATATTGTCATGTCGTATGTGCGACCGTCGATAGTACCGCCTGTGTAGCCAAATTCTATACGTTCTGTATAAAAATTTCCATAGTTATTATCTACAGAGATGAGTTGACGGGCATCATTATAGTTGAGCACGGAATTTGCACTTGATCCATAACCTTCATCCATTGTGATTCCCGTCACAAATTTACCGGGAAAAGAGTTGCCCACATTCACCTGCGATCCATTCTGCTGGGCTGATGCCAATCCGAATCCGGCGCCCATAATAGCTACTAAAGTAAAGATTTTCTGCATAAATAATGGTTTTATATTATGATGTGAAAAGTTGAAGCTATCTAAACTTCAATGTTTGCAAAATCTATCAATGTCTTAATAATTGTTGCAAATTTACTATTTTTAATTCTCTATGTCAAGATTTTTTCAGATATTTTATTCGTTCAGCTTCTATTTTGCTTTACGGCTTTACTGCATTTAAGCTATATTGTCATTTATGAAATGGTTACAGATTCATTTTTTGAGAGATATGGTCTTAGACTTCATATCTCAAAAAATCACCTAACTTTTATATGGAAAAGTTGGATATATTTGAGGCTTTTAATAAATTTGCATAAATTTGTGTGGTATGAAAACTATTTCGCTTTCCGGTTTTAGATGTTACGACAAGATTGATATTCAGTTTGCTTCCGGATTTAATCTTATCGTAGGCGATAATGCCTCCGGCAAAACTTCTTTGCTTCGGGCAGCAAGATTTGCGCTCAGTTCTTTCTTTAGTGGATTCAGCGATGAAAATACATTGTGGCAATCCCCTGACAATGCCGACTTCCGACGTGTGGAAGTCAGTGATTATACCATTACAGAAAAACCTATCCAAATTGATTTTTCATTCTATCCGGAACTCTTTCAAGATAGTGAATATTTGCTTGGAGAAAAGTTATATATACGGAAGAATAGTCCTAAATCACGAAACATACTTGAGGGGATTAAGCCATTGAGAGACTTGGGACGTGGATTGATGAGCAATTTATACACAATTGGAGAGGAAGGGAAAATCTACACACGGACAGCTCCACTCCCACTATTTGACTCAATTTCCACAATCTATACCCATACAGCACGACCCGTAAAAGGGAATCGCTTCTTATCTCTAAAGCCTAAATGCACTTTAGGTTATAATAATGCGCTGACAGGAGGCGGATATGGTGTGCAATGGTGGCAACGTATAAAAATGCTTGCCGAGACACATCAAAGGGTTTGGGAACTGGAAGGGGTCAAAGAGTCGGTTGTCAATGCACTTGGTCCGGAAGGATGCGATATAATTTCGGAAGTGATTCCGGTAGTGTCATTAAATGAAATTTTTGTGGTATACAAGTCCGGGGAGAGGGTAACGTATGATATTCTTCCTGACGGATACTTGCGTCTGCTGGATATCGTCATTAACATTGCCTTCCGTGCATTGTTGCTAAATGGAGAGATTTATGGCAAAGACGCACCGCGCCAGACTCATGGTGTGGTGCTTATTGATGAGATAGACATGCATCTTCATCCCTCTTTACAGTCAACGGTCATAAAAGCTCTTAAACATGCTTTCCCAAAAATTCAGTTTATTGCTACCACTCATTCTCCGCTTGTAATGAGTGGAGTTGAGAATAACGATAGTGATCAAGTTCTTTTTCTAAAACATAATGATGATGGCATTGTGGCTCATACCCTTCCCACATTCGGACGCGATGTTAATTCGATTCTTCAATTGCTAAACCTCCGCACGAGAAATGCGGAAACTGAATGTGAGCTTCTCAATTTATTTGATCTCATAGAGGCTGGGAGTAATCGGGAAGCTCGCCGGATTCTCGGCAGAATGCGTGAGAAATACGGGGATTCGCTTCCTGACCTGATTGAGGCAGAGACAATGATTTCAATCAACGAATTGGATGATGAAGAGGATAATTAAGGGACAAGAGCCTTCGGAATGGACATATCATCGTCTGCAGCCACAAGCTGATTATGACTCAGCCGATGCAGAATCTAAAGAAGCGTTACGACTATCGTTGCTGCGCGACCAGGGATTTGTATGCGCCTATTGCGGGCGTAGAATCCCTTGTCGGGATTCAAAAATGGGACAAACAGATTCATACGTGCCTGAAACTTCAAAGATAGAGCATATTATTCCACAGAATGCATTTGCAGACACAGACGCCTTAGGACGTATGGATTATCATAATCTTGTGGTATGTTGTCCGGGGTCAGTAAAAAGAATCCCGGGAATATCTATTGAAAAGTCAATGCATTGCGATTCTCGTAAGAAAAATCGTATGATACATTTTTCGCCGCTCTCTTCGGATATAGAGAAAACACTTAGCTATATCACAAATACAAAAGATCCGCGTGCAGGTGCTATTATCTCATCTGACGAAACAATCATGACGGAAATTGGAGGATGCGGAGACAAGTGCTACAATAGCAATGACAATATACTCAACCTGAATCATCCTACATTACGGGAATCACGAATCAGTGTTGTCAAGGGTATTATTCAATCGATGAAAATCAGAGAGAAAAAGAATAAAGTGACGATAGAATGGTTGGAAAAGATATTGAGACAATATGAAAACAAGACCATTCCATATTCCTATGTGTCTCCACTTGATGGAACACAAAAGACATACGAGGCTTATATGGAATTCAGGGGTATCGCAATCTATTATCTGACAAAAAAAATTCGTTCGCTAAGCAAACAGAAATTGTCTTAAGACCCATCTATAAATAATGCTGTCTTGTTGTGTCGGTTATGTAATTATCTTTGTGGAGGGAAATGTATTGTGATGGATTTTTATTAATTTTGCAGATGAAGTTTTGGAGACTTCGATAGTTAAAAGAAATGGATATGTATAATTGGAAAAAGATAAAGGACTATACCGATATCCTGTTTGAGGAATTTGAGGGTATTGCGAAGATTACGATTAACCGTCCGGAGGTGTATAATGCGTTTCGTCCGCTGACGAATAAGGAGATGCTTGATGCTATGGCTATCTGTAGGGAGCGTCAGGATATACGTGTGGTGGTGTTGACCGGTGCCGGCGACAAGGCTTTCTGCAGTGGCGGCGACCAGCATGCCAAGGGGCGCGGCGGATATGTGGATGCCGATGGTGTGCCACGTCTGAATGTGCTTGAACTTCATCATGCCATACGTTCGCTACCGAAACCGGTCATTGCAATGGTCAACGGATATTCCATCGGCGGCGGCAATGTGCTGAACGTGATTTGCGACCTTTCAATCGCTTCCGATAATGCACGTTTCGGTCAGACAGGTCCGAAAGTGGGTAGCTTTGATGCCGGATTCGGTTCCTCCTATCTTGCGCGTTGCGTAGGGCAGAAGAAGGCTCGCGAGATCTGGTTCCTATGCCGTCAGTACACTGCCGAGGAGGCACTCGATATGGGTATGGTCAACAAGGTAGTGCCATTTGACAAACTTGAGGATGAGGTTGTAGACTGGTGCCGCACCATCATGATGCGTTCCCCGCTTGCCATCCGTATGATAAAGCGAGGTCTTAATGCTGAACTCGACGGACAGCGAGGTCTCATGGAATTTGCCGGAGATGCCACCCTGATGTATTATCTGATGGATGAGGCACAGGAGGGTAAGAATGCTTTTCTTGAGAAGAGAGATCCCGATTTCGAACAATTCCCTAAATTCCCCTGATCATGCGATTTGCATTCGCACCATATCTGCTGCATTTTAAGGAGCCGGGAGGCACGTCGCGCGGCGTCATGACTGAGAAACCTACGTTTCTCGTTAAGATATTCGATGAGCAGGATCCCGAACATTTCGGAATAGGGGAGGCTGCCGTTTTCCCCGGTCTGTCGCCGGAGGCAAACGGAAATTACGTGTGGAAACTCACGGAACTCCTTGCCAACGTAGCCATAGGCAAGCATACCGATCTGTCGCGCCATTCCTCCATACAGTTTGGACTTGAGCAGGCACTTCTTGACTACTCCAACGGATGCCGAGGCATATATTACCCATCCACCTTCACAGAGGGGAAGAGTGAGATCGTGATAAACGGTCTTGTATGGATGGGGGATTTCGACAAGATGATCGAGAGGATAGATGAGAAGGTGAGGGCAGGGTTCCGCTGCATAAAATTGAAAATTGGAGCCATCGACTGGGCACGAGAGGTGGAGATGATAGAGTATATCCGCCGGCGTTTCAGCCCGTCTGAACTTACCATAAGGGTGGATGCCAACGGTGGTTTCTCAATGGATAACGCGATCCCCCGTCTTAAACGTCTCGCTGACCTTGGAGTGCATTCCATCGAGCAGCCGATACCTCCGGGCAATATTCAGCTGATGGCATTCCTTTGCACAATCTCGCCGGTGCCCATCGCTCTTGATGAGGAACTGATAGGAAAGGGCACTTCCGGCGAACGTATGGCGATACTCGATTCGATACGTCCGGCATATATAATATTGAAGCCGGCACTCTGTGGAGGTTTCAGCGGTGCGGAAGACTGGATTGACCTTGCTCAGAAACGCGGTATAGGTTGGTGGGTGACGTCGGCATTGGAATCAAATGTGGGTCTTAATGCCATAGCTCAGTGGACGGCATTTATAGGTGCTAAGGGTCCGCAGGGACTGGGTACGGGTGGCGTGTTCTCGGATAATTTTGTCACTCCGATACGTCTTGAATCCGAACGATTGTCGTTTGATCCGGCAGCGGGCTTTGATTACGCGCAATTCGCGGATCTTAAATGGCATTTGTAGCTATCGGAGAGTTGGATTTCGTCGTGATATGATTTATCATGATGTATCATGTGTTATCATGATGTAACATGATGTATCATGAAGAAAAATGTGCATGATGTTAAATCTTAATGTGCATGATGTATTCATTTGAAGACTTTATTAAAGAATGGAAGAATGATGCCGATTATATTGAGGCGCATACTTCCGGGTCGACCGGGGAGCCGAAGTGCATTCGGCTCTCCAAGTCTTTTGTGGCAGATAGTGCGCGGCGCACTATCCGCTATTTCTCCATATCTGCCGAGAGTCATATCCATTCGTGTGTGGCACCGGATTTTATCGGAGGTAAGATGATGGGGGTGCGTGCGGTGTTGGCAGGCTGCCGTCTGACTTGGGAAATTCCATCCAACCGTCCTCTTGGCGCATTCAGTCCGCACGACGAGCTTGATCTTGTGGCGATAGTGCCCTCGCAGATGCTTCATATCCTTGACCATGCAGATGAAATGCCGAAAGTCAGGGCGTATATTATCGGAGGTTCGCCTATCAATGCAGCATTGAGAGGGAGAATTGAACGTTCTGGACTCAATGCCTACGAGACCTACGGCATGACCGAAACCGCATCTCACATAGCCCTGCGGCACATTGTCGCAGGTAATGAATGGTTTTCTACCCTTGATGGAATCTCAGTATCCCTTGATGAACGAGGATGCCTTGTGATAGAATATGCCGGTGGTGAACGTTTTGTGACGAATGATCTCGCCACATTGCAGTCGCCTTACAGCTTCAGGATAGAGGGGCGTTACGACCACGTGATCATAACGGGCGGCAAGAAGTTGAATCCGGTGGAGGTTGAGAGGAGATTGTCGTCGTTGATAGATAGTGAGTTTATGGTCACTTCGGTTCCGGATGAGAAATGGGGCAACCGTGTTGTACTGCTCATGGAGAGGAGCGATGACATAGAGGATTATGATGAAGGCGTCATGCTGTCGAAGATGAGGGAGGTGTTGCCGCCATGGCAGATGCCAAAGGAGATACGTATTGTCGAGTCATTACCACGCACACCAAACGGAAAATTGAAACGTTAGGGGATAGGAAAATTTAATAAATTCCGTATAAATAAATTATTTCGGCGAAAAAGTATAAAAAAACTTTTTATGTTACAAAAAAATGTTATAAATTTGTGTTCTGAAACATATAAAATAGTTAGAGTGTCGCTATTCACCTTATAACCAGCGAGATCGATAGAGAGCTTGTTCAGGCCGTCAGCACACCTATACCATAATCATTTTTCGAACCGTAATGCTAAAGAAGAGTACTCTTGTGCAGATTATAAGTGAAGATTTATCCGAATTATGGAATATCCTCTCACCGGAGGAGAAGCGAATAGTCACGGATAATTTCACCATTCTTCATTATAAGAAAGGACAGATCATATATGCGGAGCACGAAGAGCCGGAAAACCTATGGTGCCTTCTGAAAGGAAAGGTTAAGATGTATAAAAGCGGGATTGGCGATCGTGTCCAGATTCTGCGTCTATACCGGCCTGTGCAGTATTTCGGCTACAGGGCATATTTTGCCAGAGAAAATTATGTCTCCTCCTGTGCTGCTTTTGAGGCTTCAGTCCTCGGCTGTATCCCCATGCATATAGTTGAGTCGATGATACGTAAGAACAATGACCTTGCCATGTTCTTTATTCATGAGTTGTCAAGGAATCTTGGTGGTTCAGACACGAAGATTGTGAATCTCACTCAGAAGCATATCCGTGGACGTCTTGCTGAGGCTCTTCTGATGCTTGCCGATAATTACGGTCTTGAGGATGATGATGCCACCTTGAAGATCTACATGAGTCGTGAGGATCTGGCAAATCTGTCGAACATGACTACCTCCAATGCCATCCGCACGCTCACGGCGTTTATGAATGAGAAACTGATACTCGTCGACGGGCGACGCATCAAGCTTCTCAACGAGTCGCAACTCCGCAAGATCTCAAAATTCGGCTGACATATCCGGCTGATATATCCGACAATACACAATACCCATACACAATACACATACCCAATATCCGACAAAATACAAATTCCGGATTCAATATTGAAGTTGACGATATTGAATCCGGAATTTGTTGTCAATGGAATCCTAATTCGGATTTATTTCTTCTTTCTGCCACGTTTTGCCGGGGCTGCCTTCTCCTCTTTTGCCGGCTTACGACCTCTTTTCTTGGTCTCTTCGGCGGGAGCCTCCACGTCGTCCTTCTCTGCGATCTCAAGAAGTTCCTCTTTGGGAGCGTTGTTGGAGTCGTCGGAGTTGAGGATATTATTACGTAGGGTGGCAACTTCCTTGTTGAGCTGGTTGATTTCCTGCGACTGGTTGCGGATCGTCAGAAGTAGAGAGTTAAGCTCCTCATTGTCGATTGACTCAGGATACTGCTCTTCGACACGCACGAGGAAGTCGGCAAGCACGTTCATATAATTGGTGAACGCAGCAAACGGAGAATCATACGGGCTGAAAGCGGCGTGGCTTGCGCCGTCAGCCATATTCTTCGTGCTCATATAGTAGAAATGGTCGCTGCTCTGGAGATATTCCCAATCCTGTTTCAGACGGCGGTCCTGGCAAAGATTGACGCGTTCTGCCACGGCATATAGTTTGCCGAGAGCCTCATTCTGAAGCTCATTACCTTTCCATGCCGATACGTCGCGAGCCTCGTCAATATCAGAGATGGGGAACGGCACGGAAATCTCGCCTACCGGTTTCAGTTTTGCAACCACGTCGGAAGGAGTGGTAAACATCACGCCTTTCTCCTTTCCGAAGCGAGGGAGAGCCTTCATGAAATCGAAGATGCCTGTCTCTCTCGGCAGGAATGAGCCGAAAGTATCCATGCTCAGATACAGGTTGACCACCTGCTCCTCATTCGGGAGAGAAGCGATCCAGTCAACATATTTGTCGGCAGTCAGAGGATACTCATCCCAGGCAGTGTTGTTGAAATTCCTGGAAATGTCTTCAGCGAGCTTATCGTTGGTGAGAAGGAGTTTCACGTCGGGTGCGGTAGCGGCGGAGTAGATATAGTCAGGCGACTTCCAACCGAGAATATGCTTTGCTCCTTCAGTGAGGGTTGTCTTGAATCCCATTGCCCCGATAAGGCAAGCGATGTCGTCGTCGTAGATAAGCTCAGTGTTGGCGAATACGGAAGGCTTCACTCCGAACAGACGCTGGATAAGGTTGTCATGCTCTTTCACCTCACGCATGAACTCCTCCGGATCCTCAAGCGAAGCGAGGCTATGGGAATATGTCCCGCTGAGGAATTCCACGCATCCCGTGTCGGCGAGTTTCTTCAACAGGTCGATAAATTCCGGCACGTATAGCTGGAACTGCTCGATGGCGGTGCCGGATATGGAGAGGGAGCATTTGAAAGAGCGGTTACTGTCGTTGATCATCTGGAGGAGAGTCTCCGCCATGGGTATATAGCTTGATTCGGCAAGACGCGTGATAATCTCATCATTAGCGAAATCATCATAATAGTAGTGGTCGTTGCCTATGTCGAAGAATCTGTAGCGTTTCAGTCTGAAAGGCTGATGAATCTTAAAATAGAAACAAACTGATTTCATTATCTTGATTTTTTTATATTCTGATGTTATCGGAGAGTGGATAAATTATTTTCGGGCGTCGATCACCTTCTTGTAAATATCGATCACCTTCTTTCCTGCCTTTTCCCAAGTGATGTTGTGTATCTCCTCGATGCCACGGTCTCGCAGGGTGTTGTATAGAGCCTTGTTGGTGATGATAGAGTGCATTGCGTCTGCCATAGCATCTACGTCCCAATAGTCGGTCTTTATCACGTTGTCAAGGATTTCAGCACAACCGCTCTGCTTTGAAATGATAGATGGCACGCCCATCTCCATGGCTTCAAGCGGGGATATTCCGAATGGTTCCGACACGGAGGGCATCACATAGACGTCGGAGTCGCGGAACATCTGGTATACCTCTTTCCCGCGAAGGAATCCTGTGAAGTGGAATCTGTCGGCGATTCCGTGTTTGGCAGCAAGACGGATCATAGCTTCCTCCATGTCGCCGCCGCCTGCCATGACAAAGCGCACGTTACGGTTCTTGTTGAGCACCTTGGCGGCAGCCTCCACGAAATATTCCGGACCTTTCTGCATCGTGATACGCCCGAGGAAAGTGATCACCTTATCCTTCGAAGTGGTGCGTTTCAGGTTGAGCAGCTCATCGCTCAAGGGGATCACGGCATTATGCACGGTAGTGACCTTCGCCGGGTCAATGCCATATTTCTCGATGACGGTGTTGCGGGTCAGGTTTGACACCGTGATGATATGGTCGGCATTATTCATGCCATCCTTCTCGATTGCGAACACCGTCGGGTTTGGCTTCCCTCTCGAGCGGTCGAATTCGGAAGCGTGCACATGGATTACGAGTGGCTTGCCGGTGACGTTCTTGGCATGTATCCCTGCAGGATAAGTCAGCCAGTCGTGGGAATGTATCACGTCGCACGGCACGGTTCTTGCAATGACACCTGCCACTATAGAATAATTGTTGATCTCCTCGACCAGATTGGATGGATATTTTCCGGAAAACTCGATGCATCCCAGGTCGTTGAGACGCATATAGTTGAAGTCGGCGTAAATATGGTCTCGCAGATTGAAATAAGTCTGCGGGTCCATTACCTTCCCGATTCTGGTATTGACATAATCCCAAGACACGTCGCGCCATGCGACCGGAGTGTTGCCCGCTCCAATGATGTTGGCAAAGCCGCGTTCCTCATCACCCCAAGGCTTCGGAATCACGAAAGTGATGTCCATATCGCCATTGTTGTGCATGCCTTTAGTCAGACCGTAGCTTGCTGTGCCGAGACCGCCGAGGATATGCGGAGGGAATTCCCATCCGAACATTAAAGCCTTCATTTCGATTCTTCGGTTTCTAAGGTTTGTAGTTTATTTAATTCTTTTACGTTTTTAAGTGTACGGAGAATCTCGCCGACATTTTTTGCCGTGCTGACTGCACCGCGTCCGGTATAGGGAGGATTGCCGTCATACAGCTCGGAAAGCGAACCGATGCATCCTTCCGTCATCTCATCCTCATATCCGATGAGCATTCTTTCGATAAATCCGACGCCGCTCACACCAAACACCTTGAAATAAGCATCGGCGTAGAATCCGAACAGCCATGGGCGTGCCGGACCCTGATGCACGGCATACTCACGCTGTATCGGGTCGCCCACGTAGACCGGACGGTAGGCATAGCTCTTCGGGCTAAGCGAGCGCAGACCCTTTGGCGTCAGCAGCTCGCGAGTGATGAGGTCGAGCACTTTCTTACGCTGGCGGCGGTCAAGCGGGGAATATTCCATACCGATGGCAATCGCCATGTTGGGGCGCACCTCAAGGTCGGTGTAAGTGCCGTTGACGTAATCGTAGAGATAGCCGTAGTCGTTGAGGAAAGTGGCTACGAAAGATTCCTTCACTTTCTCTGCAAGACCGTTGATCTCGTCAACGTAGTCTACAGATGCAGCGTCGCCGTCGTATAAGGAGATGAGGAAGCGGAGCGCGTTATACCATAGGGCGTTAAATTCAAGGATATATCCTGTGCGAGGAATAATCGGGCGCCCGTTGATTGAAGCCGACAGCCATGTCACCGGCGAATCGATGCCGTTGGATGTCAACAGCCCGTTCTGGTCGAGTTGCAGGTTGTTAACCTTTCCGTTGCGTATAGCCTCAACAATGTAGCGCACGTTCTCGCCATATTTCTCACGACATTCGCGTGAGGAAGTGGCGCGCCGGTATTGCTGTATCGCCCATATTGTCCATAGGGGGATATCCGGCAGGTCAATTTCGCCGATAGTCCTATCCTTTATGCCGTCGTTCAGCAGATGAGAAAGGGCATTAAGGAAAGTCTCCATAATCAGTTCGAAATCCTCTTTATGGTCAATAGCCAGCGTACATCCGGGGAGAGCCATGAGCTCGTCGCGGGCACGCACGTTATACCAAGGATACCCTGCCATGATATACATCCCGCTCTTGTTTTTCAGATAGAACTGCTTTGCGGAATTTTTCAGACAGTTGTAGAAACTTGTGCGGCATGTCCTGCTCGTCAGCTCATTCTCGTATGTCTCGATAAACGTGTCGGGGTCTGCCTCAAAAGTGGACGCGGAGAATATGATTGATTCCCCCTTGCTGATGGGGAGCTCGAAATATCCCGGCACCCACAGGTCTTCCTTGTAGGGGATTCCACGGTCACGGTCCTTGTAATACTCCACGCCGTTATACCAATGCCCGTCGGCGACCCATTCGGGCTGCTTGGAGAATTGCATGAAGAGATTCGGGTAGCCTGCATATAGGCATGTAGATATTCCGTTCTTCACCGGATTTGTTGCCGTATTGATTGCTCCGTTCTGTACGCACAGGTCGTTGGCGTTTCGGAATGCAAGGAATGGACGGAACTGCAGTTTTGTAGGGGAGTGAGCCTCCACGAGAGTGTACTTTATAAGGATTCTGTTCTCATGAGAGATGAAAACTTTCTCCTTGGTAAGAATAACTCCCCCCACACGGTAGGTCACTGTCGGGACAGATTCGCAGTCAAACTGGCGGATATACTTGTGTCCGTTAGGGCTGAACACGCCTTCGCCATATTGATGCAGTCCGAGATTGAAAGGTGCGCCATGCTGGATTACGGTTTCATCGAGCGATGAAAGCAGCACGTGAGCCTTGTCGTCCATCTCCGGTATCGGAATAACAAGTAGTCCATGCTGCTTGCGGGTGTTGCATCCCACAATTGTAGTGCAATGGTAAGCACCCGATTTGTTGGTGCGGAGCATCTCTTTCGGAAGGCTCTGCTCCAGGTTGATCATCAGGTTCTTGTCAAATTTCAGATAGCTCATAGGAATTTATATCTGTATTTAAGGTATTTTTGAGTCTATGGTTATGTAAGGAGAGCGTCTGTGGTTGTCATCTTTGAGGAGACAGGTTTGTAGTAGAAATACGGATATGCGTCATAAAACCCATACATGGAAAATTCTGACGGCAAAGATGCAACATTTTTCCAAGAAAATCAAATAATTTGTTGATAAAAATCCCGAATTATGCTAAATAACAGATATAATCATGGCAAATGTGTAAAAAAAAAGCTACACATACGGATAAAATTGTAGTGTAGCCCTATTTTTGAAGAATTAAATATTGCCGGAGGAGGTGGTGGGGTTGCCGTCTAAATTGATAAACTTTTTGTTGGAATCGACGATCGCTTGTTCTTTGTTGGAGTCTTCCGGCAGGTCAATGTCAGCTATCAGTATATTATTGAGTGAAGAATATGCTTCGTTGAGCCACTTGTCGATTTTCAGGAGTATCCCGGAATATACGATTGCGAATCGGTGGATGAAGTCGTGTCCTCCTACGTGGTCAAGCCGCGACAGCAATTCTCCTACCGAAAGCTTGCCGGTCTCCGTGGCTGGTGCGATTCCTGTCTTGTCATTGGGGAGTACTATATAATTCGTGAGTCCCGCCTTATTGAGGCGTTCGCAGATGCGGCTTACTATCCTGAGCGGAATGTCATAGTAGAAGCTGAGTTGCTGTGGGGTCAGGGGCGTTTTCCCTTTGCGGAACCGTCCCACGATTGCAGCTGTCAGAATGATCGAGACTTTCCTTGAATAGTTGATCGACATCCCTGACATATCGTCGATAAAATTAAATGCGAATACGTTCTGTAGCGAGTATGTGAGCACGCAACCCGCGAGGAGTATAAGCCATGACAGCTGTAGCCAGATAAGCAGCAACGGGAGGAACGAGAAAGAACCATATATTGCATTGTACTTAGCCACGTACAACTGACCGTTGACGAAAAGCATCTGTAGGATTTGGAATCCTACGGCACATATTGCGCCTGCGATGGCTGCATATTTGAACTGCACCTTGGTGTTGGGTATCAGGAAAAACGATAGGGTGAAGGCTATCGCAGCGAGGAAGAAAGGGGCGGCTTCAAGCGCGATGTTGACGAATGGGGTCAGAAACGCCAGATGGGTGTTGTCCTGTATGGTTGCCGACATGAATATGGATACACCCGATGAGCAAATCATCAGCACCGGCACCATGAGGCATATCGCGATATAGTCGGTTACTTTCTGATATAGGGATCGGGGATGCTTGACGTCCCACACCTGATTGAACGCGTCCTCTATATAAGATAGGAGGGAGATGAGGGTCCACAATAAGAATATGATGCCGATTCCCACGAATATTCCTTGAGATGCCTCTTTAAGATAGGAATCTACAAAATTCAGGGCAAACGTTATGCCTTGCTTCTGGGCTGGGAAGCTCTTGAACAGTTGCTCCTCAAGAAGATTCTGGAATCCGAATCCCCTGCCTATCGCGAATATTAGAGCGAGAGCCGGCACGATTGCCAACACGGTGGAATACGTCAGCGACATTGATTTAGTCTGAAGATCTCTGTCGAGAAATGATCTCACAGAGAGATTCGCCACTTTTAGCAGGCGTATTCCAGTAGTGTCGCGAGTCTCTTGCCATACGCCTTTCCAGCAATAGTTTATTATCTCGGATGTCTTGTTGATTATCCTTGTTATCAGTGAATCCTTTTTGTCTGCCATGTGGAATTTTTTATTTCGGTTATCGGAGTCATTTAAACTTATCTCAATGAAGTCATTTAAACTTATTTCACTTATAAAAATGCAGAAAAGATGACAATTGTTCAAAAAAACCGGAGAACACCTATTGGCATTCTCCGGAAATGGCGGCAGAAATGATATAAGCCGGGTTATGTGCCGTCTGTCATAAAGAGAAGACGGTGCCTGTCATTTATCTACTCCACGCGGTTGCCCGCGGGCTCAAGCAGCCTACCCCCCGGCAATGGACGGGCAGCCCTTGACTGCCGGTGTATTTGGCCTTGCAACCCATGGGATGTGCGGCCTCCTGTGTCGCCACAGGAGCCGGTGGGCTCTTACCCCGCCTTTTCACCCTTACCTCCTGAGAGGCGGTCGTTTTCTGTCACTTATCCCCGACGTCGCCGTCGGCTTCCCGTTAGGAAACATGGTGCCCGATGTTGCCCGGACTTTCCTCTTGGAGGCTCTCCTCCAAGCGACAGACCTCATTTCTGCCTAATATGTCGTTAATACAAGATTCCGTTTGCTGGCTATCATGTCGTTAATTCCTTCCGGAATGAGGGCATGAGCCTTATCCTTGCGAAGCCGATTATCAGGTCGGCTGCCATATCCTCCTGGATGCCTGAGGCATCGATGGTCAGATGATAGTTGGATGCCTTTCCCCATTCGCGTCCGGTGTAGAAATTGTAGTAGCTTTCACGTTCGCGATCTCTACGCTTTGCCAGCTCCATAGCCGATGCCTTGTCGGCGGCGTCGCCTCTTTTCACTATGTCGGCGGCACGCAACTCTATAGGGGCATGTAGAAATACGCTCACCAACCCCGGATGGTGCCGCATGATATAGTCGGCGGTTCGCCCCACGATCACGCATCCCTCATCCTTGCATATCCCCTTTATCACTCGGCTCTGTGCCTGATAGAGGCTTTCCCCACAGATAGATGTATCATGGAAGTTGTCGGCGATTCCATATATTCCCTGAAGAAGGGTATGGAGCGTAGATGGCTTCCTCTCGTCGTGCTTGTCAAACAGTTTTTGGCTGAACCCGAGACTTTCCGCCGCCTTTGCGAGAAGCTCCTTGTCGTAGTACCGGAAACCGGTCTTCTCCGCCACGAGCCTGCCTATGCGTCGTCCGCCGCTCCCGAATTGCCGTCCGATCACGATGATGGTGCCTGCCGGGAGTGGATGTCGGCTATGGTTCTCTATGTTTTTTTCTGTCTGCATACACGGATTTTGTCATATATTGTCTCCATAAAAGATGGGAACAACCCTGTTTTTCTTCTGCAAAATTAATAAATCGGATTAAGATGGAAAAAAATCTTGGGTTTAATTTAGCTAATTGAGTAAAATTATTTACTTTTGCGTTTCCAAAACTAATCAAATTATGTTTTCAATGTCATTTGCCGACTTCTCCGGGCAGTGGCAAAACGTGAAAAAAAAGAAATCATGAATCCAATATTAAAGAACCTGGAGAACGATCCGGATGGAATGTCGACGTATGAGTATATTGTCAACAATGTGGATACTGTTGCCGACGATATGCCCGGTCTTATAGAGATTTTAAAGAAGGTGGATCATACCGGTCAGTTTCTGTCGAGCACGGCGCGATTCCTCAATGCCGTCGACAAGGAATCGTTCTCTCCGTGGATCTCTCCGCTTATAGAGGCAGCTATAGTAAAAGATCGGGAACGTCGCTACATAGGGTCGTTGCTTGAGGCGATATGGGGCGCCGATTATAAGGCGCGTGCAACCGAACTTATCGCTGAAGACGACAATTTCCGTAGGATATACAAGAGGATATATCCTAATCAGGCAAGCGAGACGTTGCGACATAACATCTGATGCCGTCATTGCCGGCAATCATGCAACCTTATAAGAAACTGAATGAAAAAGATATTCACCGTGGTGGCAGCATTAATTTTCTGTGTGGCCACCGCATGTTCGCAGACAAGAATGAATAATACTAATGAAGAAGTGCCCGACAGCGTGTTGGCAGACCGCAATGACGCGCTCGTGGAGCTTAAGACCACAATGGGCGATATAACAGTCGAACTGTATAACGACACTCCGTTGCACCGCGACAATTTCCTGAAGCTTGTAGGCGAGGGTGTCTATGACGGCGTGCTGTTTCATCGTGTAATTGATGAGTTTATGGTGCAGACGGGTGATCCGGAATCAAAGGATGCAAAGCCCGGTGCTCGTCTCGGGTCGGGCGACCTTGGCTATACGGTGGAGGCGGAGATAGTATATCCTAAGCATTACCACAAGTATGGAGCCTTGGCTGCGGCCCGCACCGGCGACGCCATGAATCCGGAGAAGCGTTCGTCAGGCTCTCAGTTCTATATCGTGACCGGCACCAAGATGAGTGAGCGGCAGTTTGAAATGATGATGGAGCGTAAGCGTGGCAAAGAGATGCAGGACTATTTCCAGAAACTTGCTCTCCAGCATCGCGACAGCATCATGGCTCTTCAGAATGCCGGCGACAACGAGAAGCTGGAGGCACTGCGCCAGCAGCTTATAAAGGAGACGGAGGATAACGTGGCTCATGAGGAATTGCCGGCAGAGATGAAGGCTGACTATTCCAGAGTGGGTGGCACCCCGCACCTTGACGGCGGCTATACCGTTTTCGGGCAAGTGGTCAAAGGGATGGACGTGGTCGAGAAGATACAAAAAGTGGAGACTGACCCGTCTGATCGCCCGAAGGAGGATATAAGGATAATATCCGCCAAAGTTTTAAAAAAGAATAATTAATAAATTAAGGTGCGTTAAAATTTGCCGATTGAGATATATTTGTTAATTTTGACGCATAAATAAGCAACCAAGACGGTCGGGAGCATTCTGCACGAAGCGGAGGATGCCTGACCCGAACAAAATCTACCTGTCAGCTATGAATGAGCTTGATAAGCTGTCTCCATCGGGAGACGACCTGAATCGTGTAGACGCTGAGGCAATTGCCGAAGCAGCGTCAGAAGCATGCGAATGCGCAGAACGTGACAACGTTTGCGCCGAAGAAACATCTCCCTCTCTCGACATCGCAGCCGTCGCCGACCAGGCGGAGGGTGAGAAGGAAGAGCCCGTGCGCAACTACCACTCCATGACAAAAGAGGAGATGGTGGATGCCCTCAAAGAGATTGTCGCTGCCGGCGACATGGAGGCACACAAGGATGTGGCGGCATTGAAGCAGGCCTTCTATATTCTCCACAACAAGCAGCTTGCCGAAGAGCTTGATGCTTTTGTGTCTGCCGGAAATTCTCCGGAGACATTCTCTGCCACTCCCGATGAGAATGAGGCTGTGTTTAAGACGCTCCTTGCCGATTTCCGTGAGAAGAGGAATGCATTTCTTGAGGAGAAAGAGGAGGCACGTCGTAAAAATCTTGAGGAGAAAAACAGAATCATAGAGGAGCTTAAGACTCTTGCCGAAGATATCGACAATATCAACGTGCATTTCCCCAAGTTCCAGCAGCTGCAGCAGGATTTCAAGGCTGTCGGTGAGGTGCCTGCTGGTGCTGACAACGATATCTGGAAAGCATATCAGAGCGTGGTAGAGCTGTTCTATGATCGTCTGAAGATGAATAAGGAGCTGCGCGACCTTGATTTCAAGAAGAATCTTGAACTGAAAAACGCCCTCATAGAGAAAGCCAGGGAACTGACCGAGGAGCCGGATCCGATCGATGCCTTCAAGCGCCTTCAGACTCTACATGAGCAGTGGCGCGAGATTGGTCCGGTTGCATGTGAGATAAGGGAGGAGATTTGGAGCCAGTTTAAGGAGCTGTCCACTATCATCAACAAGCGTCATCAGGACTTCTTCCAGGCTCGCAAGGCTTCCGAGCAGGCAAATGAGGATGCCAAGACAGCTCTTTGCGAAAAGGCTGAGGCTGTGGATATGGCTTCCCTCAAGAGCTTCGCCGACTGGGATAAGGTGACTAAGGAGATAATCGAGATGCAGGCAGAGTGGAAGGGTGTAGGCTACGCTTCCAAGAAGATGAACACTCTTCTCTTCAACAGATTCAGAAAGGCTTGTGATGATTTCTTCACAGCGAAGGCTGAATATTTCAAGAAGACCAAGGAGGAGTTCAGGGATAACCTCGCCAAGAAGGAGGCTCTTTGCGAGAAGGCGGAGGCTCTTAAAGACCGCTACGAGGATCGTGCCGCCTACGATGAGATGGTGGCTCTCCAGAAGGAATGGCGTACTGTCGGCGTCGTGCGCCGCAAGCAGGGCGACGAGGTGTGGAAACGCTTCTGTGCTGCGGTGGATGCTTTCCATGATGCACGTAAGAAGCTTCTCAACGGCAGACGTGATGAGGAGACCGAGAACCTGAAGGCTAAGAAAGCCGTGATTGAGAAACTGAGTGCCATCTCCGAGGAGGCTGAGCGCAAGGACGTGATCGGAACTATCCGTGAGCTTCAGGCTGAATGGCAGAAAATCGGACACGTGCCCTTCAAGCAGAAGGATGCCATCAATGCCGAATATCGTGAGCAACTCGACCGTCTTTACGGTGCGTTTGACCTGCGCGAATCCCGTCAGCGCATGCGTCGCTTTGAAGGCGAGGTCAAGAAGATGGAGGGCGACGGCAATAAGCTCGGTAAGGAGCGCGACCGTCTTGTCAGAGCTATGGAGGCACGTCAGGCAGAGCTGAAGACAATAGAGAACAACCTCGGATTCTTCAACATCAAATCTTCGGCAGGTAATTCCCTCCTGAAGGATATGGAGCGCAAGATTCAGAAGATCAAGGAGGATATAAGCCAGATCAAGGAGAAGATAGCTCTTCTTGACAAGAAGGAGAAATCTTCCGAGGCTGAATGAAGATTGCAGAAGAATGCGTAATATGTGACTTATAATCGGATTATTGGGACGACATCACGCCATGCGGTGTCGTCCTAATTTTATAAGAGCAAATATATGGAGAATGAAAAAGCGGACGAACGCGAACTGATACTTATCAATGTGACCGGTGCCGACCGATGCGGCGTCACTACGGCACTGACTGAAATCCTTGCACGCTATGATGCCGATATCCTTGATATGGGTCAGGCCGACATCCATCATACCCTCTCTCTCGGAATACTTTTCAAGACCAATAGCCGGAATAGCGGTGAGATTCTTAAGGAATTGCTTTTCAAGACAAATGATCTGAAAGTGCAGGTGTCGTTCAATATCATTTCAGAAGAGGAATATGACCGCTGGGTAGGGATGCAGGGTAAGAACCGTTATATCATCACGATTCTCGGACGCAAGATCACAGCGCGTCAGATTTCGGAGACCACCCGCGTCATAACAGATCAGGGGCTTAACATAGATTCAATATCTCGTCTGACAGGTCGTATCCCCCTTGACGAGAAGGAGCAGCCTGCCACCAAGGCGTGTATAGAATTTTCGGTGAGAGGCACGCCTACTGATCTGCTTTCCATGCAGAAGGAACTGATGGAGCTGTCGAGCAAACTCAACTACGACATATCTCTCCAGGAGGATAACCTTTACCGCCGTTGCCGACGTCTGATCTGCTTTGATATGGATTCCACGCTGATACGCACGGAGGTGATAGATGAACTTGCTGACAGAGCAGGAGTCGGCGAGGAGGTGAGGGCGATAACAGAATCCGCCATGAGGGGAGAGATCGATTTTGAGGAGAGCTTCAAGCGTCGTGTCGCCCTTCTGAAAGGTCTTGATGTCAGCGTGATGAAGGAGATCGCAGAGAATCTTCCTATCACGGAGGGTGTGGATCGCATGATGGAGGTGCTTAAGCGTTCGGGCTATAAGACTGCTATCCTGTCGGGTGGCTTCACATATTTCGGCAACTATCTGAAGCAGAAGTATAATTTTGATTATGTATATGCCAATGATCTGGAGGTGGGTCCCGACGGGAAACTGACAGGCAGGCATCTCGGAGATATCGTCGATGGCAGAAGGAAGAAGGAATTGTTGCGTCTGTTGGCACAGGTGGAGAACATCGACATTGCGCAGACTATTGCCGTGGGCGACGGAGCGAACGATCTCCCGATGCTTTCTGAGGCAGGTTTGGGCATAGCCTTCCATGCGAAACCTAAGGTGAAGGCGGAGGCAGGACAGAGTATATCCACTATAGGTATAGACGGGGTTCTCTATTTCCTCGGATTCAAGGATTCCTATATAAATCATCAGATATAAACCATCCGGTGTAAGGACCACGGTAAATATATAATTCAGACGGATTGAGGCTCCGATTCTATAAGAACGGACAGCTCAATCCGTCTGATTTTTTGTTGACACGGCTCCTGAGCCATGATTACCCATGATTCTGGCAAACAATTTATGGAGTGAAGGCATTATAAGATTATAAATTATGATAATAAAATTTAGAATTTAAAATGGAAAATGGAAAATGGAGAATTTATGGTTAATGTTTGACTATTAAACTTCAATTCCCAATTCCAAACTCTAAATTCTCAATTTTCAATTATAAACTATAAACCATAAACTATAAACTATAAACTATAAACTATAAACCATATTACACAATCATGTTGCTTCATAAATTATCTAAAATAGTCGTCAGGACTGTCCTGTTGTCGGTAGTCATGGCATTGCCGACGACATTCGCCCATGCCGGAGAGAGGGAGAAAGTAGGTTTGGTGCTCAGTGGGGGAGGAGCGAAAGGCATAGCCCATGTTGGCATAATCAAGGCACTTGAAGATAATGATATTCCGATAGACTATGTGGCGGGCACGTCGATGGGTGCGATAGTGGGTAGCCTTTACAGTTGCGGATGGTCGCCGGAAAGGATGCTTAAAATGTTCACGTCAAAGGATTTCAGCAACTGGAGCACCGGCACCATAAGCAAGGATGAGGTGTACTACTTCAATACGCCTGCCCCTACGCCGCAATGGTTGTCGTTGAATGTGAATTTCAAGGATACCACCGATATGGTCGGTCAGATCATACCGACGTCGCTTATAAGCCCATTGCCGATGAACATCGAGTTTATGCGTCTTTACGCACCATATTCAGAGCAATGTGGGGAGAATTTCAATGATCTGTTTGTGCCGTTCCGTTGTGTTACGAGTGATGTCTATCATAAGCGCAAGATAGTGTGCCGTTCGGGATCATTGGGGGATGCCGTGCGTGCTTCAATGAGCTTCCCTCTTGTATTCAGGCCGATAGAGATGGATGGGGTGCTGGTGTATGACGGCGGAATCTACGATAATTTCCCGGTAGATGTGATGAGGGAGGATTTCAAGCCGGATTTCATAATCGGAGTGTCGGTCTCATCAGCCGATACAAAACCTAAGAAGGGGGATATATATAGTCAGCTGGAGGATATGATTATCCAGAATAACAATTATAGCCTTCCGGCAGCGGAAGGAGTGAAGATACAGGTGCCTGTGCTTGATTTCGGGGTGCTTGATTTCGGGGCTGCAGAGGAGATTTATTCGATAGGCTACAAGACGGGTCTGTCAATGGTGGATTCAATAAAGAGTCGTCTTTCCGCACGCGAGCCGCTTGGCGACGTCACGGCACGCAGGCAACGTTTTGCCGCCGCCACTCCGGATGTGATGTTTGATTCTGTGTCCGTGACAGGTGCAACACCCGGTCAGGCGCGTTATCTGAAGTATCTCTTCGACGAAGGGAAACCCAATGATAAGATTTCAATGGATCAGGTGCAGAATGCCTACTATCGTGCTGTGACCGACGGTAAGCTGTCTGACCTTCTCCCACAGGCGGAACTCGGTAAGGACGGACACAACACGCTTCTACTTGAGGCAACAGTGAAGAATCCGTGGAGTCTCGGAGTGGGAGGCTGGATCACGTCATCCACCAACAATATGCTCTACATCAATTTAGGGTATCACACATTGAGCTTCAACAGTATGGATATCGACCTCAGCGGATGGATCGGGCAGTCATACTATGCCGCCAAACTGCGTTCTCGTTTCGCGATGAGATCGGCATTACCCTCATATATGGAGTTGAGTGCCGTGGTCAGTAGGCAGAAATATTACGATTCTGAATTGCTCTTCTATCAGAATTCCACCCCGTCATTCATCACTGATCTTCAAGGCTTCTTCCGTCTTGACTATTGCTGGGCATTGGGAAGGAAAGCCAAGGGGTTCGCCAACCTTACGTGGGGTTGGGAGAGCAATGACTATTTCCCGTATAATTCAGGCGACTTTGCCGACGGGGATAAGGATAAGAGCCATTATCGGATAGCTGCATTTAAGACTGGTGTAGAGTTGAACACGCTCAACGATCAGATGTATCCTTCATCTGGAAAGGAATGGCGGCTCAATATATTACTCAGCCACGAGCAGAACAAGTTCATGCAAGGTGATTCTGATGAATCCGACTGGTGGACTTCACATCTGCGTGGTTCCGCAGAATTGATGTGGAAACATTATTTCTCACTTCATCCGAAGTTCAAACTTGGAGCAATGGTCAACGGTATAGTGACATTGCAGAAACTGTATCAGAATTATACCGCCACCCTCGTTCATGCCCCGGCATTTGCGCCGACGCCAGCCACCCGCAATTACTTCAACGTCGCGTTCCGATCCGACAATTACGGAGCCATAGGGTTGTCGCCCGTATGGACTCCATATAGCCGTGCGCAGCTCCGTGGCGACTTCTTCGCCTATTGCCCGATAAGAGATGTAGCTGCGGATGCGGCTGGGAATGCTGTCTATGACGGCTGGATGCGTCATCCGCAGTTTATAGGGGAGGTTGCATTGGTTTACAACTTCCCGTTTGCGAGCCTATCGCTATATGCCAACTATTTAAGTTCACCGCGAGGGAACTGGAATTTCGGTATCAATTTCGGACTTTATTTCCAGGCACCGAAGCTTCTTCGATGACCATAAGCCTGAATCCATCAGTCATCCACGTGGAGGAATCTGACAATATGAGCATACCCTCATATTTGAGTGTATCAAGCATCCTTTTTGCTATCTCTGATCCGGCAGCCATGCAGGCAGTGGCTGCACCGTCGGCTTCCATGCAAGAGGGAGCCACTACAGTCGCGCTGATTACGTCTGTTGATACAGGACGCCCCGTCAAGGGTGAGATCGTGTGTCCGATTATCCCCTTGTCGGTCTTCTTGTAATTACGGTAATTGCCTGACGTGGCGACGCCGCAGTCGGTAATCTGAATAATGGCGTTTGAGTCATGTATCTCCGTGGTGTCGGTCTGTATCGGACGGTCGATAGATATCTTCCATTCATCACCACTCGGACCATGCCCACTGACGGTCAGTTCACCGCCTATCTCCACCAGATAATTCTCCACACCGTTGCGCCGCATCATCTCGGCAACCATGTCGCATCCGAATCCCTTGGCTATGGCTGAGAAATTAAACTGGGTGCGGCGGTCGTCTTTAACAATCATGTTGCCGTTGAGGTGTGTCTTGCGGATACCGGTGAATAATAGGATACTGTCGATAGCAGTCGTGTCGGCAGATAGTTTATGTCCCGGTCCGAACCCCCAGGCTGTGATAAGCGGGGAGAGGGTGGGGTCAAACATGCCGTCGCTTGCCTCGTTGATGCAGAGAGATGCCTCGTAGACTCTGCGGAACAGATCATCTACCTCAATGCTGTCAGACTCATTCACTCGGCTCAGCAGCGATGCTTTGTCGAATACGTTCAGACTTTTCCCTACCATATCGAGAGTGGATATTATGGAATCACTTAGATCCTTTTCGCTTTCGTATGTGATATGGTACACCGTGTTCCATATCATCCCCTCCTCCCGTAAAAATGCTTTCGGGCGGTTGCAGGATATGGATAAAATTGCGGTTGCGAAAGCCGCAACCACCACAGATAAGGCTGAAAAATATCGTATCATGAAATAAATGAGATATTAATTGAAAAAATATAACGCAAAATTAGTAAAAATGAATAATTATGTTTAATTTTGAGGCGTAAATTTGACAAAAATTACATAACCTAATTCTTCTTGATATCACACCTAAAAAAATAACCGATATGAACGAATCATTTTTATTTCTTGCGGCAGGTTTTGAGGAGATTGAAGCCCTTACAGTTGTAGACGTGCTCCGCAGAGCGAATATCCCTGTAAAGACAGTTTCCATCACATCATCGCTGCGTGTGGCAGGCGCACACGGCATCACAGTGACAGCAGATGTGCTCTTTGACAACACTCATTTTTCAGCACCCGAATGGCTGATTCTTCCCGGAGGTATGCCGGGAGCCACAAATCTCTACGAGTTCGCACCGTTGCGTGGTCTTCTTCAGCGTCAGGCATCCTCGCCGGAGGGGAGAATTGCGGCTATATGTGCAGCTCCGGCAGTAGTGCTCGGTCAGCTCGGACTCCTGAAAGGGGTTAAGGCTACGTGCTATCCCGGATTTGAGAAGATGCTTGAAGGAGCTGACGTGCAGGCGGCACGCGTCACGGTTGACGGCAAATATGTGCTTGCCAACGGTCCGTCGAGCGCATTGCAATGGGCACTCACAATAGTAAAAGAGACAAAAGGCACGAGAGTGGCGACACAGATAGCCAACGACATGCTCCTCTATCCGAAATCAAATGCCGAGCTCGGCAACTTCTTCGGCTGATTCCGACTCCCTCGTCAATCTCACCGAATAGACACCAAAACCGACCCACAGATTCACGACAATCCGTGGGTCGGTTATATATAATTTGTAATTTAAATAAATGGTACTACTTCAATATATATGCTTAATATGATATATGTCAGATTATTGCTCTTTATGATTTTATTGAGTGTATTCTCTGCCTGTTCGGGAGAAAGGGATGCTCGCTTATCGCGTGTGGATGAGCTTTCAAGAGATTCTTTGGATAAAGCTACGGTATTGTTTGCGACGATTAATAGGGATTCTCTTTCAAAATCAGACTGTAATTATTATGATCTGCTGACAATAAAACTCAATGATAAACGATATGTAGTCCATACTTCTGATAGTCTTATTAGGAAAGTGATGGATTATGCAAAATCTCATAAAGACGATGGGTATTATCCGGAGGCGTTGTATTATGGCGGACGGGTATATGCTGATATTGGAGATTATCCTACGGCTCTAAGATATTTTAATAAAGCATTGGATGAGTTGACAGAAGATAACTCGGATATGGAATTGTATTGTCGGGTGTTGAGTCAGACTGGTCGGTTGTTGGATAAACTGCGTCTGTATGACCAGGCAATACCATGTATTGAACGAGTCATTGATATCAGCAGAGAGAAGAAGGATACATTAAATGAAATTTACGATCTTCAGTTGTTGGGTGCGATATGTTTGAGAGATTCACAATTGGACAAGGCGGAGCAACATTTTTTAGAAGCACTTGATAGAAGTGTTAACCTTCGTGATTCTTTTAAGGCGAAAAGTTTGATGTATCTTGCTGCCGTGAAATATTATAAAGGAAAGAATGATTCTGCTCTTAAAATAATCCGAGGCATTCCGGATCGTGTTAGCAAGATATCCAGACAGGCTGCCATGAATTATGCAGCACAGATTTATTATTCGGCAGGGATTCTGGATACAGCATATATGTATGCTCTTGAAATTGTAAATAGTAAAGATAATCTCAATAAAAGGAAGGCTTATAAGATTATACTTTCTTCCGAGTTCTACAATAAGGTAGACGTGGATACTTTGATTGGACACGTTTCAGCCTATAGGAATTTATTGGAATCTGAGTTTAATGCCAACAATAAGGATCTGGCATTGATGCAGCAGGCAGAATATAATTATATTATTCATGAGAGGGAAAGAAAAAAAGCGGAGAATTTGAATGAAAATCTGATAATCCTTATTTTTGGCATATTGATTGTCGGGATGTTTATGGTTGCAATTGTATTATATAAAAGGAATAAACTTCTTGATCGTATAATTATATTGAAATCAGCTCTTGATAAAGTCAATATGCTGAGCAATATAGTTGAGAGTGAAGATAAAGGTAATGCTGAAAATCAAAAGACTTATTCAGAATTGGATGAGGATGCTCCACAAGACAATGGGGATTGTATTGACAATCATCAAGATTCTCCGGTTAATCCCAAAAATATTGAGATAGATTTGCGTAATAGGCTTAGGAAAGAATTGTTGTCGTTGGCATCTAAGGGGGATAAGGTTAAAATCATTTCTCCGATAATACTTCAGTCAGCGGCTTATGCGAAAATTCTTGAATATATCAAGGCTGATTTATCAATAAATGATGATGATTTATGGATAGAATTGGAAAATGCGGTGCTTGATAGTTCTCCACAATTTAAGGAAAGACTGAATCTTCTTACATTTGGACAAATAACACAACCGGAGTTCCGAACATGTCTTTTGATAAAATGTGGCGTTCGTCCATCTGACATGGCAAAATTGTGTGGAAGATCAATTGCAGCCATAGGTTCTCGACGAGATTCAATATGTTGTAAGATATTTGATGAAAAGATGAGCGTAAAAATTATAGACAAAGTAATTCGTTTATTATGAATAAGTTTGGACGACTAATAAATTACGGAAAAATTACGGTTTTAAAACCGTAATTTTTCCGTAATTTATT